>CAJUTM010000015.1 GCA_910589595.1 uncultured Eubacterium sp.
TGTAACAAAAAGAACCCCGTATTTATGCGGGTTCTGGCGTTTCGCAAACGCCTAACATTGACATGTGATGAAAGGATGGATTTTATGAAGCTATTAGTAATAAGACACGGCGAAAGCGAAGCTGATATTCTTGACGTACATGAGGGCAGAGCTGATTTTGAATTGACCGAACGGGGACATAATCAAGCAGAAGCCACGAGCAAATACATCTGTCAAAATTATCAGGTTGAAAAGATTTATCACAGCACACTTAAAAGAGCTATGCAGACGGCACAGCATTTGGCTTCACAAACCGGTTCCCCTCTAATACCTGATGAGCGCTTAATGGAGTTTAACAACGGCTTGCTCGCAGGTTTAGCCCATGATGTTGTCGAAGAAAAATATCCGCAAGTCGACGTACCATTACATTCCGCCGTTTATGAGCAGGAAAGTGCACTTGAATTCAGATATAGAGCTGAGTTTATGCTGTCAAAGATAATTTCGGAAAATGATGAAAACAGCACATTAGCCATCGTTACCCACGGCGGTATGATAAATCAACTATACCGTGCATTTTTCAGATTTCCTGTAGACGCAGAATATATATTTTGTACCGGTGATGCGGGGATGCACGAATGGATTTTAAATGGTGACTGTCGTATCGTTGTAAAAT
This sequence comes from uncultured Eubacterium sp., assembly GCA_910589595.1. Classification (GTDB taxonomy): domain Bacteria; phylum Bacillota; class Clostridia; order Lachnospirales; family Lachnospiraceae; genus Eubacterium_F. Next base: position 653 of record CAJUTM010000015.1, read on the forward strand.
CAAACTTAATACCACACGATATATAGAAACAACACTCCCATACTCTATGTAAAGCCTGCAGGCTATTCTCTGAACATAACTATATAGCTGATTAAAATAATTCCGCTCCCAAGCATGGATAGCAGAAATAAAATCAAGTATGGTTTTTGCCTCTTCAAAAACCATACTATGCAGGCAAATACTAGAACATATAAAACACACCCGATTAGTCCAAATATACGCATGCGTTCGCCCTCCCACTCATAATCGAGCGAACCCGGTTCCTCTATGAGATTACCTATAGTCAGAATGCTATAACCCAACCAAAAGAAACTAACTGCTCCCCAAATAAAACCCGACAATATCACAACACTTCGCTGAAGCATTAAAAATATGCGTTTCATAATTCAAACTCCTACTTATAAATCAAGAAATTGGCGCTTCTTTTTCTCAAATTCATCCGCCGTAATAATTCCGTCATCCAATAATTTTTTGTACTTCATTATCTCATCTGCAGAAGAAGTTTTCGCTCCTTTTGACGTCATCCCCCCATTCGATATATAGGCAGAATCCTTTTCTGGTAAGACAATCTTTAACGTATTATAATCCTGAAAATCACATACGAGCTGCCGCTGCCCCACCATAATTAAGCGCAGGCGTCTGGTATCAACTCCGCGCCCCATGGCGCTAAATCCCACATACCCCTCCACTTTATAATACATGATATCTTCAATGGCAATCGAAACCACTTCTTCTATCGGATTCTTTAACACCCTCCAGACCGGATAAAAGCTTAGCATATCGTACTCTTTCCAAATATAATACTTCCCATGTTTTAGCCCAAACGTATTTCTTGACACGGTAACAACTGTCTGGCAGTCTGCTGGTACAACACGATGTATTTCCCTTGATATTGCCTGCCGTTTTCTTCTCCCCAGCTCCAAATCAATAGGATGATTTTTTTTACAGACATAAATGGTACAGCCGCCGGAAATGCAACAACAAATTACAAACCAAGTGATTATAATAATATCTATTTCAAAAAAAAGTAAAGAGAGCAGAGCGCCAGCAATAAATACAAAACCAATCAAAGCTATTTTCACGCTGCCCTTCTTTATTTTAACTAATTCTTCATCCGTCATTTCAGAAAAGTTCATATACATCCTCCATTCACACAAAATCTGTACCTGTACCTTCCTATAAGTGGTCGTTTCCTAACGCTCATCTGAAATATCATGCTGTATTGATTGCGGCATTTCACACAACTTATCGCCAAAAAATTGTGGAAACACTTTGTAATCTGCCAGTTCCTGCAATGGTATCCAACGCAAATATTCCGGTACTCCCTGTGTCGTGCCTCTGCTCTCCCCATTTTTGAGCAAGCGTTTCCCTTTTGGTTTCATCAAATAATAAAACTCTACTATATGGCATTGTTTACCGGAAAAAGCAGTTTTACCATGATACATGCATTCTCTTATAAATGCCAACCGCTCCACCTCATATTTCATGCCGGTTTCTTCTTTTACCTCTCTTATCACCGCCTGCTCTGAAGTCTCGCCCAGATGTACGCCCCCGCCAATACTATAAAAATAATCATCGACATCATTGTATGCCATCAGAACGCATCCATCCTCGATAATAATCGCCGCCGCACGATACCGGAACCAAAAATTATCCTGCTCAAAACAACAATCCTCATCCGATATATATTTCACTTTAAGTCCTCCTTTGCTGAAATAAATTCTCCATTTGCAATAGCGTCCTTTACCTGTTCCAGATTATCGTATCTGGCAGCAATAATTTGCAAAATCTCTTCATCCGGCTGCCATAAATCGGGAACAATAACAGGCTTACACCCCGCCCTATAGGCTGCTAATAATCCATTCTTCGAATCCTCCAAAGCAAAACAATCTTCTGGTGATGCTCCCAATATCTCACATGCTTTCAAGTAAATATCCGGCGCCGGCTTTGAATTTTCAACCATATCACCACAGATAATATCAACAAAATAGTTGGATACTCCGGCGCTTTTTAAATGTTTTTCAACCTGCCGGCGGGAGGAAGAACTTGCCACCATCATCTTACAGTTTCTATCCCGTAAATAATCAAGCAATTCATACAGGCCATATTTCACGGGAACTGTATTTTCAGCATAATATTTTTTCATATAATCATTTGTATATTTCCTCAATTCATCTTCGTTATATCTGTCGCCAAATTCCTCATTCCAGACTTTGTTAGCGGCAGCAATATTCATTCCCAACGTCTTATGTACCATGTACCCGGCTTTGCCGACACCAATCTTTTCTCCGGCATAATCCCATGCCTTAATACAAATTCTTTCCGTATCAAACATAAGTCCGTCCATATCAAAAATGAAATTCACAGATACCCCTCCCAGTCATCATCAGATTTGTTTTGGGAATTACTATCACTATAGCAATACATCAATTCATTGCGCAGTTTTCAAAGATACCTATAATGTTCTCAAATTCTCTTTGTAAAACAAATAATGCGGTTTGCTTCTTTAAATCCCGTATTCATATGGAAAGCAAGACTCACATTATTATTTAACTCGCAATCACTTGCAAACTCAGAACAGCCCTTTTGTTTGACCCATTTTTCGCATTTCGTCAATAAATCTCCGGCATATCCTTTTTTGCGGTATTGTTCACGAATAAAAATCCCCTCTAAATATCCAACCGGACTACTTTCGGTTCCTTCTACATAATCATGGCGCAATCCACACTGTGCAAATCCGATTGGCATATTGTCTACACAATAAAGATATATCACACATTCTTCATTTTCTAACGCCATCTCAAACTCCTCTGCTAATTCTTCCAAATTGCTTTCCCACATGATAAGCGCCATTTCAACAATACATGTCACATCTTCTTTCGTTGCTTCTCTTATCATAGCTGCCTCCTATACTTGATAACTTGTTTCCCATACAAATCGTTCTCCAATTCAACTATACAAATTCTCTTTAAAACTCAGGCATCTCAATAAATACGACTTTCTCACCATCTGCAATTCCGCCATATATCATATCTGTTTTGCATCCCACATCCAGATAATGTTCTATCACATATTTTGACGTAAACGGCATTTCCAAAGATGTTAATTCCGTTAGAGGAAACCATCTGCTAATCCCCTCATTAGAAGAAAATTCTCCCTCAACATCTTCTTTTAACTCTGCAAAAAAATAATAATTTTGACGTATCTCTCCCTTGGTTCTTCGCATCGTTACATAGCGCAGACGCAAATTTTGTATTTCATTTTCCGTAATCCCCAATTCCTCCCGCATTTCACGCAGCACGCATGCCTTTGCGTCATTTAGTTCATTTGCCTCTAAATGCCCTCCGGCAGAACCAATCCACACATCATTAACTACTCTGCTCCCCTGCCGGTAAAGTAATAACATTTTATCCTGCTTTGATATGTATACCGATGTCATATTCCTCAGTTTCCCGCCCAATTCGCTTAGCCTCTTTTCCGATATCACTTATTCATTTTTGTTACTGTATCGATATCTTTTACCGTCATCTCAACCCAAGCCGGCCTGAAGCCGCTCTTAATCGCATTTCTGACAGATTTCAGATTACTCCACGCAGCACAATAAAAGGGAACTTTTCCCTCATCAAATATCTCGAATGCCAATCTGCTTGTAAGCGCTGACGCAATCCCCCGCAGCCGGTATTCAGGCAAAACATCTACTCCTATCTGCCACATGGATTCACAATCCGCCGAACATGCCGCCAAACCTATCAGTTTCTCATCGTCATACGCAGCAATCCCCAATACATCCAGTTCTTTTCTCTTTTCGCAAAGGGCATTTCCCCATTCTTTTTTATACAAATCGGCAAAATCTTTTTGTTTCAATGTTCTCAATTCATAATCACAATTCCGCTTTTGCAAATGATTTACATCCGGCAAAAAATATTCCGCCATAAAACAAATCCTTAAATCCTGCTTTTGCATTTCATCATTCAGAACATGCATATTGGGAGTTTCAAAACAATGTTCTACCGGATATTTGTTAATGTACAGCCCGACAATTTCTCTGTACTCTTCTTTTGTTGACGCTACAATATTGTTGCCATAAGAAATTAAATTGCACTCAAATGGCAATTGCAAATATTTTCTTGCCTGTGCATGTTTCTCCGATACCACTACTACATTTTCTTTTTTGCAAAAATCTTCTACTTTACAGTTAGCGTCAACCGCAGACTGCTTCATCGCAATCTGCATGATTTCCTTATTTGTAAAGCGCATAAACTCCGGCCCTCTTTCTCTGACAATTAAACAAATACACTTATTTAGAATAGCACAATATGTATACCTGTGCAACGATATTACAGTATACTTGACATAGATACCTTTCCTGCAATAAAAGTCAAATGGACGAATTAGTGTGCCGTTATAATTGTATAACTATGCGCATTGACTGTAATAACAATGTCATCTACATTTATATACCAGTTTTTACCTCTTCTTGTAATAGCGGCATGAGGCGAATTGATTTTATCTTTGCACCATGCAACAACATCATCTGTATCCAGCGACAGATTCTTTTTTATCCGTGCAATTCCTAATTCTGTCGTATGCAGCTCGTCTAAATGATTCAGCAGTTCAGAGTTTGGCTCGCAGGTGTATTCCGTTGTTCTTAATTTGCGATGCTCATATTGTTTACCCGCTACAATTGTAAATTCCCCCGGTATTTTCTCGTTCGTCCACGCCGGATGTTCGTCAAACTTTTTCAAAGTAAAACCACTATGTATGATTGCATTAATAATCTCACTAATAGTATATTTTCTATAACTGCACTTAGGCATTTGTTCTCGAATATTTTCATCGAAAAAGCGGGCATGCGCCATTTCGCCCTCAAAAATTTCCGTTGAAAAGTAACTCATCTCCGGCTGTTCCAAACTCAATATATCGGATATTTTTGTAAATGGATGAAAATCACTGCATATCATTTTGCCGTCGTCTTTTAATAAAGAATGCATGATACGCATAAATTCATCAATGTCATGAAAATAGTGCAATACGCCTCCTTCCATAAACACCACATCAAAGTAATTTCCATACTTCCCTGTATCAATTTCCAATATATCACATACCTCAAAATTCAAATCAACTTTCGCAGCCGCTGCGACCTCAAGCGCATATTTCTTATTATCTTCTGAAATGTCAAAAACGGTTACTTCCGCCCCTAAAATAGCCAGAGGAACTGCTTTCTTTCCGCAGGAGCCGCATATGTTCGCTATTTTAACACCTTGATAAGTTTCAAAATAATCCGAATACCGTTTCAACATTCCTATGGGATTTTTCAAATCTCTTTTCGCCCTCTCAACCGGTGTACCCGAGTGCTTTACCCAAAAGTCATATGCATTATATTCCCATGCCTCTTTATTTTGACGGCTATAATCTCTCATTTTAATCCCCATTCCTCCGCTGCGCTTGGGCACAAATAGCGGATTGAAAAGCAAACTATCAAACTTATTTTTCAACCTGTTTTTTATACTTTGTTTCAATCTTTATGTATACAATCATCATAACAAGAAGCAAAACTACTACTGCAAAAACCATCGGAACAAACAGGGGCGAATTTTGCTTTAAAAACAAAAGTGGAACACCAATAATTTCAAATACACCTGCCCCGACAAACCATAATTTGGACACTGCATAATTATAGTGTTCCACATCTTCCACTACCGGCGGCTTTACGAAAGTAAAAAAGCCTGCTGCTTTTTTTGATTTACGGCAGGAAATTCCTATGCCTGTAAAAATGGCGGCGCATATGCTCCATATAATAAATCCGACAATCATATTTACCCTCTCCAATTCCTATAATAAGCTTGCCCCTTACCGTTCCCAACAGAATGGCGTGCCTGAAGCAGCACCGGCTTTTTTACTTCGGAAGCGCCTAAATCCACTGAATAACATTTCTTCCACTTTTCATCCGGTTCAATCAGAAACACAGGAAATAACTCCCATAATTCCTCTAACGTCATTTCCGCCAATACCTTGCCCATATAAATCTCCTTATCTGCGAATTACTTTTCTCATACTACTCCCGCAAAACTCATTCGGAATAAGTTTGAAGCCCAGTTTTTCATAAAAACCCTCTTTCCCTTTTTCAGCAGTTAATTGAATGCTTGAACGACCGCCGGCAGGCGTTTCCTTTTGAACATACTCTGTCAATCTATTAACTATATTACTTCCAATGCCTTTACCCTGATAATCCGGCTGAACGATTACATCCACTATCATATAATACATTCCATCGCCAATTAATCTTCCCATTCCAATCACCGTATTATTATCTATGGCCGCTACCGAATACAATGTATTTTTTAGACATTTTTCTGTCTGCCCTTTAAAAAAGTTATTCCAATTAACACTTTCCCTGAGCCTGACATAATCGGCATAACTTATTTCTTTTTCTACATATATCATACCAGACCCCTCTTTCTTTTGATTGTACAATAAATTTTCCCATTCATTTACTTTAAAACCGACAAATACTTTGTCGTCACTGATTATAATCGGACGTTTCACAAGCATTCCATTGGTGGCGAGAAGTTTCAACTGCTCGTCCTCACTCATTGACGGAAGCTTATTTTTCAATTCCATTTCTTTATAGAGCACGCCACTGGTATTAAAAAACCTTTTCAAGGGAAGCCCGCTTTTCTTATGCCATTCTTTTAATTCATCATAAGAAGGATTGTCCTCCGCAATATGGCGCTCTGAATATTGCAGATTATGCTCATTCAGCCACTTCTCAGCCTTTTTACAAGTTGAACATTTTGGGTAACATACAAATAACATCTTTCTTCCTCCAATTTCTTTTATATTTCATTCAGGTATTGTTGCAATTTATTTTCCGATATTTTCTTAATACATACAATGCCCTGTCAATATCATTATCTTCCGGATTCACTATTTCCACCCGATTCGACAAACCGCATATATTTTTGCCCTAATCTTCATTCCTGACAGATTTCCTCTAATCTTTTTACAACTTCGGAACTTCTGGCAGGCAGTGTATTGCATATGTCATTCACTGTTGGAATTGGCAAATATGCATTTTAAAAATCAAGACGAAGAAAATTCATCCACTTGTATTTGCTATCGGGTGCTTTACATAAATACTCTATCCCCTCCATCATTTGTTTATGTGCCACATGGATTATATGGATTTCATCCGCCTTTTGATATACCTCAATACCAAGACGTGATAATACTTCATATCTCAACATATCACGATAAAGCGAAACCATAAACTGGTAAAATTGCCGCCACCCATCTTCTAGTTTCCCATTTGGCATTTCAAGAGGTGCAATCATATCCAGACAATGTTTAATTGAACGCTGTGTATGCGTTTCCATATTTCTGCCTCCTGATTTCCTTATGCAAACTTATAAATCCATACATCAACAGTACCTCTCCACAAACTCCGCCGATGTCAAAATCTCTGGCTTATCAACATCCACGTCTTCCAATAACGAACTCAACACATTTGTATCAACCATTATCCGCAATTATTTCACCGCTTTTCCTTTCTTAGTTCCTTAACCATTGCAATAACATCTTCTTCTGTCTCCAAACCAAGTCTCTCCGCCTCTCCTGCAAAAAATTTGTGACATATATTTCCTCCCAGTATTTTTATTTGCGAATTACTATCCCCCGCTCTTAAATTACCATATCAATACATGATGTGCAAGTATAGTCTCTCTGAGAATGGCAAATTGGAAGTGAGCGATAATCCAATTTTATCTCAGCTATGCATGAATAGAAAGCAGGTTATACATTGACTCTTCCAATAAAGGTAGTATAATAAAAATGTAATAAATAAATTTGGATGCAATTTGCTATTATAGAAAATTTCTTGAAGTTATACCGTACTTAGAGAATTTATATCCCAATCTATGAACTTTTTGCTCTTCATTGAAAGTTACTTAAGTATTTCTAAACATAGTTCACATCTTTGGAACATAAATTCCCCAACATACTCCAAGTAAACGTAATAACAAACTCCATTATCGGACTTTGCAACAGAGGGGAGAATTTTATAACTATGAACAAAAAAGAAAACATTGAAAAAAACTCACAAGATCTATTTTCAAAGTATCCACCATTACCGCGGGGGCAGCGATTTTAGGTGTCATTGCCCTTATTATCATATCCAGCTGGTATTCCAATGCATTAAATAATTATGGTTTTGCACAGGGAGATATTGGCAGGGCAATGTTTGAATTTGCTGATATCCGCTCATCACTCCGCGCCGCCATCGGGTATGACAATAAAGATGCCATTGACACTGTCGTAAAGCAGCATGATGAAAAGAAAGTGGCATTTGACAGTGTATTTGCAGAGATAGAAAATACCATTGTATCAAGTGACGGCAGAACTACCTATGATGCCATTAAAGCCGAACTGGATAGCTACTGGGAACTAGATGCAAAGATTATGAAGCTGGGTGCTACTACAGACCGGGCTCTCTGCGTTCAGGCACAAGAATTGGCATTGTCTGAACTAACGGGAGCATACAACAGCATTTACGACAAATTAGAAGGGCTTCTGAACGTAAAAGTCACAGAGGGAAATCGTTTGAGTACAATACTAACTATTGTCAGATGGATTCTTGTTTTAGCAATTCTTTTTGTAATTGCCTTTGCTATGGTATTGTCTACAAAAATCGGAAAGAAAATTGCCAGAAGGATTTCCATTCCTCTGGGAGAACTGGGTGCGCGTTTGAAAACATTTGCAGCCGGGGATCTTTCTACTCCATTTCCAACGACTGAGACCGGAGATGAAGTAGAACATATGGGAAATGATGCAAGGGAAATGGCGGATAATCTAAATACCATTATTTTTGATATTGAAGAAGTATTAGGTGAAATGGCAAACGGTAATTATACCGTCCGCTCAAAAGCAGCCGATAGCTATACGGGAAATTTCAAAAAATTGTACGAGTCCATGCGTGGATTAAGAGACCAGATGACCGAAACATTATTATCTATTGGGGATGCCTCTAATCAGGTATCTGCTGGTTCCGGCGAACTGGCGAACGCATCACAGTGTCTTGCCGAGGGAGCCACAGACCAGGCGAATGCTGTCATAGAACTGCACGCAACTATTTCAGATATTACAGAAGCAATGGAAAAGAGCGCACAGAGTGCAGACGATTCCTATGTAAAGGCACAGGAATATGCAAAAGCTGCTGATAAGAGCCGTCAGGAAATGGATACGATGATGGCTGCTATGGAGCGAATCAACGACGCCTCCAACAGAATCGGAGATATTATTTCTGAAATCGAATCCATTGCGGCACAAACAAATCTTCTGTCACTAAATGCCTCTATAGAAGCCGCCCGTGCCGGCGAATCAGGGCGTGGCTTTGCCGTGGTTGCTGACCAGATTAGAGAATTGGCAGACCAGAGTGCAAAGGCAGCTATTGATACAAGAGAATTGATTGAAGCTTCCATTAACGAGGTAGCAGAAGGAAACAGCGTAGCAGACCATGCTTCAACCGCTATTCAATCCATTGTAGAGGGAATTAAGCAGATTGCTGATTTTTCCCAAAATTTAAAAGTCATGATGGAAGAACAGGCAGAGGCAATGCGGCAGGCAGAAATTGGCGTCAATCAGATTTCAGGTGTCGTAGAGAGCAATGCCGCTACTGCTGAAGAAGCATCTGCAACAAGCGAGCAGTTATCCGCGCAGGCGATGATGCTGGATAAACTTGTCGGACAATTTGAATTAACAAAAAAGGATTCCATATAATAAAAAAAGACACCTACTGGTAACAGCTGGCCCACAGGTCTACCGATAGACGGTTAGCCCAATAATAAGTATATCAAAATAGCCGCTTAGTTCGTCAGACTGGGCGGCTGTTCTGTCAACAAATTTTTTCATCCAAAACTTAACACTGCCATAAGTCCTAAAATATCCATTGAAATACTATCATACTTCAAAAGGAAGTCTAATCAGATTCCCTTTTTGCAGAATATAGTTCCGTATTTACATTTTATGATTATCCAAAATATATAGAGGACAGCAGTTATAATCTAACGCTGTCCTCGAATCATTATTATCATAGAAGAACTGATATTTCCCAGCTCATTTACGCCTGAAATGACTTAAGCAATCATTTTACAATAACTTTAACTTTCTTGCTTATTCCATTTAAGGCACGTACATAAATAGTACATTTCCCACTCCTTTTTGCTCTTATCCTGCCTGTTGCAGTCACAGTCACGATTGCCTCATCAGAAGATACATAGCTTAATTTTGCTCCATACATTTTTGAAAGCAGCTTCTTACTCCTATCCGCTTTTATAAGTTTTGCACGGATTTGCGCTGATTTTCCTTTCTTTAAAGTATACCTTTTGACACTCCAAACTATCCTCAATTCATCACACATTTCCCATATACCGCAAGATTTCTTTGTCTTTCCCAACTACCTGTGATATACTGTTATTATAATAATTGAATTATTACATACGGAGTAAATATGATGATAGGAAAAGAGCGCAACGACAACAAAATTCAGGCAGTACTGAAAAAGCTGTATCCCCGTATTTCCGGTTTATATTTGATTCTTCCGGAGGAGAGCACTTACGAGGAATTACAGGCTGATGACTTTTTGAAAGAATACCTTGCCCATAAAGGCACTTTATCGGAGGCGTACCGTCTTCTTTTTTCGAGCAGCAAGAAAAGTTCGGATACTATCGCCGCCAGCTATGACGCGTTTACGGACGAAACGCTATTTGAAAAGGACAACTTCAGCGGCAGTGTCGATTTGGAGAACAGACGCTACAATTTTCATATACTCAAAATTTCCGAAAATGAGAGCGTTTTAATGTTTTTTGAAAACATTCACGGGCTGCAGTCCGATAAATTTGAAAAATTGAAAATGGATACAATACAGGAAAATTATCTGTTTTCGATGATTGTGGATTTGAAGAATGACACCTGCAAAAATTCCACGACGACCGAGCTCAGCGTAGACCGTCAGGATTATTTGGATATCAAATATTCCCAGTGGCGTTACATGATTGCCAACATGTTTTTGCCGGATGATAAGAGTATGTTTCTAATGATGTCGGAACCGGAATACATTATCCACCAATTGGAACAAGAGAAACTTTTCAAATTTGAGATTCAAATGCAGAATATGCAGGGGGAGTACATCTGGGTTCGCCTTATGTTTAACCACATGAAAGGTTTTTCGCGGGAAAATCCCGTATTTGTATATACGGTGCAGGACATTCATGAAGATATGCTCCGTCTGCTGCAACAGGAAAATATCATTGCCGCCGTCGAGGAAAAAAACCAGCAGCTTACCGATATCAACATGGCAAAGACGGTCTTCATCTCTAATATGTCGCATGAAATCCGCACGCCAATCAATGCGGTTCTTGGCATGGATGAAATGATTTTGCGCGAAACGACAGACGAGACGATTCGCTCTTATGCCAATGACATAAAAAATGCGGGTAAAATGTTATTGAGCATTATTAATGATATTTTGGACTTCTCTAAAATTGAAGTTGGCAAGATGGAAATCATCCCTGTCGAATACCGTGTCGCAGACATGATTCAGGATATTTATAATCTGATTTCCATCCGCTTAAAAGAAAAACAGCTTGCTTTCCATACTGAAATCGAAGAAACTATTCCCTCGCTTCTGTACGGGGACGAGCTCCGCATTAAGCAGGTCATTATCAATATTTTGACTAACGCTGTCAAATATACGGAAACGGGCAGTATTACTTTCCATGTCAGCCATACCAAAATAGATTCCGATAAAATCGGACTGGCAATCAAAATAACCGATACCGGTATCGGAATGAAGCAGGACGAAATGAAAAATTTATTTACTGCTTTCCAACGTCTGGACGAACAGCGCAACCGCCGTATTGAGGGCACCGGACTCGGCATGAGTATTGTCGTCCGCCTTTTGGAGCAGATGAACAGCAAATTAGAAGTAAGCAGCGTTTATGGCAAAGGTTCTTCCTTTTCCTTTATTTTGCCGCAGGAAGTAGCAAATCCGACGCCAATCGGCGCCTTTGATGTCCGCCGGAAACCGCAGGATGAAAAAGCACGAGGAAAACAAAATCTATATGCCCCGAAAGCCAGAATATTGGCGGTCGACGACACCCGAACCAACTTAATCGTCGTCAAAGGATTATTGAAGCGCACGGCAATCCAACTGGACTGCGCCCGAAGCGGCAGGGAATGTCTGGAAATGATTAGAAAAAACCATTACGATTTATTACTGTTAGACCACCTTATGCCGGATATGGACGGAATAGAAACGCTCGGACATATACGCGGTATGGGAGGAAAGTTTGAAACGCTGCCTGTCATTGCACTCACCGCTAATGTGATGACGGACGCAAGAGAGCGATATATCAATGCCGGTTTTACTGATTTTCTGGAAAAACCTATTATTGCTTCCAAACTGGACGAGGCATTGCTGACCTATCTTCCACAACACTGTTTCGAATAATATTATTAAAAATATTGATACACTAAAAAACCCAAAATCCGGTTCAGGCAGATGAAAAATGCTTTTACCGGATTTTGAGTTTTTTATCTTTTTAATATATTATAATTAGTTTGTCGGCTCGAACTGCCAAACCTGATTCGTTCCTTCCCAATATGCGTTCTGCACTACATTCGTATTATCCACTACACGAAGATGAAGTCCGCTCTTATCGTTTGTTACCTTTGTCATAATACCAAACTGTCCGGCTTTCGAAGTCGTTTTCAGTTTGAATTGCTGGGCGTCGCCACTATAGGCATGATAAATTCCGATATTCGTATTATCGCTCGTTCCCGCCCCGCTGACGTCGAGCATATAATCGCCGAGTGCGCTTGACAGCGTGCAATAGCCATTATCCAGTTTTCTGAAATACCATTTCTGGCCCAGAGCAGATGATTTTGCTCCTGCCTCTACATTTTGTCCTGCTGCCCCTTTATTTCCCGTCACCTGAAGATATTTTCCGGAAGCCGGATTTTTAATACAATACCAGCCGTTGGCAAGTGTCGTCGGATTGGTATTAACTGAAGATGATGACTTTAATGTGCAGACAAAAGTAGAAACACTGTTTGCCGGCAAATATGCCCAGAAGCCATTATCTGTCAAAGCAAGATTAGAAGTCTTTGCCAGATTTTCATTGGAAGCCGTACGATAACGGTCTACCGTTCCGATATTCTGGCCGTTTACGGTAAATTTCTGGCTGATGGAGGAAGAGCTCTTATTTACTGCAACAATAACCGCTTTTCCGTCTCCCGTATACGCCGAAACATACACTCCCTGATTCGGCTTTTCCGTTGCCATCACACGTTTATACCCCGGACGCACAAATTTCGAATACTGTGCCATGCAGTAGCCGCGCTTACTGATGGTGCCGTCCTCTTTCATCGGACTGTAACTTCTCCGAATATACCACCAGACATAGGTCTGCAGATTATTCACCATTGCATTATGTATATGCTCGGAAACTCCTAATGCCTCCGGCCATCTGTCCGCTGAATTCTGGTCGCTGTTCGGATAGTAAACTTCTGTCATCCAAAGCTGCTTGCCGGCGCCTTTCTGCTGGAACAAAGGCCATGCAAAATTGCTATACGGAGTACCGTACAAATGAGTTCCCACAATATCTACGTTGGACAGCGCTTTTGAATCATTCAAAATCGGGTCCATAATATTTTTATTATAAGAGAACGATTCCGGAGCAATCAGACGGCAATTTATGGAACCGGCATAATATTTCAAAAATGTCACGATTTCACTTGCATTCCACCATGTCCAGTCATGTCCGTAATCCGGCTCATTAGCCATGGAAACCGCATACAGATTAACTCCGTTATTCTTCATAAACATCACAAAATTATTGATGTGTGCGGCATACTCAGCATACTTGTCATGTCGCAGTCTCTTAGCTTTTGTATCCCCATTATGATTGAATGTTTCCAAAAGATTGGCCGGCGGATTCCACGGTGTCGCAAATACGATAGCGCCTTTGGCAATCGCCGCTTTGGCAGTAGGAACTTCTTTATACCAATTCCTGCTGTCAGAATCAATAAAAATACGAAGTACGGAAAAACCTAATTGGTTCGTATTATTGCCAAATGCCGTCTCTCTCTGTCCTGCCGTCAAATCTCCTGCCCATGAAGGATGATTCATACCGCCAAAACCTTTAATTTCCTGATACTTTGCCGATAAATTGATAACTGCGTCAGAACCACCTGCCGCCTCGGCTTTCTTTTCACTGATTGGAAATACCCCAAGCATCAGCGAAAGCATAATAACCCCAGCCAATAATGCCTTTATTGGCTTCTTAAATTGTAAACCCATTGTAACATTAACCTCCTTAAATTATATTTTTTAATACCTTTCATTATAAAATATAACTGTATCAGTCATGCCAAACAATGACTTATTGAGAACAAAAATTGATATATTAGGAAAAAAGACAATTTTTTCCTAATCCTATTCATACCGCAATGCCTCAATGGGGTTCATTTTTGCCACCCGATTGGCAGGATAATAACCGAATAGCACTCCGATAATCATCGAAAACACGACCGCTCCCACGATAGCCGATACGGGAGCCACTGCCGGATATCCTAACACGGACACCGCAAACGCTCCCAGCAGCAGTCCGAGAATAATTCCCAGTACACCGCCGATTACACAGAGTATCACGGATTCTACAATAAACTGAAAACGAATCGCACTGTTTTTTGCGCCAAGCGCTTTCCGCACGCCAATCTCTTTTGTCCGCTCGGTAACGGATACGAGCATAATATTCATAATGCCAATCCCGCCTACCAGAAGCGATATTCCCGCAATAAAGGCAATGGCAACAGATACTGACTGTATGACATTGCTCATGGAGCCTTTTATGGAACTCATCGTCACCGTGCCGATTTGATAGTCTTTATTGCTCCCAAAAAATTTGCGGTTCATATAAGTTTCGATTCGGGCGGCAAAAGCAGCCAGATTCTCTACGTGAGGGTGGGCGACAATAGTAAACGCTCCATATCCGTCGGCAGAGTGCATAATCTCCCTCCCCGTTGTCACCGGAATGTAGACCGTTGTCACTACATCCTCCTCCGCCTCCTGCGAAAAGGAATTATCCTCTCTGTATTTGTATACTCCGACAACATAAAAATCATAATTCATATTCCCCGCCGCAATCGTGAGCGGACGGCCGAGAACGGATTGTCCGCCGCCGGCAGACAGTTGTCCGGCAAGCCTGTCGGATATCATAATCACAGGTCTGCGTTCCTGCACATCTCTCTCTGACAAATACCGCCCACACAGAAGCCGGCTGTCATGCGAATCAAAGTACCCCCGATTAATTGCGGAAATGCTCACGTTGGCTGAAGCCCTGCCGGATTGTAAGACGGCATTACCGATAATTTCATTCAGCGCCACCGAAGCAATCTCTGTCCGGTATTCCCGTTTCACATCGGCTATCATCTCGTCGGTAATACGCTCTTCTTCCTTACGGTTCATTTGCTTCTGCGGGTCTCCCATATTCCCGCCATTCACTCTTTCCAACTCCTTATCGCTTTTCTTGCGCAGTCCTGCCGTGATATTATTGGCTCCCATCTTCACAAAAGTGCGGGTAATGGAATGCGTCAGTGAAGAACTTACCGTCATTATGGCTATCACCGAACCAATGCCGATAATAATACCGAGCATCGTAAGCACGGCCCGCATTTTATTATTGGCAATCCCCTTAATGCCAAGTTTAATACTCTCCCCAATTAACATTCTGCTCCTCCCCTTCGCCGGTATCAGCCGGAATCATCACCTGCAATCCCTCTCTCAGCTCTTCCCCCATCACCTCTACATAATAATCGCTTTCCATCCCCTTGGAAACGGTAATCTCCCTGCACGCTCCGTTCCCGTCTTCCACATACAAGACCGTATCCCCGTTTTTGTTTTTGTACACGGAATCATATGGCACGGCAAAAACATCTGCCGCCTCTTCTATTATAATGCTGCATCTGGCTGTCATCCCGATACGCAAATTTTCACTGTTCTCCTTTAACTGAATGCGAATCACATACCCCGAAGCCGTGGCGGAATAACCATTTCCGCCGGCCGTGCCGCCATTGGCGGCGCTTGTACCGGTACGGGGAACTCCTTTTGTCTTCGCCACATAAGAAATTTCCCCCTCCCGTTCATCCTCTCCGGCAGCATTGATAAAAACCCGCACCTTTTGTCCTTTGCCAATGCGCGGAACCGCGTATTCATCTGCTGTCGCATATACTTGCAAATTGTCGCAATCGCTAATCTCAAACAAATCCCCGCCCTGATATTGGTCGCCCTCTTCCACTCCTGCCATTACAACAGTACCGGAAATCGGAGCAGTTACCGAGCAGTTTTTCAATGCTTTCCGTGCTTCCCTGACTTTCTGTTCCGCCTCCCGCATAAGCGATTTATTATCATTTTTTGTGACGATGACATGTTCCTTTGCCGACTGGAGATTACTGCGGTTCTGCCGGTTCCCCGCCTCTCTCTCCAACTGCGCCTGTTCATAAGCCCGCTTTGCCTGTTCCAATGTCTGTCCGGCCCTCCGCCGCTCCCCCGAATCGCCGGCAGATTGAAATGCCTCTTTCGCTGCCTGATAGTCGGCTTTCGCCACTCTTTCCGCGACAGCATAACTCTTCCTTTTTATCGCATAATTTTCTTTTGCTTCCGCCAGTTTGCGGCTGGCAGCAGCAAGCTGCACCTCTGCCTGCACTTTTGCTGCCGCCAAACTTTCTTTCCTGTCAAAAAGAGCCATCCGCAAATCCGTTTCCTCAAACGACATCAGCTTTTGACCCTTTTTGACTATATCTCCCTCTCTGACATTTACTTTCTTCACTACTACATTGGATACATTGGCGCTGACTTTCCTCGTGCTGACACTCTCCAACACACCCGTGACGCTGACCGAGTCCGCTATATCCCTTTTCGTAAGCGTCATCTTCGTCTGCCCTGTCCCCTCCTGTTTTTCTTCTGCTCCCCAAAATCTATAAAACAATGCCGCCATACCGGCAATGGCGATAATGACAGCGGCAATAGCGTAAAATCTTTGTTTTTTTATCCGTTTTTCCAATAAAATCCAGTCCTCCCGTTCCGGCCATTCTTTTTTCCCATTTTACTGAAATTGAGAATATAAAGAAAATGTGAACAGGATGTGTAGAGAGCTTGTCGAAACTGTGCCTTCTACATCCAATTTTTGAGTAATTCCTCTAATTTCTGGTAAGTCTCTATATCATTCATCTGCCGCCGCAGCGCCGCAGAATGCGGATATCCCGCCGTATACCACGCCGCATGGCTGCGCATTTCGAGAATACCTCTCTTTTCTCCTTTCCACTCCGTCTGCATTTTCGCATGACGCAAAATCGTCTCACATACAATCCGAAAAGAGGGCTTTGCTACCTCCTTTCCACTTTGCAGATATTCCTTAATCTGGTAAAAAATCCATGGATTTCCTCTGGCGGCGCGTGCAATCATAATACCGTCGCATCCGGTTTGTGTCAGCATCGCCTGTGCATCCTGCGGCGTCACGATATCGCCGTTACCGATAACCGGAATACTGACTGCCTGCTTCACGGCTGCAATCACATCCCAATCTGCTTTCCCACTGTAATACTGCTCTCTCGTGCGTCCGTGAACCGCCACGGCAGCAGCACCCGCCTCCTCCGCCGCTTTCGCCAGCGCCACGGCCTGCATATCATTTTCACGAAATCCTTTGCGGAATTTCACCGTCACCGGTTTGTCAATCGCTTTCACCGTCTTCTCAATAATTTTAGCCGCCAGCGGAATATTGTTCAAAAGAGCCGAACCCTCCCCATTGTTGACTACTTTCGGAACCGGACACCCCATATTGATATCCAAAATATCAAAATTTCTTTCCTCAATCCGTTTTGCCTGCTCGCTTATAATATCGGGGTCAGCGCCAAAAAGCTGCAGGGAGACCGGACGTTCCCTGTCGTCAATACGAAGCAAATCTTCTGTATTTCTATTGTTATACATAATTCCTTTGGCGCTTACCATCTCCGTGCAAATCAAATCCGCCCCCTGCTCCTTACAGAGCAGACGAAATGGCAGGTCGGTAACGCCTGCCATTGGTGCTAATATTACATTTCCATGTAAACATACTTGTCCAATTTTTAACTTCATTCTTCGCTTCCTTTAGTTCTTTCAAAAATCAACCGCATTCCCTGAAGAGTTAATTCCGAATTATAAATATCAATTTTATCCGTACCCTCGGAAATGATTCTTCCCAATCCGCCGGTTGCCACTACTTTGATTCCCGAATATCCGGATTGTTTTTTAAATTGCTCTATAATATACTCTGCCTGTCCGATTGTTCCATACACAAGCCCCGCCTGCATACTGGTAATCGTCGTCTTAGCCAGTATTGATTCCGGTTTTACAATTTCAATTTCCGGCAGCTTGGCGGCGTTGCTCCAAAGCGCCTTGGCGCTAATTCGTATGCCGGGCGCCGTAACTCCAGCAACAAAAGCGCCGTCCTCCGACACTAAATCATACGTGGTAGCTGTTCCGTAATCAATAACAATAACCGGCCCGCCATATAAAAAGTAGGCTCCCACCGCATCGACAACTCTATCCGCGCCGATTTCCATCGGATTCGTCGTTGCAATACGGATACCGGATTTTGTTCCCTGTCCGACAATCATCGGGTCACAATTCAAGTATTTGCGAATCCCGCTCGTTAAAGAATACATTACTTTTGATACTACCGAGCAAATAATAACGCCCCCGATATCATCCGCCCGTACATCCTTGTGCGACAACTGCTCCAAAATCTGTACTCCAAACTCATCCGAAGTTCTCGGCAGACTTGTTGTCAAACGAAAAGTGTGCAAAATGGAGTTTCCATTAAAGACACCAAACGTTAGATTCGTGTTTCCAATATCAATTGCCAGTAACATGTTCTCCTCCGTTTACCGCCTCAATAAAAAAAGCATGATAATAAGTCTCTAAACTTTTTAATAATTCCTCATATTGGATTCGGTATTGTTTTATTTTTAAATGACTTCCAATCTCGTCATAAAAGAAATCATCTTCTCTTGCCGTCGACGACATATAGAGAGTTCCGTCCTCTCCAAATTCCATGGAAAAGACGCCCCCTACATCCGCCGTCATACTGACGGCTAATATTTTCAGTTCTTCCTGTATCTGCGCCGGCAGAGAGTCAAAGCGGGGATTGAAATAATACTTCTCCTCATACGCACTGCAGGCACATAAAACCTGTTCTTCGTTCATGTTTCGTCTTCCTCGTCCCAGTGTACTGTACCGTTCATCTTATATCAATCGCGTTCGCTCATCGGTACATATGACTTGTGCTTGGCAACTGCCTTATACGCCGGACGAATGATTTTTCCTGCATTTACTAATTCTTCTAAACGGTGTGCGCTCCATCCGGCAATACGCCCCATCGCAAAAAGCGGCGTATACAATTCATGCGGTATATCGAGCATACTGTAAACCAGTCCGCTGTAAAAGTCTATATTGGCGCTGACTCCCTTGTAGATATGACGCTCGTTGGCAATTACTTTCGGCGCCAGTTTTTCCACTAAGTTATAAAGCGCATATTCTTTCTGCATTCCCTTTTCATCTGCCAGTTTCTTAACAAAATGACGAAATGTCTTGGCACGCGGGTCTGATATGGAGTACACGGCATGCCCCATTCCATAAATCAGTCCGGCTTTGTCGAACGCCTGCTGATTCAGGAGGGCCACCAGATAGGATTCTACTTCCTGTTCGTCTTCCCAATCTTTGACCTTTTCTTTCATTTCCTCAAACATCTGCGACACTTTGCGGTTCGCCCCTCCGTGGCGAGGCCCCTTGAGCGAGCCGAGCGCTGCCGATATCGCCGCATAAGTATCCGTACCGGAAGACGTTACTACATGGTCGGTAAAAGTAGAATTATTACCGCCGCCATGCTCGGCATGAAGAACTAAAGCGATATCTAAAATTTTTGCCTCCAGCGGCGTAAACTCACTGTCCTGCCGCAGCATATGCAAAATATTTTCCGCCGTACTGTATTCCGGCTTCGGCGGGTGTAAAAAGAAGCTGCTGCCCTCGTGAAAATAGCTTGCCGCCTGATAGCCGTATACGGCAAACATTGGAAATAGCGCCACTAACTGCAGACACTGCCGCAATACGTTTTCTGTCGTCGTATCATCGGCCCTGTCATCATACGAATACAGCGTCAAAACACTGCGCCCCAGCGTATTCATCAAGTCCACGCTCGGCGCTTTCATAATGATATCACGGACAAAACTGGTCGGCAGGCTCTGGCGGTAAGTCGCCAGCATGTCTTTCAGTTCTTCCAGTTCTTTTTCATTGGGCAGTTTCCCAAATATAAGCAGGTAGACTACTTCTTCATAACCAAACCGTTTTTCCGATAAAAATCCTCCCACAATTTCTTCAATATCAATTCCCTGATAATATAACTTACCGTCGCAGGGAACACTCACCCCATCTACAATAGTAGAAGACTGTATTTCCGATATTTCTGTAAGTCCAGTCAAGACTCCCCGCCCATTGAGGTCACGGAGTCCCCGCTTCACTTCATAGCGTTCAAACAACGTAGAGTCAATTGTACTGCTTGCTTCGCACACCGATGCCATCTTATGTAACCAGTCACTTCTATAGCCGGCGTCTAGGTTATTGTTCATATTGGCTCCTTTCTATATCCTGATTCTCTAACGGGGAAGCGTAGCGTACATAACTGCCTTGATAGTATGCATACGGTTCTCCGCCTCACGGAATACCACGTCGGCATACTTTTCAAAAATCTCATCCGTCACTTCCATTTCCTTTAATCCATATTTCTCATAAATCTGCTTTCCGATTGTCGTCTCCAAATCATGAAAAGCAGGCAGGCAATGCATAAGTACTGCCGTATCTTTTGCATTTGCCATCGCCTGATGATTAATCTGATATGGGTGGAGAGCCTTTATGCGCTCTTCCCAAACTTCATCGGGTTCCCCCATTGATACCCATACATCCGTATAGAGAACATCTGCATTTTTCGTTCCCTCTGACACATCTTCTGTCAGCGTAATCGTTCCACCGCTTTCTTTTGCATACTGCTGACATTGTTTCACCAATTCTTCATTCGGGAAGTATTCCTTGGGAGCACAGGCAACAAAATGCATTCCCATCTTGCTGCAGGCAATCATCAGGGAATTTCCCATATTATAACGGGCATCTCCCATATAAGTCAGCGTAATTCCTTTTAATTTGCCAAATTGCTCCTCTATGGTAAGCAGGTCGGCTAACATCTGCGTCGGATGATACTCGTTTGTTAAACCATTCCAAACAGGTACTCCCGCATATTTCGCTAAATTTTCTACGATTTCCTGAGCGTATCCGCGATATTCAATGCCGTCAAACATCCTGCCCAGCACGCGGGCAGTATCGGCAATACTTTCCTTTTTTCCTATTTGGGAACCGGAGGGGTCAAGATAGGTAACACCCATCCCGAGGTCATGCGCTGCCACTTCAAAGGAACAGCGGGTACGGGTACTGGTCTTTTCAAAGATAAGGGCGATATTTTTCCCCTCTAAAGGCTTCTCTACCACTCCTTTTTTCTTTTTCTCTTTCAATTCTTTGGATATATCAAGAAAATAGCGTATCTCTTCCGGAGTAAAATCCTTTAATGTCAGAAAATTTCTCCCTTGTAAATTCATGTTTCTTCCCCTCTCTTACTTATCCTTATTTCGCTACGGTTTCCACAACCGATTTTGCCAAACCGGCAATTCCCTGTATTTCAGATGGAATAATAATTTTTGTCGCCTGACCGTCCGCCGCCTTTTCAAAAGCTTCCAGACTCTTTAATGTCAGAACTTTTTCCGTCGGCGCCGCCTCGTTGAGATAACGAAGTCCCTCTGCCGTCGCTTTCTGCACAGCCTCAATTGCCTGTGCTTTACCTTCTGCTTCGCGAATCATAGCCTCTTTCTTCGCCTCTGCCCTTAAAATTGCCGCCTCTTTTTCGGCTTCCGCTTCCAGAATCGCAGATTCTTTCTTACCCTCGGCAACAAGAACGGTCGATTTTTTCTCTCCCTCTGCGCGCAAAATCGATTCGCGCCTCTCGCGCTCCGCTTTCATCTGCTTCTCCATGGAATCCTGAATCTCACGCGGCGGAATGATGTTTTTCAACTCAACACGGTTTACTTTTATGCCCCAAGGGTCTGTTGCAATATCCAGATTGGAACGCATATGCGTATTAATCGTTTCACGGGACGTCAGTGTCTGGTCTAATTCCAAATCACCGATAATGTTACGGAGTGTCGTCGCCGTCAGGTTCTCAATCGCCATAATCGGATTTTCCACACCGTAAGTAAACAGTTTCGGATCCGTAATCTGGAAAAAGACTACGGTATCTATCTGCATCGTAACATTGTCCTTTGTAATCACAGGCTGTGGAGGAAAATCCATTACCTGTTCCTTTAATCGAACTTTACGCGCTACTTTATCAATAATCGGCACTTTAAAATGCAGCCCTACCGACCAAGTGGACTGATAACCGCCCAGCCGCTCCACGATGTAGGCATGCGCCTGCGGTACAATCTTTATGCAGGATGCCAGCACACACAACAAAACTATTATAATAATAATTACAATAATCGGCATAATACTAATATTTACTTCATCCATAATCTGTTTCCTCCATTCTGCGTCACATAAGAACGCGGTTCATTGTTATCAGTTCCATAAAAGCGTTTTTGTCATCAACATATTACTCTGCCGCATTTCTGACAATCAGTTTCACTCCGGATACAGACTCCACCGTAACCATTTTCCCAACCGGAATCTCCGTTCCGTCTACGCTTCGCGCCATCCATTCCACGCCGCGGAAACGAACTTTTCCCTGTTCCTTTTGGTTTTTAATGTTTTCGATTACTTCGACCTGTTCTCCAAGCACTTCCTCAATATTAGTCTTCGTCCTGTTTTTATCAATATATTTCATTGCAAAAGGACGTACCAGCACCATAATAATAACAGAAACACCTGTAAACAATACATATTGTATCCATAACGGCGCACCAAGTCCCGCAGCAATCGCCGCTGATATCGCGCCAAGACTAAACCATATAGTCGTTAAACCCAAAGTAAATATCTCAATGATAAGCATAACGGCTACGATAGCGAGCCATAAAATTGTCATCATAGTATTCACTTCCTCTCTCTATCAGTTTATTCTTCGTTTCTTTTTATCATACTAGAAAAACCTCCATTTGTCAAAAAAAGAGCACAAATTCCTGTTTCTTGCGTCCGTGCCGCCTACCTGTCCGGAGCTTTCCGGTGTACCTCGTAGGCAAACAGCGCCGCCGATATTGCCGCATTGAGTGACTCTAACCGGCCCTCCATGGGAATCTTTACCTTTACATCTGCCAAGGCTGATAGTTCCTCACTTAATCCATTAGCTTCATTTCCGATTAATATCCCCAGCTGCCCCTGATAATCCGGCTCGCAATAGGCTTTTTCTCCCTGCAGATGGGCCGCATAAAAAGTGAAGCCCCGTTCTTTTAAGGCAGCCACTTCAAAGATAATATCCCCGCAAAAATAATAGGGAACACGGAACAGGGAGCCCATCGTAGCGCGCACGACTTTGGGATTGAACAAATCGACACATCCCTTTCCTAAAACAATTCCGGATATTCCCGCCCCCTCTGCCGTCCGCAGAATCGTTCCCATGTTGCCGGGGTCCTGAATATTTTCCAGCACAAGGAGCTTGGCCTGTTCATATATCCCTCCCGCCTGCGCCTGTACGATTTTTTCCCTGTCGTATCGGGGCATTCGCACCACCGCCAGTATTCCCTGCGGGGCTACGGTATCGGAAAGCTGGCGGAACACCGAATCTGCGGCAAAGGCAACCGGAATATCTTTAGGAATCGCCTGACAGCCCGCCTCGCACAGGCGGCTTTCATAGCTTTCTCTCTCCTGTTCCCGAACAAACAGATTAGCCACCAGACCATGCGAAAGCGCCTCGCTCACCATCTTCCATCCCTCCACGACAAACAGCCCCTCCTGCCGTCTCGCATGAATTTGTTTTTTTAATTTATTTATCTTTTTCATCTGTGTATTCGCCATTGAGGTAATCATTACTTAACCTCCCGCAAATCCTGAATATCTGTATTATGGCCTAAAATAATCAGCACATCCTGTCCTGTCAGCGTGTGATTGGCCGGCGGGTTGATATTGATTTCGTCCACTCCGCGAATCCCGATTACGCTGACGCCATAGCGGGAACGGATATTTGCTTCCCGCAACGTCTTGCCAACCCAGCTTTTAGGAACGGAAATGTCGACAATACTGTATTCTTCCGACAGCTCAAGCGCCTCAAAATAATTGCCGTTGATTATCTCGTTTCCGATTCGGATTCCTATTTCCCTATCGGGGAAAATGACCTTATCCGCTCCCACTTTGGCAAGAATACGTCCCTCAATATCGGTTGACGCTTTCACCATAATATAAGGCATGCCCATCTCTTTTAACTGCATTGTAATCAATACGCTCGTCTGTAAACTATGGCCGATTCCCACAATCGCGCCATCGTAGTTGCGAATACCCAACTGTCTCATGGCTTCCGGATTGGTCGCATCTGCACAGACAGAATGCGTCACGTCATTGGCAATTGTCTCCAACTGCTTATCATCCTTATCAACAACCATAACGGTAGCTCCGGAATTCGCCAGCGTTTTAGCGACATTGGTGCCAAATTCACCGACTCCGAAAATTACAAATTCTTTTCTAATCAATAAAAATCCCTCCTAAAACCATTTGTAGCGTATTAAGAATCATCCCACACCAACCTTTTCCTCCGGATATGTTTTCAGATTCACAAAACGTCTGGAATTGAAAAACAAGGCCAGAGAAATCGGGCCGATACGGCCGATATACATTGTCACTATTATTATTATGCGTCCTGCCACCGTCAGCTCCGTCGTAAAATCACGCGTCAGGCCAACCGTTGCTATTGCCGATATTACTTCAAACAGGCAGTCAATAAAATCCCCCGGCTGCACGATTGCCAGCGCGATAACTGCCAACAGCATAACGCCAAAGCTTACCATAAAGATAGACAGCGCACGGCGAACCAGATTTCCATTTATCTTGCGGCCAAACATCTCCGTATCATTCCGCCCTTTGATAATACTAATTACCGTCAGTACCAGTATGGCAACCGTCGTCGTCTTAACGCCTCCTGCAGTTCCTGACGGCGAGCCGCCGATAAACATGAGCAGACAGCAAATCATCGCCGTCGCCTTGCGCAGCCCCGCCTGCGATATCGTGAGAAATCCAGCAGTTCTTGTCGTCACGGACTGAAACAGAGCCGCCTGTATTTTCTGCCACCACGGCAGATTGCCTAATGTTTCGGGATTGTTGTATTCCAGTAAGAAAATCAATAGCGCCCCGCCTGCAATCAGAGACAGTGTCATAAACAGAACCATTTTCGTATGGAGCGGAAGATGATGCGCTCCCGTAAACAGCGTGCGGCGCTTTCTCCGGCGTCGGCAGAACATATCCAGCACACTCCACCACACGGGGAAACCGATACCGCCGAGTATAATCAGAAGCATCGTCGTTATATTAACAATAGGATTGGCCACATAGGGCGCCAGACTATCCGGCCCGAGTACGTCCATTCCGGCATTACAAAACGCCGATATGGCATTAAAGACCGATTTCCAAATCCCAATCCAGCCAAATTCGGGAATAAACACCGTCATATAAAGAAGAGCCCCCACACCCTCCACGATGAGAGTTCCTTTGAGAATCTTTTTTATCAGAATAACCATTCCCTGTATCGTATCCAGATTGTAGGCGTCCTGAATGAGAAGCCGCTGCTTTAAGCCAATTCTTTTGCCAAGCGCCATCAAAAAAAGCATCGTAAACGTAATGACGCCAAGCCCTCCTACCTGCGCCAACAACGCTATGACAATCTGTCCGAATACAGACCAGTGGGCATACGTCGGAACGGTTACAAGCCCCGTCACGCAAACGGAAGTAGTCGCCGTAAAAAGCGAATCAATGAAATTCGTCATCTCGCCCGACGCCGCGGAAACAGGCAACATTAAAAGCAGGGTTCCGAATACAATCGTCCCCAGAAAGCCAAGCGCAATAATGCGCGTCGTTGTAAACTCTTTTTTCCTGCGATGACGCCTCATCGTATCTGCTCATCCCTTTCTCTGCCAAAATGCTGCATGACATATTTGCCGCGCCCATGAGTTTTTGCCTGATATATCGTATCGTCTGCCATCTGATATATTTCATCAAAATGAACCGTCTCGTCGCCGATGATTATCGCCCCAATACTAATTGTCATATTAATGTTTCCATATCGGTTCGACATCTCCCTTGCTTCCTGCTGTACACGGAAACACTGGTTTGTCAGCCACTCTTCGTCCTCCATGCTGCGCACATAAACCATAAACTCGTCGCCGCCGACCCGCCCGATAATATCTGACCCCCGAAACGTATGAATGAGAAAATCCGCAATATTTTCTAAAAAAGAATCTACGGTCTTCGCTCCAAGACCATCGTTCATTCTCTTTAAATTATCCACATCCAGAATAAGAAGAGCCGATTGGGAATGCTGCTCTCTCGCTTTCAATACTTCGCGAACGGAATTTTCAAAGGAAAATTTATTGAGAATGCCGGTCACCGGATCGACCATGCTCCTGCGCATATACTCACGTTTTGCATTATTATCCTTAATGCGCAGCTGTACTATCGTCAGCGCCAGCAGATAGCCGAAAAACAATCCGATAAGAGATGAAAAAATATCACTCTCTGCCATGCGCGGCGTCTTAAAATGCAACAGCGCCATCACATATACGATTTCCACCCCTGCAAGCAGGGGAACAAGAACGCGGAAGCGGAAGACAAAGATAGCGGGAACCATTATAAAAATCAGCGGCATAAAATTAGCCGGCATATCCCTCGCCATATATACATCTATAATCATTACCAAAAAAGCGATAACTACCACAAATATAACACAGGCAGTACTTACGACATATACGCTTATGTCCGGCTTTTTAGCATACAAAACAGAAAAAAGGGAAAAACCACAAATAACCGGAACAAACAGGAAATAGGGCACGGAAATATGCCATCCCGGAACTATCAGCGGCGTTATTAATAGCGAGAAAAATAAAAACGGGATTAGAAACATATTAATTTTCTTCAGTAAACGCAGATTCAACCCCGCATTTTCCTCTTTGGCGTCTTCAAAATACTGCCGCCTTTCCTGATTGAACTGACGGAACATCTCTTCTGCTTTCCTTACATTTATCCGCATACTATTCCTCATTTCTGAGCGATTTATCGCGAAGAACCGCACGAGAAAACTCAAAGAGTTTCTCGTGTCGGAACAAAGCTATTTGTTTTCGCCCAGAAACAAATAGCTTTGTGAAAAATCAGCGCATCAGCGTGATTTTTCACGTTATTCTCCATTCTGTGCAAAATATTTCCGATACGAGACAACCATCAGCAGAATAGATAGGGCAACGGCAAAATAATCCGTAACCGGCTGTGCCAAAACCAACGTCTGCGCCGTATGAAATAACTGGTGGAAGAGAAACAGCACCGGAATAAAAAGAAGTCCCTGACGGCTGATTGACAAAATAAGGGACGGCACCGCTGCTCCCATCGACTGGATTGCATTAATCATAACAAACAAAACACCCAATACCGGCCCCGAAAGAATGAACATACGGGCAAACTGCATACCGTAACCGAAAGCTTCCTCGTCCGTCAGAAAGGCGTTTACCATCGGGCCCGCTCCGGCATAGCAAATCACCGTCATCACTACGCTGAGCGAGACTGCCAGTATAAGCGAAAAACGCAACACACCAAAAAACCGTTTTTTATTGCCGGCTCCGAAATTGTATCCGAGAAGCGGCTGAATACCGGTTCCCACTCCGATTAACAGCATGACGGCAACCATATTGACTTTCATCGCCACGCCCAATCCGGCAACTGCCAGTTTGCCGTAGCCGGACATCAGATTATTTATAATAACATTGGATGTACTCATCAAAATACTATTCAGGGACGCCGGAATACCGATTGCCATAACGCCTTTGGCGATTCCGCCCCGTATACGGTAATACTGGGGATTGATGGAAAGCATTGATTTTCCTGAAAGATAATGCCACAGATAAAACAGGGCGCTCAATATATTACCAATCACCGTGGCAACTGCCGCGCCGGCTACGTTCCAGCCAAAACCCAAAATCATAATCGGGTCGAGAATGATATTGGCAACATTACCTAAAATCATTCCCATCATCGCCTTATTTGCTTTTCCCTCTGCCCGCAAAATATTACTAAACGAATTGCTCACGATTAGAAATGGTACGCCGATTGCCACAATCCGCAAATATTCTTTGACATAGCCAACTGTCTCGGCTCCTACCTTTTCCGGTCTCGCGCCAATCATCACGCTGACAGGGCCCACGGCAAACAAAATAATCAGCATACCAATCACACCGATGACCGCTCCCGTCCAAAAACAGAACGAACAGGTATATTTGGCGTCTTTTTCCCTCCCCTGCCCGAGCAGACGGGAAATCAGGGAAGTACCGCCGATACCAAACAGCATACCCACGGCCATAAAAAACAGAAATGCCGGCGTCGCCAGTGAAACTGCCGCCACCATAGCGTCATTATTCGTCTGTCCGATAAAAAATGTATCTGCCAGATTGTATACCAGTACCATCAGCATACTGATAACCGAGGGAATGATATTAACAAATACCGCTTTCTGGATAGGTGCATTTTCAAATATTTCTACTGTCTTTTCACTATTCTTACTCATCTTATTTTGTATCCTCCGTTAGTCAGACATCTTTGCCAATTTTGCCGCCTGATCAGCGGCAATCAGACTGTCTAACACTTCATTTAAATCTCCATCAATAATTGAATCCAGCTTGTGCAGCGTCAGTTTGATTCGGTGATCGGTCACCCGCCCCTGCGGATAATTATACGTCCGTATTTTCTCGGAGCGGTCTCCCGTTCCTATCTGGCTGCGCCGCGCTTCCGCTTCTGCGTCATGCGCTTTTGCACACTCCAGTTCATACAGACGGGCACGCAGCACTTTCAGTGCCTTATCCTTATTCTTTAACTGGGATTTCTCATCCTGACAGGAAATGACAATACCGGTCGGTATATGAGTCAAACGCACTGCCGAATCGGTCGTATTGACACATTGTCCACCGTTTCCGGAGGCCCGAAATACGTCAAACTTACAATCGTTCATATCAATATCGACTTCCACATCTTCCACTTCCGGCATAATGGCAACCGTAGCCGTCGAAGTGTGAATGCGGCCGCCGGATTCAGTCGCCGGAATCCGCTGTACACGGTGAACGCCGCTCTCATATTTCAATTTGGAATAAGCCCCGAGGCCGTTTATCATAAATACAATTTCCTTAAATCCGCCAATTCCGTTTTCATTGGAATTCATTGTATCAATCTTCCAGCGGTTGCCCTCGGCAAATTTGCAGTACATGCGGTACAAGTCCGCCGCAAACAGAGCAGCTTCGTCGCCTCCCGCCCCCGCACGGATTTCCACAATTACATTTTTATCGTCGTTCGGGTCTTTCGGCAGTAACAATATCCGCAGTTCCTGTTCGATTACCTCCACACTGCTTCTGCACTCGTTCAGTTCCTCTTTTGCCAGCTCGCGCATCTCCTCGTCCGTTTCTTCTTCCAACATTGACAGACTGTCTTCTATGCCCTCTTTTTTCTCTTTATATTCTTTATATTTCGCGACAATCGGCTCCAGTTCCGATTGTTCTCTCATCAAACGCTGATATTTTTTCTGGTCGTTCAATACATCCGGCTCACTTAATTCATTTAATACCTCTTCATAGCGAAGCAGTGTATCTTCCAGCTTATCAAACATCTTATTCCTCCATTCTGCGGCCTGTGACAATTCTATCCAGTCCTGCCAAATCTTTTTTTATCTCCACATCCGTATATCCTGAGTGTTCCATATAAGAACGGACAGCTTTCCCCTGATTATACCCCGTCTCAAAACAAAGCCGTCCTCCGAACTGCAGATACCGACTACTCTCTCCGATAATGCGATAATAAAAATGTAATCCGTCTTCCGCGCCGTCCAGAGCCGCAAGCGGCTCATAGTCTCTGACTTCCGGCATTAACCGCCCGATTTCCGCAGTTGGAATATACGGTGGATTGGCAACGATTACATCATATGTACTTTCTATATTTTCAAACAAATCGCCCTGCACAAACAAAACATCCGCCTGATTCTTATGTGCATTTTCCCGCGCAACGCGCAATGCCGCTTGCGACAAATCTGCCAGCGTTACTGAGCGGCAGCCGCCCAATACTGCCAGACTAATACCGATACAGCCAGAACCCGTGCACAAATCCAACACGTCTTTTCCCCGCACATACGGAAGCGCTTCTTCTACCAGACACTCCGTATCCTGCCTCGGAATCAGTACATTCTCGTCCACATAGAACGGCAGTCCCATAAATTCCGTTTCATTGGTAATGTACTCCAAAGGCCTGCGCGTCATACGCAGTTCCAGTACATGCCCGTATTCTGTCAGCCAGCCGTCTTCCGCTTCTTCCTCCGCCCGCAAAAAAAACGAGCTCTTTGTCATTCCCGTAACATGGGCAAACAGATACCACGCATTGACTTTTGCCTCCGGTATATCCGCCTGCTGCAGCCGTCTTTCGCCGTCAACGAGCATTTCCCGTATTGTCATTGTTCTCCATCCTCAAAATATTCATCGATTTTTTCAAGAATTTCTTTCTCTTCTTCCTCGATTTCGTCAATGTCCAGAATTTCTATATCCCCGCCGTTCTCCTCTGCCTCCACGGCGCTCTCTTCCTTTTTTTCTTCTTCCTTATCCTGTACTTCCGCCGGCGCCTCCTTATCCGTTACCGGCGCTTCCTGTGCGTCGTCCATATGCGCAATGAATTCTTTCCAGTCAAACACCGCCTCTACCGACGCAATCGCCACTTCTATCATGTCGTCTGTCGGCTCTGCCGTTGTCAGCCCCTGCAGCATAAGTCCCGGCTTACTGAGAACATTTATGACGGCGTTGTCATGGCTTCCCGCAAAGCGGATAAACTCATACGCCAATCCGGCTATAACCGGAATGAGAAGAATACGCAGCAACATGCGCAGCCATACGTTGCCGACGACAATGAACATAAAGAACAGTATACTGACAAACATTACGATAAGCAGGAAACTGGTTCCACAGCGCTTATGTACCGTCGTCTGTTTCCTCACATTCGCTACCGTTAAATCTTCCCCGTTCTCTACACAATTAATGCATTTATGCTCTGCACCGTGATACATAAAAACTCTTTTTATATCTTTCATAAGAGAAATCAGTTTCACATATACAACAAACAGAATGACACGCAGGACGCCCTCTATGAGCCCCCGTAACTGCGGGGAGGGAATCGGTTTCTTTAACGCTTCCGAGAGCAGAAAAGGCCCGACCACGAAAATGCCGATTGCCAATATGATTGCCAACATCAAAATGAGTCCCATTATCAGGCTGTCTTTCACATCTTCTTTCTTTCCGTTATTCTTCTGTTCTCCCTTTTTTTGTTCCTCTTCGTCCTCATAAAAAGAAGTCGAATAATTCAATGTCTTCATACCGGTCTTTAGCGATTCGATAAACGTCACGACACCGCGGATAACCGGCAAATTTGCTGCTTTGCTTTGGTCGCGGAGGCTTCTGCACGTTTCCTTTTTGACTTCTATCTCTCCGTCCGGTTTACGCACAGCTACGGAATATTCTTTTTGATTTTTCATCATTATACCTTCCAGTACAGCCTGACCACCAATTCCTGAATATTTCATGCGAATCCCCCCATTCTGAGCGATTTATCACGAAGAACCGCACGCGAAAACCCGAAACGTTTCCCGCGGCGACTCCTGCGAAAAAAGGGCAAAGCCACGTTGACTTTGCCCATGTTCTCAACAAATTATTTTAAGCCATATTTACGATTGAACTTATCAATCGCACCACGGGCTGCAACCGATTTCTGCTGTCCCGTATAGAATGGATGACACTTGGAACAAACCTCAACGTGAATTTCCTCTTTCGTTGACCCTGTCGTAAATGTGTTACCACAGTTGCAGACAACTTTTGCCTGATAATATTCCGGATGAATTCCCTCTCTCATGTTTCTTTCACCTCACTACTTATATTTTCCTTATCTCTTATCTACAAATGAGAAACAAGTTTCCTGCTCAAAAACTGCTTGCTCATTGTATCATGTAATCTTCTCAAATGCAAGTATTTTTTTACAATTTACAAATGCATCTTTTTTACCGTTTCAATAAATTCTTTATTTGACTTCGTCCGCTTAAACAGATTTAATATCTGCTCCAACGCCTGTTCTGATTTCATTCCTCCCAAGGCGCGGCGCACTTTGAGCACTGCCTCCTGCTCCTCTTCATTCAGCAGAAGATCTTCCCGCCGTGTGCTTGATTTCTGAATATCCATCGCCGGAAAAATGCGTCTCTCCGACAAGCTCCTGTCCAGTACCAGTTCCATGTTGCCGGTTCCCTTAAATTCTTCAAACACCACATCGTCCATACGGCTTCCGGTATCGACAAGAGCCGTCGCCAAAATCGTCAGACTGCCGCCCTCCCGCATATTGCGCGCGGCGCCAAAAAACTTTTTCGGCATGTGTAATGCCGCCGGATCCAAACCGCCGGAAAGAGTCCTTCCGCTCGGCGTCACCGTCAGGTTGTAGGCGCGGGCCAGACGGGTAATGCTGTCCAGCAGTATCGTGACGTCCTCTCCGCTCTCTACCAGACGCTTGGCGCGCTCAATCACCATTTCCGAAACACGCTTGTGATTCTCCGGCAATTCATCAAACGTAGAATAGATAACTTCTACTTTTTTCCCCTCAATTGATTCTTTAATGTCCGTCACTTCCTCCGGACGCTCGTCAATCAGAAGAATAATCAGGTTCATCTTCGGATAGTTTTGTGTGATGGCCTTTGCCACCTGCTTCAGCAGCGTCGTCTTGCCGGTCTTCGGCTGCGACACAATCATACCGCGCTGTCCCTTGCCGATTGGCGATATCAAATCCAGCATACGCATGGATACTCCCGCGCCGGGGGTCTCCAAGTGCAGTCTGCTGTCCGGAAATACCGGAGTCAAATCTTCAAATCGCTTTCGCGAATATAAATAGGACGGCGAACGCCCGTTGACTTTTTTCATATACAGCAATGCGCTGAACTTTTCATTGGCTGTCTTTATGCGCAGATTTCCCTCTACAATATCACCGGAACGCAGTCCGAAACGCCGTATAAACTGCGGCGCCACATAGACGTCGTTCTCCCCCGGAAGGAAGTTGTCGCAGCGGATAAAACCAAATCCCTCCTGCATAATTTCCAAAATGCCCTTTTTTGTCACTCCACTGTCAATGTCCTTGATTTCTTTTGGATGTACATCGGCAATCTGACGGTCTTTGACAATCGAAATCAGACCATCACTGCCATCGTGATATCGCTGCTTATGATTCAGATTGTAATAATAATTCGTATTCTGCGCCACATTATTCGTATGCGCGGGAGCCTCATAATCCCGCTTTCTTTCTCTTTCTTTTCCTCTTTCCATATTGCGCGGCTTTTCTCTTATTCTCTCGTTTTCCCGATTTTTTGTGCGCTCACTATCCCAGCTTTTTTCCCGCGGCCTCGCTTTCTCATTATCCTTTTTCCAATCGCTGCTCTTCTCATTTTCTTTCTTATTTTCCGTCTGTAAAACTTCTGCAATTCTGGCCGCTAACTCCGGCTTTCTCAAAGCTGTAATCCCTTTTATTCCTTTTTCTTTGGCAAATTCCCGCAATTCCGCCAATGTCATTTTCGTCAAATCCATCGTTTTCTTCCTTTCTAATAAAACCTCTTATATCCTGTAATCACACCTGTGGGAAAATCGGATTATACTCGCTCGATTAAAGATAATAACAGATTCTTCTGTATAGAGATACAAACTATTGTACTGTATTATAACGTATAAAAGGAGCTCTTGCAAGCCCCTTTTCCTCACTAAAAGTCTATTTTATTCAACTTCATCAACTCTCTGGCGCTTTCTAGCGAGTCAACGCCGGTGCGGTTCTTAATCGGCGCAAACTCTTTGCTGCGGTCGACTTCAAAAGAAAGGCAGTTATCCATCAGGCGAATCATGTCCAGAACAAGAGTTTCAAACTTGTACCCGTTCGGCTCCTCCGGCTTCACAAGAGACGCCTGCTCATCAATATAAGGAATTTTCTTTTCCACAACATGCATTGGCATATTTTCATTCATAATTCTTTTCAGCGTCTCCAACTCAAACAGATAGTTGAGTATGACGCCGTAATTGTATGACAATCTTCCCTCTTTTGTCCGTGAGTGAATCATCTCGTCCGTCATCTCGTAATATTCTACAATCGACGGTTTGCCGTCTTCCAGACAGAGCACGCCGACTCTCTCGTTCGGGTCTGCCTTGGCTACTACTTTCGCGCCGCAGACACAACCGGCCTGCAGCGTAGCTCCTACAAATACGGGATCCGCCATCTTCTGCAGCACATTGTCCACGGAAAAAATATTGAGCCATTCCACACCCATCTTTGCTAGCTTCTCTGTCAAACCTGCTTTTACTAAAGAAGAAAACCAGCCGCCGTTGCCATTCGGTGAAGTGGATAATTTATATTTTTCTTCCATATATATTTTTCCGTCATAACTTACGGACGGCGCCATTTCCTGCTGGAAGAAAAATACATAGTCCTTATTATATCCGAAATAATCATGCTCCTTAAAAAAGGAAACGGTGTCTTCGTTATTTTTTTCACTCGTCATAATCAGCAGCGGTATCCATGCGTCTGCTTTTCTTACGACTTCCAGTAAATTGTTAATCAACTGGCCGAACAAAAACAATTCCCTATGAACGCCGATTTGCAGCATTCCTTTCGGCTTATCCAGTCCAAGGCGGGTTCCCTGTCCGCCTGCCAGCAATACGGCCCCTACTTTACACGCTTTTATCGCCTCCATGCCGATTGCTTCAAACTCTTCTTTTTTATTATCAATCTCTTCTAATGTAAGCGCGCCCAGCGGCGCCAGTTTTCCTTTCGGTACTTCTTTGACGCCATCTTTCGTCAAATCCAGTAAAGAGATATCTAACTCTTCAATCTGTTGAAGAAGACTTTTCTTCTCCTGCCCGTTTAATTCCTCATAATACTCTAATAAATGCTCCTGCCCTACAGGAGATAGCTTCCGGTAAGCCTCTTCGTATGTCATGCAATAACCCCTTTCCATCTTTTCATATTGTTTCCATTATAGCAATTCTAAAATTAAAGCACAAGAGAAAAATATTGTGTTTACCTATTAAAAATGGTATGATATTGTTATCAGAGTCAGGAGGTCAAAAACCTTTCATGCCTGCATATAAAGACTTTTGACCCTGAGACCCGCAAGCATGAGAAAGGAGCTATTTACATGACACAGAGTGAAAAAGCATTGCAGTTACATGAACAATGGAATGGCAAGATTAATACGACATCCAAATGCCACATTACATCCCGTGAAGATTTGGCTATGGCATATACTCCGGGAGTGGCGGAACCATGCAAAGTAATTGCTGAAAATAAAGACGAGGCTTATCGTTATACGATTAAATCCAACACAGTTGCTATTGTATCGGACGGCAGCGCCGTTTTGGGACTTGGCAATATCGGCGCAGAAGCCGCTTTGCCGGTTATGGAGGGCAAAGCCGTATTATTTAAGGAATTTGGCGGCGTAAACGCATTTCCCATCTGTCTGGATACGCAGGATACGGAAGAAATTATCCGCACGGTTACTCATATAGCCCCCGCTTTTGGCGGTATCAATCTGGAAGATATTTCTGCGCCGCGCTGTTTTGAAATCGAAACCCGCCTCAAAGAAATATTGGATATCCCTGTGTTTCACGACGACCAGCACGGTACTGCCATTGTCGTTCTGTCCGGTATTATCAACGCCCTGAAAGTGGTCGGCAAGACAAAAGAACAATGTCGGGTTGTCATTAACGGCGCCGGTTCTGCGGGAATTGCCATCAGCAAGCTTCTCCTGAACTACGGCTTCAAACATTTGATTTTATGTGATAAATCCGGTATTTTAAACAAACAAAGTGAGAATTTAAACTGGATGCAGAAAGAAATGATGAACATCACCAATTTAGAAGGACGGGAGGGAACGTTAGCCGACGCCTTTGTCGGCGCCGATATTTTCGTCGGCGTATCCGCACCCGAAATCGTCAGTGAAGAGATGGTTGCCTCCATGAATCCGGACGGGATTCTCTTTGCTATGGCAAATCCGGTGCCGGAAATCATGCCGGATTTAGCGAAAAAGGCAGGCGCCAGAGTAGTCGGCACCGGACGCTCCGACTTTCCGAATCAGGTGAACAACGTAATTGCTTTCCCCGGTATTTTCAAAGGCGCCTTAGAGGGACGCGCAAGTCAGATTACGGAAGAGATGAAACTGGCGGCCGCACTGGCAATCGCTTCCCTCGTTCCGGAATCAGAGCTCAATGAAAATAACATTATGCCGGAAGCTTTTGATTCGCGGGTTGCCGACGCCGTTAGCGCTGCTGTTAAAGCACACATTCATCACTAATTCATCATGCAGTTTAACGTACACGGAGGACATTATGACAAACGGTTCCATAACAATTTATAAACTCATCATACTTTATACGCTTAGCAAGGTGGACGCCCCGCTTCCCTCCGGAATCATTTCCGATTACATAACAAAACACGGTTATACCAACTATTTTACGTTACAAAATGCTTTCGGAGAGCTGCTTCAGGCAGATTTGATTCAAGAAGATACTACTTATCATCTTTCCTATTATACGGTTACGGACGCCGGACGCCAGACGCTGGCTCTCTTCGGCACCCCGCTTTCACTGGATATCCGCAAGGAAATTGATGATTATTTACAGGAAAATAAGTTTCAGATTATTGATGAAACCTCTTTTGTCAGCGACTATCACCTCACGCCGGAGGGAACTTATCTCGCCTCCTGCACAATGAGGGAGGGAAAGCGAATCCTCTTCCGGCTCGAACTGGAAGTGGCAACCGAAGCAGATGCTTTGAAAGTATGCGAAAACTGGCAGGCCAATAGTGAGAAACTCTATCAGTCTGCCATTACTACTTTACTCGTATAACCTGAGAATGGAGCGGTTTACGCCCGATTTCTCCTGATTTTTTTCGAGGGATTGAATTGCTTATATGTATACTTGTCCACTAATTTTGCCGCATTATAATCTTCGTTAAATTCCGGCCCTTTGCGCAGCTCAAAATGCAAATGCGGGCCAAACGCCATGCCCGTCGAGCCGGTCTTGCCAATACAATCACCGGTATTTACTTTCTGCCCAATCTTTACTTTGATTTTGGAGCAGTGCGCATAATAGGAATACACACCGTTTCCATGATACAGTATAATCAGCTTGCCAAAGGAGCCCAAACTGCTGGCGTTATGATATTTGGCATACACTACGACGCCGGAAGAAGCTGCGACAATGCTCTTCTTTCCGCCTTTAATATCCCACCCGTAATGGCGCCCGTGATGTGTGCCACAGTGGCAGTGCCATCCGTCGCCCCAACGGGGATTTTGAACCGGCACCGTCCATTTCGGCTGTTTTACGGAAAAATCATCATCAATCACTTCTTTTTCATTTTTCTTTTTATCCGTTACCGTAACTTCATATATGTAGCTTCCTTTTTTCAGTTTTGAAAACTTCAGGGCACGGTCTACTTTTTTCAAATTGAACTTCTTCTTATTTACTTTCACTTTCTTTTTGTATAATGTCTCGCCGTCGTCATCCTTAATCTCGGCCTGCACATATTTTATTTTGCGGGCGGAAATCAGCGTTCCCTTCACATCAAAGCCAGCTCCTTTGCTGATTTTTTTCGGATGGCTTACTTTCTTCAAAGTCACTTTCCAATTATCTGTTGGCACAGGCGTCGGCGGCTGCACCTCCGGCGTTGCTTCCGGCGTACATACCGGAACAACGACTGCGTTTCCGCTGACGGTATTTCCACATACGGAGTCCTCATTCTTTTGCACCGTCTCCGCCGAAGCGGTAATCGCCGGCGTCCATAACGGAAGTATCATTGCCAGTAATAAAACGTAAGCTGCTCTTTTTTTCATTATTCGTACATTCATTTTCTCTTTCCTTATTTCCCTTTTTCCATAAAATGATTAGGGTGTCAAAAGGTCCATTTTCATTGCAGAGCAAATTTTTTCAAGATTGCGCCACAATATCTTGAGGCGATGTGGCGCATCGTTGATAGATATTATAGCGTAAGATTGGACAAATTAGCCTGCAAGGGAAATTCAGACCTTTTGACATCCTAATCATAAATCAAAAAAAATTCGACACGACAGAATATAGTATATACTAAAATTTACCATTCTGCAAGTGTCGAATAAATTTTGTAACAAATTTAACATTTAATTGTATCATCCCACTCCGGTACTTCCGACTTCCAAATATTTCAAATAGGCGCCATAACTCATAGTAACGGTGCTGTCGCCCGTTCCGACGGCAACCGTAATTTTATCGAAATCCGCCTGTGTCGCTGCAACTCCCGTTGGGATTGTCTTTCCCGCTTCGGGTGTATTTTCCTTCTCCACCGCGGAAGAACTCTCTTTCGCAGTTCCCGCAACGCTTGTCTTTACTTTTTTATCCGGAACCGTGACGCCCTCTTTCATAAACTTCTGGATTTTTTTCACATAATTCTGCGTTTCTTTAAAAGGAGGTACGCCGCCATATTTCTGAACACGCCCGCTCCCCGCATTATATGCGGCTGCCGCCAGCGTATAATCCCCGTTAAATTTCTTCAAATGCGCCTTTAAAAGCTTTGCTGCTCCCATAATATTCTGCTCGGCGTCAAACGGGTCTTTTATCCCCAAGCCTTTTTGCTCTTCCGGCATCACCTGCATAATTCCCTGCGCGCCTGCCGAAGATACGCACTTCGGATTAAAATCCGATTCCGCCTTGGCAACAGCAACTAAAAAATCATAGGAAATATCATACTTCTCCGCCGCCCGCTGAAAAATATCTTTTAACTGCGTCGTTCCGCTTTTCGCCGCCGGAGCAGACTTTGATATCGTGTCCGTATTGGCGCTTTTGTCTGTCTGTGCCGCTGCGGATGACTTGTCTGCCTGATATGCAAGGTTTTTTTCTTCTTTATCTAAAATTTTCTGAAAGGGCGTAATACTGGATTTCGTTTCCCTCTCTTTTTTATTGACCGTCTGTGAAACTGTTTGAGCTGCTAAAGTCACATCATTGACTACCATAGCCATATTCTGTTCCTCCTCTATTCTGTCTCGCTGAATATTATACCGAAAAAATCTGTATAACGCAACTCTATTTTTAATTTCAATAGGGCAACGGATATCATGCGGTATCTCGTCCGGTATCCACTCCCAGCGAAAAATACATTATTTCTTTTGTTTACAGAAATCTTTCGCCGCCCCTTCGCAAAACGACAGCAGACATCTCAGACAATGCTCGGGCGGCGCTCTGTAAACAAAAGAAATAATAATTTTTCGGGGAGTGATACAAGGACAACGATACCGCATGATATCCGCGCAGTACACAAATTCGGGGAGACCAATGATTAAGCGATTGCCCTGCAATTTCACTGACGATAATATTCAAAGAAGTCCGCCAATTTCTCAGCCGCCGTCTCCAACACCTCGATTCGCGGCAGGTATACAACGCGGAAATGGTCCGGCTGCTGCCAGTTAAAACCGCCGCCGTGAATTAATAATATCTTTTTATCACGCAGCAAATCGAGCGCAAATTTTTCATCGTCTTTTATATTGAACTTTTTCACATCCAATTTAGGGAAAATATAAAATGCCGCCTTTGGTTTCACAACCGTAATCCCCGGAATATCTTTTAACTGATTATAAATAAACTCCCGCTGTTCATAGACCCGTCCCCCCGGTTTCACATAATTTTGCACACTCTGGTATCCACCGAGAGCGGTCTGAACGATAGATTGCGCCGGTACGTTGGAACAGAGACGCATGTTGGACAACATATTAAGTCCCTCAATATAACCTCTGGCACAATTTTTATTCCCGCTCAAAATCATCCAGCCGATGCGATATCCGGCAACCATATGAGATTTAGACAAGCCGCTGAATGTAATACAGAACAAGTCCGGCGCCATGGAGGCAATAGACACATGCTCGGCCCCATCCATAACCAGACGGTCGTATATTTCATCGGAAAAAATAATCAACTGGCGTTCCCTCGCCAAATCAACTATTTGCTGCAAAATTTCTTTCGGATAAAGGGCTCCGGTAGGATTGTTGGGATTGATAATGACAATCGCTTTTGTCCTGTCAGTAATCTTCGCCCTCATATCCGCGATATCCGGATACCATTCTGCCTGCTCGTCACATATATAGTGTACCGCTTTCCCTCCGGCCAGCGTCACACACGCCGTCCATAGCGGATAATCCGGCGATGGAATAAGTACTTCGTCCCCATCATCCAGCAACGCCGACATACATAAGTTAATAAGTTCACTGACGCCATTGCCCGTATAAATATCATCAATGGATACATTGGGAATGTTTTTTATCTGCGCATACTGCATAATTGCTTTTCTTGCGGAAAACAACCCCTTGGAATCGGAATACCCCTGACATTCCGTCAATTGCTGGCTCATGTCATAAATAACCTCGTCGGGCGTCCGGAAACCAAACGGCGCCGGATTGCCAATGTTCAATTTCAAAATATGAGTTCCGGCCCTTTCCATCCTCATTGCCTCATCCACAACCGGCCCTCTCACATCATATAACACATTATCTAATTTCGTTGACTTACCAAATTCACGCATATCTGACCCTCTTTTCTGTTTTCCCTTATGCTCCTGTTCCACTTGCCCGTCTGCGTCTGCGGCCGCCGTCTGCGCCGCTTCTCCGCGCAGCCATGCTGCTTCTACCCCGAGTATCCCCGCCAGAACCGCCATGACATTATTCCGCGGAAGCGTTTTCCCGCTGACATACTGGCTTATCTGGCTCTTGCCGAGCTTTATCCCCTGTTCCGCCGCCTGCCGGATTAAATCGACTTGTTTTATTTTTTTCGTTTTCATTACTTCATTTAATCTTTTGGAAAAAATATCTGCCTGCAAAAAAATTCCCTCCCTCCGAAAAGTTCAAAGTTCAATTTGCTTTGTTTATCATTTTATGCTCCTTTCGCCTGAATGTCAATAATTTTATTAAAATAGTTCATTTTCACTCCTTGAGAGTTCATTTTCTTGCGGTTCCCGCCTGATGGTGTGTATCAACAAACAGACAATAACAAGACAGAGAATCTGAATAGCAAACAAGTAAACCGCCGGAAGCCGCCAATGGAAATGGTTTAATATATTTCTGACTGCCGCGACAAGATAAGAACCCAAATTGAACATCACATGCGTTATAATTGAGCCCCAAATGGTGTGCGTTTTTTCAAACAGACAGGCAAGTACAACGCCGCAAATAGCAGCATATATTCCCTGTACAAGATTTTTGTGGTAAACACCGAACATGACTCCCGAAATACACGCCGCGGCTACGGCGGAAAATCCCTCCCGCAACTGCCCATAAATCACTCCCCGAAAGAAAATTTCTTCCGCCACCGGCCCCAAAATGACAACAAGAAAAAGAATCAGAAGCGGATACGAATTACTCAGACTGACGGAACTTGTCAGCTCTTCATATCGCGCAAAAGCGGCGGGAAACACCAGATAAATCAACATCAGCAGAAACGACATCGCATATTGTCCAAACAGTCCGATCCCCAGCAGACAAATGCCGCTTTTTACGGAAATTTTCTTTCCCGCCCTTTTGGCAGGTTTTGATTTGGCCGTCTTCTTTCTGTACCAAAATCCAAATACAAGAAGCGTCACTGCTTTTTGTATAATATTGGCAAATAGGGTATATCGATAATATTGTTCTTTTGAGGATGCGGACAAAACCCACAAGCCAAACACCATAGATAACAATACGTCAATAATATAATATACAACTACCGCTAATACCGTATAACCGATTACCGGCAACCATTTCTTCATGTCGTCCACCTCTCTTCCCATTTCCCTATTTTACCATGCGGCCGCCTTGGAAGCAAATAATTTACGGTTGCGGTTTATATTTGAAAATGATAGTATATAAGAAGCATAACAGAGAAAATATTTACAAATGGAGGATTCTTATGAAGCTTTGGGGAGGACGGTTCACGAAAGAGACTAATCAGTTGGTGCATAATTTTAATGCATCCATCTCCTACGACCAGAAATTTTATAAACAGGATATACTTGGCAGCATTGCGCATGTAACTATGCTGGAGAAACAAAACATATTGACGGAAGAAGAAAGAGACGCCATTGTCGACGGTTTGCAAAACATTTTGCAGGATATTGAGAACGGCATCCTGTCAATTACGCCGGAACACGAAGATATTCACAGTTTCGTGGAGGCGACGCTCATTGAACGCATTGGCGACGCCGGCAAGAAACTGCACACCGGACGCAGCCGCAACGATCAGGTGGCGCTGGATATGAAATTGTACACCCGAGATGAGATTGTGGCGCTGAACGACCTTTTAAAAGATTTGTTGTCTGTTATTCACCGGCTGATGTCGGAGCATATAGAAACATTTATGCCGGGCTTTACACATCTGCAGAAGGCCCAGCCGGTTACACTGGCTCACCATCTCGGCGCCTATTTTGAAATGTTCCGCCGCGACCGCAGCCGGCTGCGCGATATTTACGACCGGATGAACTACTGCCCTCTCGGCGCGGGCGCTCTGGCCGGCACAACATATCCTTTGGACAGGGAGTACAGCGCTTCCCTGTTAAAATTTGACGGCCCGACATGGAATAGTATGGACTCGGTCTCCGACCGCGACTACTTAATCGAATTGCTCAGCGCCCTTTCGACGATTATGATGCACATGAGCCGCTTCTGCGAAGAAATTATTTTATGGAATTCCAACGAATATCGTTTTGTGGAAATAGACGATTCCTACTCTACCGGCTCCAGTATTATGCCGCAAAAGAAAAATCCGGATATCGCCGAACTTGTCCGCGGAAAAACGGGACGTGTGTACGGCGCACTGATTTCCCTGCTCACTACGATGAAAGGTATTCCGCTTGCCTATAATAAAGATATGCAGGAAGACAAGGAATTGACCTTTGACGCCATTGATACCGTTAAGGGATGTCTGGCACTCTTTACCGGAATGATTGACACGATGAAATTCAATGAAACTGTCATGGCAGCCAGCGCCAAACGCGGATTTACGAACGCCACCGACGCCGCCGACTATCTTGTCAACCACGGCGTACCGTTCCGTGACGCCCACGGAATCATTGGACAGCTCGTACTGCTCTGTATCGATAAAAATATTTCTTTAGATGAACTGTCTCTGGAAGAATACAAAAAGATATCTCCTGTGTTCAACGAAGATATTTATGAGGCTATTTCAATGAAGACCTGCGTGGAAAAGCGCAATACGATAGGCGCACCGGGAAAAGACGCCATGACACAGATAATTGCCATCAATGAAAAATATTTGCAGGAAAGTTAAAAAAACGGCGGGGATATGGATTTCTTATGCTCCATATCCCCGCCGTTTTTCTCCCCTGAGAAAGGGAAAGAAGAACTACCGTATATAATTCGTGCGAATCACCGGCTCTCTCTCCGGAAAGAGGATTCCCTTTTCCTTACCGGCCTCTATGCACCGCAGCAGCCATGCCATATTGTTTCCAAGAGTACGCATCGTCTGCATTCCCTCCTCATCCTTTACAACCTCTCCGGCATTGCTTCCATGAACCTGATTCCAATATTGCGAGGACACAACCGGCATATTATTAATCGTATAATACTTATTTATCTGGTCGAACGTTGCACTGGCTCCCCCGCGCCGACAACTGACAACAGTCGCCGCCGGTTTACCTGCCATCTTGGCGCCAC
Source organism: uncultured Eubacterium sp. (assembly GCA_910589595.1). Lineage (GTDB taxonomy): Bacteria > Bacillota > Clostridia > Lachnospirales > Lachnospiraceae > Eubacterium_F. Next base: position 44,716 of record CAJUTM010000015.1, read on the forward strand.
CGGAATAAAAGGCACGGTCCATAAAGGATGTAAGCGCTCCCGACGCCGCCGCATAATGCACCGGAGTTCCAAAGATGTAGCCGTCCGCCTGCACCGCTTTTTCTACAAAGTCATTGACAATATCTTTGCGGAAACACCCCTCTCCGTTCTTCGCACATGCGCCACAGCCGATACATCCGGCAATTTCTCCGACACCGAGCCAGATAATCTCCGTTTCCACACCATTTTTCTCAAGCGCTTCCGCTACTTCCCGAAGCGCCGTATATGTACACCCCTCTTTGTGCGGACTGCCATTCACTAGTAATACTTTCATTTCCATAACCTCCTGCTGTTTTTATTTCGCAAATTCTGGCTCCTCAGGCAGAACAGAATTTTTACTGCACTGTAACACTTACATTATATTTTCCTGCCACATAATTATGATAATTATACAAATATAAATGCGTGACTGTGATTTTTGCCGTACCTTTTTTCTTTGCCGTAACAACACCATAATCATCTACCGCTGCCACTTCAGGATTAGAGGAACGATACCGTAACCCGTCTGACAAAAGAGTATACCATACCTGTTCCGTTTTAAAATGTGTGACAAGCGTATGCCGGTTTCCTTTTAACATCTCTATCTGTTTTGTATCCGGCTGAATTTCATCAATCGCACGGTACGGTATCTGCTGTTTCCCAGAATCCGGCTCATCTTTCAGGCGGCTGTCAACAAAGAGTTCATAATGTGCTTCTTTCTCTGACGAATCTTTTACTTTCTTCATATACGGTGACATTACAACACGCGCTTTACACTTTTTGAACGCCCCTGCCCCAATATAATTTACCCACTTAGGAATTTTTAATTTCTTTATTGACTTACATCCCTCAAAGGCATGGTCATTAATTTCCATCAGCTTTTCAGGCAGGGTAATTGACTTGAGATTTTTACAGTTGGCAAAAGCATGGGAGCCAATAACTGCCACTTTATCGGGAACACGATATCTTTTCGCTTTCTTCCCCCGGGGATAAACATTCAGCCAGATACCGCCCATGTAGTCGTGGAACAGGATTCCCTTTTCACTGTAACTTTCGCGGGTATTCTTTTTCATCTGCACCGATTTCAAATTAGGCAGTGAGGCAAACTCTCCCCCATATCCAAAATACTCTTTCAACGTAATCTTTTTAATCTTTTTCGGATGCTTAAAACGGGAGGGCAACGCCCTCACCTGCAAATAACCAATCTTTGCCGGTATTTTTACGTGTGCCGCCGAACCATTATAAGCGTCAAGATAGGCAACTGTCCGTATGGCACAGTCCCCTTTTTTATAAATGGAATATGTAAAATCTGCCTTTTTAAGTCCTTTCCTTACAACCCTTATCCTTGCGTCTGCCATATTTGCCGATGACAATACAAGGGAAAGCACCAAAAACATTGCCACAGCCTTTTTCATAGTGACCTCCATCTTCAAATTATATTGTTTTCTTCGAGATAACGCAAAAAATCTTCGCCCCCCTCGCATACATCCTCATATGTCTCATCAAAATTGCCCGTATACCACGGATCTGCTATGTCTCTGCCATCGCCGCCAAAAGCGAGTAGTTTATATATTTTACCTTCCGGATCACCGCCAAATATGCGGTTCATGTTTCTTATATTCCATGTATCCATGCCGATTATATAATCATATTCCGCATAATCCCGTCGGGTAATCTGGCTGGCGCGGTGGGGTATTATCGGAATACCCATTTCATTCATTTTTCGTACCGTTCCACAGTGTGGGGTGTTCCCTAACTCCTCCGTACTGGTCGCTTTGGAATCAATGGTAAACTGCTCCGCAAGTCCCCGTTTGTTCACCATATCCTGAAAAACGAACTGAGCCATAGGGGATCTGCAAATATTTCCGTGGCAGACGAATAAAATTTTTATCATGTTGCTAAAACCTCCGTAAATGCTTGATTTTGCTGTATTTTCAAGGGTTCCAGTTATGTTTACATTTTGCTTGTGACAGAGACATTTTTACTCATTTCGGTATAATTGGGTATAACTCGGCATAGATTGTCAATCGTTTGGTCTATAAATTGGTCTAATTTCAATATTTGTAGACCACGCTATCCTTCACATACTTTTTCCATCTCTTCACCCAAATCTTCAAACTGCAAATGAGTATATGTATTGAGCGTTACACCGATGTCTGAATGTCCCATTATGTATTGTAGCTTTTTAGGATTGACACCCGACTTTGCCATATTGCTACAAAATGTATGCCTTGCTACATGAGGGGTAATCACTGGAAGCTCTTTCTTATAAATCTTATTATACTTCTCACGGATATGTTGAAAATATTTCTCCCAATGTAAAGCAACCATAGGCATATTATTTTTGTCCAGATACAGAAATCCGCACTTGCCGTCAATCATTGGTTCAATTTTAGGCTTTTTACGGTTTTCCAAGATACGTTTAAAGCATTCCCTTACTTCATCAGACATAGGCACAAATCTCACACCTTTTTCTGTCTTGGGTGTTTCTATGACATATTCCATATCCCTTTTTCTCTGTAGCTGATGGTCAATCCTGATTCTATTATTCACAAAATCAATATCTTCTTTTGTCAAACCACAAAATTCAGAAATACGAAGTCCTGTTTTGAATAGGATAAAGATACCCTCATAGTATTTGGAAAAGTGCTTATCTGCTTTTACAAAGTTCAAAAATGCCCTTTCCTGCTCTCTGGTAATTGCTTCCCTCGTAACAGAATCATTTACTACTACTGTAGCAAGCTGGAACTCAAACGGATTCTTTCGGATCAAATCATCCTCTACCGCCATTTGGAATGCCGGTCTGACTACTCCCCTTATGGAATGGATGGAACTATATCCCCTTTTGTCCTTATCTTGCAGTTTTATCAGCCATTCTTTCGCATCTGATATTCTGACAGTATCAATCCGTTTCTTGCCGAAATCCTCTTTCTTTATAATGTTGATTACAAAATTATAATTGGCTTTTGTATTATGTTTTACGCCATGCTGCTGTGAAACATACTTCTCCACTAATTCAAGTACGGTAGTATTCCCACCATTCGGCATGATATAATCATCTAAAGCCTTTTGAATCTGTTTCTCTTTTTCTCTCAGGGAAATATCCTTACGCTTGCCTTTGGGTACTGCATCTGATTCAGTCAGCTTCCAACTGTATACAGATTTTCTTTCACCAGAAGCATCAAGGTATCTGTATTTATATCTCCCGTCTTTTTCCTGGCTCTCTCCTGTCCATAGTTTTCGACCTTTACTATCACGTCTAATAACGTCTGACAATGTTCTCTCGCTCCTTTCATATAACAAGAGCCATCTGTATGATACTTCCCATAATACCACACATCCGGCTCAAAATCCATTGTTCATTCTTCTATTTTCATCTATCCGAATATTAAATAGCGTCCATATGCTCATTAACATATTGTTCAAACATGACACGCTTAATCTGCGCTCTTGTGCCATTCCATAAGATAAACTTCTCATCCTTGTGTTCATCTACAAATTTTGCCAGTTTCTTATATCCAATTCCGAAATACTCTGCTGATTCCGTAAGACTAAGCGTGTATTTCTGCCACCACGGAAGCTGTAAACTGCTCTCTGTACTTATAACCGATTCCTCCATTCCTTTGCTGTTTATTTTTTGCCGGCAATCTTTTTCAGTCTGCCGCTGTATTCGTTTCCGATCGTTTCAACCTTCCGGATCGCTTTCTCGTATTTGCATTTTAATGCCGTCACTTCCTCAATAAGTGAGTCATAATTCTCCTTATAGTTCCTTATGGATTCCAGTTCGCTGTAAAGCTGATTCCGCTCCTTTTCTAACCGCTTCGCCTCTTTCTTCCATAGGGAAACGGCGTCTTTGTCGTTGTTTTTATTAAATAAACTCATGTCATTCCTCCTGATAAAATTGTATTAAAAAAGAACAGGAGAGTTGTTGTCTTGTTCTTTGTAATAATATATGTTACTTTCTATTCTACTTAAGATTTTACGAAAAATCATTTGTCTGAATCTCTTGTAACTTTATTTATATTATAGATTCAATGATTTATTACCATGTATCATTATCTAACTCCGTTCTATTTCTATTTACATATTTGTTCTTTTTTTCCTGTTTATCGTATTTATGTATGTTTTTTATTAAGTTATAAATACAAAACATTGATTTTATGAAGTATGCGAAACTGAAAAATAGAAAAAGCAAAGAAAGAATAAAAATATATTGACACCAATTTTTATAATTAACTACCATGAGAAACAAATTTCCAAAACCGGATAAGCCGGCAAAAGTTATAGACTGCATAATTATATTAGCTTTATTTACAATAATATTTGTTCCTTTCAGTGCTTTTATATATTCCTTTGAACTGAATGAATATATCATCCCTAATACAGTAAAAGCGAACCCTCCCATTGTAGCATTTACTGTAAAAAGATTATATGAAATTTCTTTTATCTCTTCCTGCACGGGCAGTGATAAAAACTCAAAAGAGTTATTTAATCGTACTAAAATAAAAGTTAGAATAAAACATATTAAAAATTGTAGTGCTATTTTCAATTTTGACATTTATTACTCCTTATTATATTCTAAAAAATAAGAATAGTTTTCATTAAATAATTGCGTCATCTTAGATTTGTATATTTCCAATAATGCATCTCTACTATGTGAAATAATATTTCCGTTACTGATATGATGATCGGCTACATTAATTTTAAAACCGAAATTTTCTTCAAAAAAATTATAAGTTCTTAAATTATCTGTATTTTCTTTTGCACATATGCTCGCTTTGTTGTATATACGCCTCCCTTTTCTCTTTATGATATCAATCAAATTTCTTGAAGCATCTGTGTCGCATACAAAAGACCCTCTATTATTGTCAAGAGGCTGCAAGCATAGTGACACCTTTAAATTATTATTTAACATCAACGATTCAATTTCTTTGTCAGTCCACCCTAAACTTTCTGATAATATGCCAATATTAGGAATTGGTATTTGTAAATCAAGTGTTTTTATTTGTGGATTTTCACAATTATACAATGCGTCTAATGAATGAGGTGTCGGTATCGGTAGTAGTTCAATGTAGTAATTATTTCTGTAGTTTGTAAAAAATTTATTCAAAAATCTTTCATTCGGAGCTGTTTGTGTACCTACTAACTCTAATATTCTAAGATCAAAATCAATATATGCATATGTACATATCTCTATTCCGTTTTTGGATTCATTATTTCCTGGTACAACATCAGATGCTTTATTGTCGAAATAATCTCTTGTAGAAAAACCAGCACGAATTTTTTGTTTACAAAGCCTCATAAAAACACTTGAATCAGTTGTTGAAATGTAATCAGCCGTTGTATGCAGTGGATCAGTTGTTTCTGTAATGTTAATAATCTTATTGTCATCAATATTAGAAGTATTATTTTCCAAAATATCATTAAAAATCACTTTAAATTCGTTATTTGTACATATAGTATCATCTTTATGAGATATCATATTGATTTGAAAGAAATATACTTTTTTATCTGCCATTTTAGACCTCCAGTTATGTTTTTACATATTTTAACATATTTAAGCAAAAAATGACAGAACTTTTATAAGTTGTTTTAACCTCCCGCGACTAAAATCACGGTGTTTTAGTATACTTCATAAAGCCAATATCTGTTTTAACGGAATTTTCACAATTACTTTTTTATGGCAGAACCATCAAACAACAGTTCTGCCACATTTTTACTTATCGGATACTTCTTGTGCGTCCTGTAATTCTTCTCTGTTTCATTAAATTATTTACACCCTCCGAAAACACCTGTTGAACCTTTGTGTCATTTTGCAGGGCATGAATAATATCTTTGGCAGTAGAAGAGTTGGTTACATTCGGCAAGTCAATGTCAAAATGAATATCACCATAGGATGTTCCCGCATCGTTTCTCACTATCTGTCTCGTATAATCCGGTACACGTATAGCTTTTTGCAGATTGTCCATAACATCTACTGTCTGTGGTAGCATATCCGTAAACTTCTGTGTGAGAATGGTTTCATTTGGATTAACACGCACAGGAACATAATCACCTGTCAGTGGTACATTGTTTGCACGGACGATACCGCCTGTTTGAAAACCGGCAGAAGAAAATGCATCATCTAATGCTTTCCACATTTTTTTGGACGATATGGTATTTTTTCCTTTTTTATTGAGCTTATTCTTTTCATACCCCTTGAGAATACCTCTCATAATAAAATCATTGTAAAGAGTATAACCACCTTTTTCTGTAAGCACTTTCCCTTTATTCCATTTTTTGTCCTTTATTACTTGGTTTACCTTGTGTGTTGGGTCGCTTTTTTTCATCCAGCGGTCGGATGTGCCATTACCAGCATTATTCTTTACTGTATTTTCTATTAATGTTTGTATGTTGGATTCTGTTTTTGTTGTACCATCATAGTTACTGCTCGTATGGTTTATCCTACCGTTGTCCGTAAAAGAATCTCCATATTTTATGGTTGGTGATTTACTATCATTATCACCTTGGTTTCCTCCGCCGTCTTGTCCGTCTTTTGTATCCGGTTTTGTATTCGATTTTGCCTCGCCATACCACAACTGAATCGTTTTGTTCTGTTTTGACAGAATATCTGCAATCGAAGACTGATCCGCCGTAAGGGATTTTTTAATTCCTGTTACAATTGGTTGTCCTGTATCAAAAGCTGTCATGATGTCCTTGAAATTGGCAGAGTAATCATAGTTATAATCTTTCGCCGTTTTATCCATAATTCCCTTAATTACTGCACCGTTTTCATTAATGGCGGTAATGCCGTCTCTCAGCAAAGCATCCGTATCCTTGAACAACCGCTGCATGAGGTCTTCGTATTCAGCATACATATTGTCGAGCATATCCTGTTGGTCGCTGATGTATCGGTCATACTCCGTATCCTGTAAATCTTGATTCGCTTCGTCCAGACTCAACTGTATCTTTGCCAGCCTTGCGCGCCCTTCTTCCGAAGTGTCACCCTTAACAGCAGTAGCCTGTTTCTCAAGCAGAGCAATATTTTTCGTCTTTTCGGCTATATTCTTCTGATAATCATAGAGGTCTTTTTCAAGATCCAACGCTTTCTTCTTCGCATCGATAATATCTTTCATATAGTCAATCTGTGCCTGATAATATTCCTTCATCAGGTCAATAATGCCCTGTTCCGCATCATACTCGGTTTTTACCCATTCCTGCTGTTTCTGGATTAATTCATTGTAAGACTTTTCAAAATCCTCAAGTGAATCATACTTGTGTTCACCACCATCGCCAAAATCAAGGATGCCTTTCTTTTTCATATCCTCCAAAATGGCACGCTCTTCATTTAGTTCACGAATCTGGTCTTGTGATGTTTCCATTTTAATACCGTAAGCACCAAGAGTACCAAATCCCTCTTTGGTCATTGTTCCGGTATCCGAATCGGTCATTTCTTTCCGTGACATAAGACCGGCAATGAAATCCGCTTCCGTATTGATCCGGTTTTTATTTTCTGCCATCTCATCTAGCATGGCTGTATGCACTTCACGGATTTCCCTCGTATTATTAGCAATCGTTACATCACATTCATTGATTGTGTTATCCAGAGTATGTAACTTGGACTGTACCTCATACCATTCATCAGAACCCTCTTTAATTTCTTTGGTCTTTAATGCTTGGTCGAGTGATATCTGAATCTGTCTCTTTTCCTCAACAGCTTTTGCCCGTTTATCATTTGTATAGTCATTCTGCTTCTTATAGTATCCGGCAGTTATTATTTTACCCTTCGCCTCGGCAAGTGATATGGCATTGTCAAGATTTTCTCTTTCGTTCTCAGTTAAACCGATACGGTTCTCATAATCCTGCTGAACGTTATTAATCTGCTGTAAACGCAGTTCGGCAATCTTTTTCTCCCGTTCATACTCCAGCTTTTGCCATTCGGCTTTGTTCTTTTCCAGTTTTTTTGCAATTTTTATCTGATAACCGTATGATTTCTTTAAGTTATCAATCTGTGTATCAACCGATTTGTTTTTCTTTTCGTATCCGATTTCTTTGGCTTCATTTGCCTCTGCGCGGGAAACACGAGAGTTGTATAAATCAACATAGTTCTGATATTGCTCTTTTTTCAGTTCCCTTTTTTGTTTCTTTGCGTCAGCAAGAGATTGTTTTGCTGATTCTGATTTGTCATCATTGTTTTTAGCCAGTTCGCTACACTGACCGGATTTTAAATCCCTCATGGATTTCCCATGAGATAAGACTATATCTTCTATCTGTTAAATGTTTACATAATAAGAGAGACATATATATTTCTCGGTTACACCCAAAAATATACTGTCTCTCTTACCGCTTACGCTAAGAATCATGGTTACACCAGTCATCCTAATTAAATTATATTACATATGTATCAAAAATATACAGATACCACGGTTACACCCTTTACATATCTGCAAGATATAACGAAGAAATGGCTACGCCTTAGTCCGCTTATCTATACATAAGTTACCACACTAGGTTATATTAGTCAATACAAAACGAAATATTATTCTAATAATTGTTTGAATCCAAATCTTTGTTCTGTACAATTATTATATCCTTTATATACCTTTTCTTTAAATAATGAATATAAGCCATTATAATCATTACTGCCAATTATATGGCGAATGAATGATATTGGAATAAAGTCAGCTAGTTGTACTCCCAAGTTATTATCTGATTTAAGAGGAAAACTAAGGATTGAAAGTTTGTCCATTATTGTTTTAGAATCAATAAACAAAGTTCCTCCTGTTATCAATCGGTAATAACAGATTTGTAAATATTTGTTTTCAATAGGGTTTCTAGATTCAATGTAAAATGAACCAGTTCCATCTACGCTTAATAAAAAATGGACAAAGTTTTCTAGTATAATTTGTAAATTAATATCGTAAATATCATTAGTATGACGAGAAAAGTACATTTCATCGTATTTAGCTGTATCAATGGAAGAAACAAAAACTTTTATTTCTAATTCATTAATTAACCTTTTTATTGATTCAAATAATTTAACTCGTTTGCTATTGTCTGATAAAAATTCAAACCCTTTTCGATTCTTTCTCATATCATACAGGTGCAGTGGGAGAGATGGGTTTGGCATATTATCCTCTTTAATTTTTTGAAGCTTTGGTACTAATGTATTTTCATAATCATGTTTGCTTATTGCATATCCGCCTAAAGCAAAATATGTTCCAAATGTATTTGGTTTAACTTCATCTAAAAATAAATAATATTCTGTCATAGTCATCTCCAATAATTAGTATTATAATAATCTATTATATACTAAAAATTGCAAGAATCATAGATAGAATTTATGTTTTTTGTTTGTTTTTTACATTTAACAGATAGTCTACCATTTCGGACTACCAATCGCTTGTAGTCCTACGCCTGTATTATAACAGGTCTTATTAGTCGTTGAACGTCCCCCTTTTCGGGGCTTCGCTGCTGATTATCCATTGCTTGTAGCACTTAGGCTTGCGCCATATGCCATACAGTTATTTTTTTCTACTTTCGTCACATTCGCACTTACGCATTTTTCATCGTTATGCTGTAGTATAACTGCCTTTAGGAAGTTCCAGCAATTAGATAGATTTGTCATTGCTTATTACTAAGCAAAGTGGCATGATTTTATACCAGTTCTGATAAGACTGTATCTTGTTGGCGGTCTTTTCACCGTACTTTTTCACAAGTTTTTTATAACCGCCTTTAATTTTGCCGTTCTCAACCAGTTTCCTGAGTGGGGCAGACAGTTTAATACTGTCCGCTTTCTTACTGTACTTTTTGATAGCTGCACTATAGGTTTTTATCAGCTTTGTTGTTTCTTTTATCTGCTTATTCAGATTTGAATTCTTCTTTTTAACAGAAAAGAGATTTTCTTTTTCTGCGTTTAGTTTGCTGATAATGGATGTAAGTCTGTTTACCCTTCGCTCAATCCAGTCAATTTCCTGTTTGGAATTGGATTTGGATTTATCTTTGCCTCCGTCTGATTTGCCACTGGGATTAGTAGGTTCTGTAGGCTTTAATTTGATTTTCATACCTTTCAGCATTATTTTCTTTTGCTTTTTAAGAAGCTTATTCCATTGCTTCTTGACTGCCTTATCGTAATCCCCTGAATTTTTCCAATATCTTGAATCGGAACCCATAGCAGAAGATATCTGAATAGCATTTTGTACCCCGAAGTATGCCAACGCAAGTTTATTTAATTCATCAACTTTATCGGAAGTACTTAAAGATCCTGCTTCAAATATTTTCTCTTTTGCGATTAAATCCGCAAGTGCGATTTTAGCCGTATTACAAGTTCCTGCTTCTTCCAGAAAACCCTGACTTGCCGTGTATGTTTTATTGCCCATGTCTTTTGTGGCTGCAGCTAGAGCTTTTGTTTTTTGTTCATGTATTTGTTTGCTGGCATTTAAATTGTCACTGACAATTTTTTCAGCTTTTTCTATACCCATCCCTTTTAAAACAGAAGTGTAATAATCTTGATTTTCATCCGTAAGGTTTGACAGAAAATTGTTGCTGTTGACATAGGCAGTAGCCAGTTTGTTGGCGGCGTCTTTACAATCCTTCATTTTTGATGAGCCGTCACCTAATACTTCTACGAAATGTTCATATTCTTTTGTCTGTGCTTTTACATCTTCTGGCATTCCTGCCAATGTATCAATGTCAATTCCTTTGGTGCGTGTCTTTTTGGAGGACTGGTTTTCTTTCTTCTCACCAAGAATCGTCGAAATGGAAGAGATGCCTGTTTTCATGGACTTGAGCTGGTCGGCAGATGAGACAAGTTCATTTATCTTCTCTGTTGCTTCTTCAGCGGAAATCTTTGTCTGCTTTAGAAAGTTTTCTGCAATAGTAGAGTTGCTGAACGCTTCCTCTGTGAGTTTTCCTGCTTTTGCAAGTTCCTCCAGTTTTTCTTTGGCTTCAAGGGCAGCTTTCTTTTGCTCATCTGTGCCTGATGTGCCGATGGAGTCCCATGCTTCTTTGAAGGAGAGAGTGGAAGTTTGTTTAACAGCATTTGCAGTATCCTTGACTTTCTCAGCGTACTCAGGATAGATGTTATCTATGAAGTCAAGCATCTGATCACGAAAAACACTGTTATCACTATATGTTTTCTGCAATTCATTTCTGTAGTTTTTAAATGCAGAAAAATCATTAATTTTGCCAGATAAGGAATCATTTAGAATATTTTGTTGTACTTCATTACTCTTCTGATTCAATAATGACTTATCATAATCAGATTTGATTTTTTTAGCTTTGTTCAATATCTCCATGAGAGACGAAATCTCATCTTCATATGTTCCAATACCAGCATCCTTATCTGCCTTATTTAATAATTCAATCCACTCTTCCAGTTGCTGAATCTGCTGCTCAGTGTTTAAATGATTTAATATCGCACCTACATTGCCTTTATCTACCTGAATCCTACCATCCTTTGGATTTTGGGAAATACCAGTTGCTCCATATTCTTTAAGAACACCACCTATATCCCCCCATGCATCAAAGAAAGATCCAATTTCTGCTCCTTCGTCATATTTTCCCTTGGCTACACTAACTGATGCATCTATTTCAGTTTTATCATCTTTCAATTTTTGTAAAAGATTTCGTCTTAACTTGTTACTCTGTGCATCCAGTTTACCATTGACCAGATCAATTTTCTCTGCTTGAGTACCGAGAACGTCATTTATTTGCTCATTCAAATCCTTGATTTTTTCTGTATTCTCTGTGCTACGGTCAGTTTTGTCTAATTCATTGTACCGCCTGATTAGAGAAAGCAGACTTTTTTCTTCTTCTATTGCCTCTTCTGCCAATTCTTTTGTTTTCTCTTTTGCTTCGTCCATACTTTCATTATGGCTACTGACAACGGATGAAATCACACTCCAGGTAGTTGATATAGCGGCAAATATAATACTTGCTTTCTGAAGGGCAGACATAGCAGTCCAAGTTGCTTTAATTGAAGCAGTTAAGCCAGTAAACGCTCCTTTTAACCCATTTACAGAAGTTGCATTTGCGGCGTTTGCTGCTGTATTAGCATTTGTAGCATTCGTAAGTCCTAATTTCTCTAATTTTTCTTTTGCTTGCTCTTCAGTAAGCTCATGTTTTCTCAAAATACTAATTCTATCTTGCTCAGATAACTGTTTTTGTGATAATATAAACTTAAGATTTTTTTCAGTTAAAGATTTTGTAGATTCTCCTAATTTCTCTATTTCACTAGCCCTCAAAGCACCATCTGATGGCAAATCCTTCACTTGTTGCAATGCACTACCAAGTGTTTTCATCTGCTTTGTCGTATTTGCGATAACACCACCAAGATCAGAAATTCCCTGACCAATTTTTATGGTTGCAATAGCAATAAGAGTGTGTTTTAATAAATCAGTCTTATTAACAAGATCTAATAAGCCTGTGCCTAAATCAGCAACATGGGAAATCATATCGCCATTTAGAAAGGTCGAATACGTCTCTACTAACTTTGCCTGAAACTGCTGGATATGGGCTTCTGTAGATTCCAGATAAGTGTCATACTCTTTTTGAGCGGATCCGGCAGCATTTAAACTGTTTTGCAGAATGTCTTCGGCTTCTGTCATGTTATTCAATGTTGCGCTGATTGCTGAAGCCCTGTGCTTGCCCGCAATTAATTCTAAGAGCGCGCTCTGATCTGTGTCCGACATATCTTTATATACCTTAGATATGTCAAGAAAAATATCATAAATACTTCTAAATGTTTCACCGTCTGATTTGAGGATTTCTACCCCGCCATTGCCATTAATATTGGTTAATCCTTTGATCTTCTCCTCTAATTTGGAAGCAGAAGTACACACCCCTTCCGTTTCTTCTCCCATCTCCTCCAATTCTGCTGTACATCCACGGATACGCAATGCCGATGTACGAAGCCCCAAAAATAAGGCTTCAGCGTCTTGAAACTGTCTATTACCGGCACTACCAAGAGCTATCAATTGATCAACACTTGTATTAGCATCTGCAAATACAGAACCAACTTTCTGTACACCTTGAGCGATTTCGGTTGTTGTGATTGACGCTGTATTTCCAATTTCATTATATTTATCGACGAGAGCCTGTGCCTTATCTGATACATCCGTATATCCATCTACAACATCATAAGCCTGTACGCCGGAAATAATTGCCTTTGCTGAATCGGATGCCGACATCTCGCCGACATTGGAAAGCATGGTACTCTTTTCCGTTAGTTTATCACTGGTTTTCAGATCATATCCAGATTTAGAAAATTCCGTTGCACCTTCAATTAATGCCTTTTGTGTCGTTGCCAGTTCCTGCGCTTTTTTGTTACATTTTGATAAATATTCAGAATAATCATTCCGTTTTAGTTCACTATTAACCTTGATTAAATCCGTATAAACCTTATCAAGCCCAATTGTTGTGGATACTGCCTGTTTTACCTGCATAAATATTGTTCTGATAACACTGGCGGCGGAAAACAATTCTTTGGAACGATCAAGTAATTTTCTCCACTTATCACCCGTTGATTGTGCTGCCAGTCCGTTACTTTTAAGCTCAGATGTAAATGCTGAAATCTGCGCCCTAACTTTGCTCAAGTCTTTTGAATCTGAAATAGAATATGCTGAATTTAATATATTTTCAAATTTCTGAGAGGCGGATGTATTAGAAAATAATTTACTATATCTCTTAGCAATATATTCAATATCAGAAATTGCCTTTTCTTTTTTTATATGCAAATTAAGATCCACAGGTGTTCTATTGATCTTTTTTTGCACATTATTCCTTACAGATTGAACATCTGAATTAATTTTAGAAGTCTTTAAACCAATCTCTAAATCTGATATTGACTTCTGGAGCATTTTAATATTTTTCTGTATCTTTTCCTTTGTATCTTTTCCTACTTTAACATTTGTACCCACATTAACAGTTAAATTATTCAATTCTTTTAGCTGCTTATTTAATTCTCTACGTGATATAGTTTTTGATAATTTTGCTACCACTCTGACGAACATTGTATTATTAAGAGATTTTAAATCATTGTTAATGCTCTTCTTTGTCAATTGATTGTTGAGTTTTGCAACAAGTTGAATTATAAAATCATTTTCTCCCAAATTAATTTATTCCTCCTTATTTTTACATTCAAAAAAGACAGTCCGTTATGAACTGCCCTTTTTTAAATTACATTTATATTTCTTTTTTAAATTTACTACCATTTACTACCGCATATATCACATTTGTATGTTTTAGATACGTGCCCCGCTGAAAAAATTCCAAAAGCTACAATGGATGCTGCTTTATTTGTCATACTTATTTTATGGACTCTTGTTGAGCTACAGATTGGACATTTAATGAGATGTTCGTAGTCCTTTACCCACATATCATGTTGTCTTGGATCAACCCAACTTTCAGGGCGTTTACTAAGAATGTGATTTTTCATTTCATTGCCACAATGGCTACAAGTGTCCGTATATCTTGAATCTATAAGCAGATAATCACCAGTTCTTGCAATGGGATATGGTGCAAAAGAAAGATGACCGCATTTAGCACAAGTTGTACCTACATCGCCCGTATCTGTTTCATCTAATGTTTTAGGTTCTCGCATCTCATACCACCAAAAATCAATCTTATCTTCGTCAAAACTATCGTTCTCTCCCAACACAACATCTTCTTCAAAACTAGGCTCATCATCATGGGCTGATGGGTCTTCTTCATCACTACTTAGCGAAATAAATGCACCACACATAGGGCAAACATTTAAAGCTCCTTGCTTACCTAGTAAAAAGCGTCTATCATAAGAAGTCCCACATTGTGTGCAATTCACTCTATTCGTATCTCCCATAATCCTCACCTACTTCCTAAATCTTTCTTATAATTATACACCCCTTTTCTTCATTTATCAATATTTTCCAGAACATATTTTCGGTTCATTTTCTAAATAAGCATGACTTGTGAACATTTTTACGATTTTTTGCGAAATGCAATATGAATTATTGATGACTGTTAAGATTTTATATCAGATACTAAATCTTCGATGATTTGTGTTTGTCTAGCGTTTAAATTATATCTCTCTGTAAGCCAAAGCGATAACTGCGTGGGGTATATGCCTAGCAGTCCGGCGATATGCATTTTCTTGATGCCATTTTCTTTAATGTAAACTTTTAACTTCTCCTGCAAACTCATGTTTCGTCACTCCTTTTTCAATTATTAAATAGATAACTTGAATATTTTTAACAAAAAACATTGATGTATCTCATACTACACCTAGCAGAAGACTGTTGGATGATCTTCTGCCAGGCGACCTGTACAGCTTCTGTCTATACAGGATTTTGTTGTTGTGTTCTGTACGCCTTGTGGAGTCAGCGTACATAATGACGATATAAGATTTGACCCTTATATCACCAGATGGGGAAGTGTGCGAGGGGACAATACTAGTCTTTTCTATATGACCATACTGTCCATCTTCCCTTTGTTGTATAATAAACTGCTTCCTAATGATAAGTGGGAAAATTGATTTTTCTAAATAAAATAATCTTCTTTTTCCTATATTCATTTGGACATTTTTATTTAAACATATTGAAAAACACCTATAAATAAAGGAATAACAGTCATATCCGCCAAGATACGACTGTTATTTTTTTCGTTTTTTACAGGCAATTCAAAATATCTTCACATGCTTTTTTGTAATCTTCCATTTCAACTATGCTGACATCATAATCTTTCGGTGATATCTTTTCATAGATTACTTTAAATTTTATATTATCCATTTTGTTTTGGTTAATATTTATCACGCCAAGCAGATACAATTCTTTTAATCTGTTTTTTATATTTTTCCTTTGGTAATCCGTAAAATTACACAATTTGGATAGATTGGAGAAATTCAATCCATTGTTTCTGTTATTATATATTGTAAGAGAATTTATAACATGACAAATTTGTTTATTCTTGCCTACTGGTCGATCCGATTCCATGCGTTTACTTATTATCATCAGCACCGCATATAATTTTTGCAATTCTTCCATATATTTCTCAGAAATACCAAATTCCCGTAATCTTTCACTGGATATTTTTTCACTAATCAAATATATATCAGTTTCTCTTACAATAATTTCTGAATACTTCTTATCTTTGTCCTCTAACTCTGCAATATGAAATCCTTTCATTTTTTGGTATTTAGCAAACTTCCGTTTTTTTAATTCTTTTGTTTTTTCTGCCTTTTGCACAATAGTTGAAAAATCTAAATCACTGTCTGTATAATCTTCTTTTGCTCTTCTGATCATTTCTTTCTCAAAGCAATTCCAAAGAATATTTTTTGCACTGTCATTATCCATCAATTCAGGTTCACGATAACACATATATATAATGCAGTTCAAAACCTTATTTATACTCTTCTCTTCTGATAACTTACATATTTTCAAAAGTTCATTTCTTGCATAGATATAAAAATAGCGGTAATGGCTCATACGCTCGTCTTTACTTTCTTCCGAATTATCATCTTCCATAAGTTGCTTGTATAAATCGGCATTTTCGTCTGAAAGTTCAATCAATTTTTTCCTTATCTCAATATACAGATTAGAAGTTTCGTTTGGTTTTTCAGTTACAAACATTTTTAAAAACTTGTCTAAATCAAATATATTCTCTGACATTTTAGTATCAATCTCTTGTAACCTATTCTCCATATAATGACAAATACGATTAAGATTTACATCACTATCAGAAAATTTCAATTGTTTATCAATAACATCTGCCTGTCCATCAGAATAGAATTTCGCATTATCAATTCCTTCTCTTTCTGATTTCAACTTCTTCTCATTTTTAGGCAAGTATTTCATGAAGTATGGCTTTAATATTTTATATGTTCTCAAAAAATCTTCAATTTCTTTCGGGATAGGTTCAAACTCCCCTGTCTTTGCTGCATCAATGGTAAGCTGACCTACAATATCCATGATTTTTATATATTGCATTACTTTGTCTCTGTCAATTATTGTTTGGTCAATTCCCCATAGATTAGTTACTCTGTCAATAACGGAGCCTATATTATTCTGATATGCCAGCGCATCAAACTCCATTAGTTTCTTGATATTCTGTACATTGGGAATATCATCATCTTTCTTTTTGTCTTCGCCAGTCAAATCAACATATTTAACATCTATTGTATTGCCATTTCCATTTTTTCTTGCACGTTCAACCGCCTGTATATACTCTTTACAGTTAGTTGTAGCAATATGGTCTCCGTCAAAATCTGCTGTGCCTAAAGCTAAAGGTATAGTAGAATAAGAATCCGTAATAATTCCTGTTTTTTGGTATTTAAACCATTTTTTAATAAGATTATATCTTTTCTTATCTTTATCAGACACCATAGTTGCAGTTCTGGCTTCCATATAAATATGTGGATTTCTTATCAAAGCCAATTTATCACAGATAAACTCGTCCTTATCTTTTTCTTCCTTAGAAGATTTTTCATTCTGATATATCCACCAATAAGAATAGATTTCTTCCGACTGTAGTAACCCTGTTACCTTTTTACCAAAAGCGTACTGTGCAAGCGCATATATATCTGGTGTAAGAACCTGATAATTACCAGTAATATACAATTTGCCCGATAATACACGACTTATAATCCCTTTAATATCTTCCTTTACTTTTCTTTTGAAATAATCATCCGCAAAAATAATAGGTTTATTTATATCTGAAGCATAATAAACAGCCCTATAATAAGGCGGTATCCGTTTCCATTCCATTTTATTATGCTCTTCTTCATCTGCTGTACAGCTTCTAAATTTTAAAAACTCGTTTACATCACAGGATATTTCTTTCATCATATCCACTGTATTTTGAGAAAATGTCTCAATTTCTGTGTTCTCAAAATTTATTGTCAATAAATGCTGATAAGCAGTAAGCATTCTCTTTTTAATATCACATACATCTTCTGAATACTCGCTTATATTAAAAGTACGCTTATAACTACACTCTATTTCCTTTGTATCTTCGTCGTTTTCATCCTTTTTATAGAAAATGACGGGTTCATCAAATACCGTTCTCCACTTTTCAATATCATTATCAAAAAGGCTGATAAACTTTGTTTGACTTTCTGTAAGGATAATATCTACAGATTCTTTTCTAAGATCATGCTTTCTGCCTTTTATATCCGTAATTACCCATCCATTTTCTTTTGCAAATAATTTAATATCAAATGTATACAAATTTCCTTTAATACCTGGAATCACTCTAATCTGAAACGCTGCCGGTATATAACGCTTTTCATATTTGTTTCGTATATCCAATTCTTCTGCCCATTTTTTAGCACATTCTACTGATACCAGTCCAGCACCATCAAAGGGCATAATCCCCCCACCATCAGGATTATATAACCTCTTATCATTATTTTTGACAGAATACTCTTTGATATATTTATCCTTTTCATCATTACCTGATTTCCAATTTGGATTAAGTTTCTTTGTCTGAATTACCGTATCAAATGTATCTTCCACATCACGCTTAAAATCTTTTATCACTACTATATTGGGAACATGCTTTACAGGTTTTGAATCGGTACTTGGTAAACCGTAATAACTATTCCATTTTGCATATCCCTTTTTATAATATGGATAGCCGTTAATCGCTGAATAATCTTCTATTCCACCCAACATTATTTTATCTATTTTTTCAAATAAATCTTCTCTGATAAATAAGGCTTTCTTCCCTCTGTTGTGTCCACTTCCAACGATTACCCTTTTAAAACGCTCTACAATCGGATTTTTATTATCATCAAAACATTGTACCAATTTAAATTTGGGGATTAAATTTTTACCTTCTAAATCCTTCTTTCCTTTATTAGCGTCTATCCATTTCCAATGTTGAAGAATCAAAATTCCATCATTTTGTTTTAAACTATTGTATTTTGGAATATTATATCTGACATTTAATGATATAAGTCCTTCTACATATACCAGTTCCAGCTTACCATACCGTTCAGTATGTATATGTTGCTTATCTATAGCTTCTATTGCTCTTATCAGTTCACTATCATTAACGGTATGTTTATATTTTCTAACATTTTTATCGTTTTCAATATATTTTACAATGTTGTTTTCAGTATCACCTTTTAATTCAATGCTTCTTATTACCTTCTGTATGATATTTCTGATAGTTTCTTCCTCCGATCATTATTATTTTTACCACTTATTGAAATACACATTTCATAGCCATACAAGCATGAAATATATGTGCCTCATCCTTATAAATAATAAAAATCACGCACAATACTCCACGCTGAATAAAAAATTATTTTACAATTTGAATATGGCTTGCCTTTTTAGGTCTCATAATATCGCCTGTCCGATTATTCTTTATGATTCCTGTTTCTTTATCTTCTGTAAATGTCGGAATCCCCATATTATCACACCACGTTTCCGCTATGCCTTTACCAGTCTGCGCCCTATATATTGCGCTCATAGCAGTAGTAAATTCAATGTAAGCATGTCTCAATTCCTCATTCTCATAATCCCACAATAATTCTGATAGTTCATCTCTGCCTATTGGCTTATCCCAATCCATTTTCTTTAGGACATCCATTGTGTAGAAATAATCCTTTTCTTCCCACTTTGCACCCTTATAATACTTTTCTATTGGAAACGTGGTTACGAAATTTTTCAATGTAAGATATCCGCAAACTGTAAAAATTGCATCTATAAGCTGAAATGCAATTTGAACTTCCTCCAAAGTCTGTACATAATCCGTTCCTACTCTTTCATTCTCTCTTCTAATCTCACGAATAGAATTAATATATTTGATACCAGACAAAGATATTTTCATCAAATTCTCTTGTGAATAATCAGACATTTTTATATCCTTATTCTTTTCTATCGCCTGTATAACAGAATTATGATATTGTCTTTTCCAACAATCATGAAATGCAATAGTCCTCATAATTCTGTTTGTGTCTGCTGTATCTGCATTTCCTTTTATTACTGTAAATTCACTGCTCATATACCCATCCACCTTCTGACGCAATTTCTCTAATTCATCATCCAACGTATACAATACACCAACATATTTAGGAAGTGGCACTATTTTCTTTGCAATGCTTTCAGATAAAGGTAAATCACTTGCACAATTTCCCTCAAACAATTCATCAATAGTATTTATACCATCTGTTCTAATGGGAGTTGCACTTGTACCAAAAATAATTGACTCTGGATGTGCGTCAATCAATTTTCTTACTTTCTCACCCCACACTTTACTTGTATCATGATGGTATTCATCTAAAGCAATTATGCCGTAATCCATAGCAGCAATATCTTCATCAGACATTTTGATTAACTTCTGGTAAAGAATTACATCTGCATTTTGAATATTATATTTCTTAAAAAGTGTTTGTATATGGTCACTGATATATGTAGACGGAACCAAAACAAGTTTCCTATCATTGTTATAATCTTCAAATAATTTGGCAATCAGATAAGATTTACCTGTACCGGTAGCATGAGAAACAGCAATTTTCTTTTGTCCATCTACTATTGCTTCTTTTATTTTTCATAAGCTACTTTGTTATGTTCATGTAAATCTACCATATAATCCTTCCTTTTCATCGTTTTATGCTACATTGTTCTTCTTTGTTCTATGCATTATGGCATCTGTTTTTCCATCTATAAAATCACCTGTTATCGTAATCTTCTTAATATCTGTTCGATCTGGTACATCAAACATCAAATCACACATAGATTTTTCCAGAATAGACCGTAATCCTCGTGCGCCTGTATTCATTGCCATTGCTTTATCTGCTATCTTATCCAGTGCTTCTTCCAAAAACACCAACTCCACTCCATCCATTTTAAAAAGTTCCTGATATTGTTTTATCAGCGCATTTTTCACTTGTACCAATATGTTTTTTAAATCTTCTTTACTTAATGGTTTCAATGTTGTAATGACATGAAGTCTACCAATTAACTCAGGACATAGACCATATTTGACTAAATCCTTCTGTTGCACATCCAATAAATTCAACGTGCTTGTCTCATAAGCACTTTTAATATCTGCACCAAAACCAATACTCCTACTATTATTATTTCTCTGCTCGATAATCTTCTGAATCCCATCAAAAGCACCTCCGCAAATAAAAAGAATATTACTCGTATCAATATTGACACATTCTCCCTGTGGATGCTTTCTGCCGCCAGACAGAGGAACCCTTACAACACTACCTTCAATAATCTTAAGCAATGCCTGCTGGACTCCTTCGCCAGAAACATCCCTTGTAATGGACATATTCTCGCCTTTCCTAGCAATTTTATCTATTTCATCTATGTATACAATACCTTTTTCAGCTAACTTATTATCAAAATCTGCATTCTGTAATAGTGTCAAAAGGATATTTTCAACGTCCTCACCAACATAACCAGCCTCCGTGAGCGTAGTTGCATCCGCAATAGCAAACGGAACACCTAAAAACTTTGCCAAACTCTGTGCTAAATACGTCTTGCCACTACCAGTAGAACCAATCATAAGAATATTGGATTTCTGAATCTCTACATCTGATTTTTTATTCTGTCTTAGTCTTTTGTAATGATTATAAACTGCAACTGATAATGTTTTCTTTGCTTCGTCCTGACCAATCACATACTGATCTAAATGTGCCTTAATCTGTGATGGAGTTGCTAACTGCATATTTTCAGAGATTTCTTCCTCTTCATCTTCATCTAATACTTTATAGGCTTCTTTCACACATTCGTTACAAATACATCCTCCAAATTGACCTTTTAATAGTCTATCTACTTCTAATTTTGTCTTACCACATATAAAACAAAATTCCTGTTTTTTATTTGCCATATATATTCATTTCTCCTTATCCAAAAATTCTACACTTGTGAGCAATCTCTGATTGCGAACAATGGCATGAGCTGCTTGCAGCGATTGCCAAACTGTCAGTAGACTATAACTTTTTCATCACCATCAAATACCATAAAACGTATAATTAAGAAACGCATCGTTTCTTTGTTGTTTGTATTCACAATTTTCAATATTACCTAGACAATCTCCTACCTCTCTAATATATGGGCAATCCCCATTTGTACAACGTGCATTTCATGTTATAGTAATAATGTCCTCTCCATGTTGAATAAGATTTTGTTCCATTTATATTTTCTCCTTCTCCATATGTGGGGAATCCCCACACCCCCTTGACAGCGCATCTTTTCCTACGGAAAATCTGCTTGTCCGTACAGATATAAAAGTTATGTCTTTCATCCGTTTCGCCTACGGCTTCACTACTGAAAGCCAAACTTTTAATCCGTCCGTCATCTAATTTTTTTAAAAGGGGTTTTTAATGGAATGAATATTAGTATTTTTTTAATTTTGGGTGGGATTCTCTAATATATTATATTAAGTAAACCCCCCTAAAATCTGATTAGCTGATTTTACAAATCATATATCTCTATATTTTTCTCCCCTATTCTCTAATATAATATATTAGGAAAAAGGGGGGGATTATTTTATTTCAAACAACAACTACAGTGAAATGTAATTCTTTATATATCCAAACATCTAAACCGAAACACCTTATTAATTTCCCATAAATAATCTCACCTAAAAATATTTTGTTTTGTGTAGCGTAAGCGGAACAAAACAAAGTGTGCAACGCACCCACAATCATCTATACTAATGTGTAATCCCATGTTTCAATCATATCCCTAATCTGATCTATAACCTTTTTAGTAGGTATCTTATTTACATCAGCAACAGTAACCTCGCTTTTTATTTCTGCCAATGTCATATTATAACCATCCTTTAGGACATCAAAAAACGGTTGTCTATATTGGATCAGCTTATCCAATTCCAACTTGAAATTATTATAACCAACATTTCTGTACTGTTTTTCTTTATATGCCAAACCAGCAACTTTCCTATCTGATTTAGCAATACAGTTTATGAGTAATTCCTTCGTCAGTTTATGTTCACTCAGTAATTGCTCCATTTTTAATCTGTAACTTTTATTCATATAATTTATCCTTTCCCTATCAATCAATGTGGATTTCCCGTTGGGAAATAAAGTCTTTTGTTCCGCTTTGCTACACAAAAGCCGTGTCTGTTTTGTATTCATTTGCTTTTTCAAAAGTTGGCACTTTATAATTCCATATAGGGTATTGTTTATATTACCCATTTTAAAGTGCCAACTTTTTATCTAGCACAAGAATGATGTAAATAATTGATCTAATTCCTCATCTTCCTTAAATAAATTCAATGAAATTCTATTATTTTCATGTCCTATATTGATTAATTCTTCTGTCAAAATCCTTTGGGCTTCTATATAAGTGTCAGGAATTTTCCATGTTTTTGTTTTTGTAATTGAATTATAATTACCCCATAAGAGATTGTTGCGTGCGTCTTCATATTTTTGTTTATCAGTATTGTATTTTTCTTCTGCATTGTTATTAAGCACTTTTATTATTTTTTCATTTAATATTTCTTTTTCTAAATCAATGGTTGTTTGTGGAATAGCTTCTATAATATTACTTGGAATAAAAGACAACTTTATTTGTTTGAAATAATGATGCCATCCATATAAATCGTTTAATCTCTCATTGACCATTTTGTAATATTCGTTTTGTTTAAATCTGCAAAATACCTGACTGATTTTTTCATATCCCATAATATTTTTCAAAACATATCTTTCCTCTTGTAATATCCTCTTTTTATCTGGATCTAAAGCTAAAAAATAATTATATTTATTATCTACAATAACCGTTTGTATTTCTGGTTCTAAAATTAATTTACGGTTTTTCAAATTCCTTAAAGCAGAAAATAATATTTGTTCCAATTTTTTGTTACAACGTAAATAGAAGTGGTTTATTTCAAATGATGTAACAATACTGTCAATTTTCTTTAACTCTGTCTTAGCAATTTTATTGTATTTACGATTTGTCATTCCTAATAACTCCCACCAATCTCGTTTCGTAAAAGTCTTAATTCCATTTTTCTGTTTAGAAAGATATTGTAATAAGATAAGTTCAATATTTTTTACATATATTGAATTATTTCCTAACCTACGTTTATCTTCTTTAGTCAAGGGAGCATCATATATATCTGTTATTATGAATTTTTGTCCTGACTTCTCAAAATCAAAATATCTTTTAAAATCTTCCATCTGTAATTTTTTTGACTTTCCACTCTTTATTTCTTGTCCTAAAATTTTGCATAATTCCCTATAGTTTTTAATTACCATATCAATAGAAAGCTTGCTTACATCTATATCCTCTACTTTGTACTCCTCAAAATCAAATTGTTTTACAAATATTTCTAATATAGTAATAAAATCCCCAATTATATCTTTTACTAAATGCATTAATCTATCTTTATATGAAAAATCATCTGTGCTATGAACAATAATTAAAATTGTACTTGCTATGAAAAAATCATATTCATCTTTTACTCCGCTTATATTAGGACGTATATCATTTTCAACAATCTTATCTATGGTATCTTTATTACATCTATTCTTTTGCACATAATCCAAAACAAATATTACATTTTTAAATGCTTTTGTCATTCCTTCTGTACTTTCTATTGGAAATACCCATTTCAACTGTAATGGTTTATATTCGCTCCGACTCTCATTATCTGCCATTTGATAAAGTTGTGTTTTCAGGATATGACATACCCTATTTTCTTTTATTACTGGTTTACTCAATAAATCATTCCTCCAATCTGTTTTAGTGGTGAATGTTTCGGAAAACTTTTCACATCCACCACTATTTATTTCTACATTCAATATTTATTTACACTGCAATTTTCCGATCCATTCTGTCAAAAACCGTTTCCTTGAATTTCTTATCAACATCATCTATCGAAAATCCATCCTTAATCTCACATTTCAGATAAAAATATTCATCAAGATATGGGTTCTTCATTGCACAATCAATATAAATTTCATCCTTGCCAGAAAACTCATAGAAAAAATCAACACCATTTCTGAATAATTTTGCCTCATTCAAGTATTGAAGCGATTCTATAAAAGTTTCAGGTGTAACATTATCTGTTTCTGTAATCTCGCTGCAAGCTTTTACCTTGTTCTCTACACTGACTATAGAAATCATCTTATATTCAATGGCTTCTACTAAATTAGATACGTCTAAAATCCGTCTGCTCATGTAATTACTTCTCCTTTTTCTTTGCATTTAATCTGAAAAATACTGTCATGCTACTGTTATGTTCATGTAAAACTCTTGTAACCGTTATGTAATTGGCAAACCACGAAGTCAATCACGATCTGCCAACATTGATATTAAATCTTCAAAAATCCAAGTTCCAAAACCGTACCATTCTTAAATGCAACTTCCAAAACATCAGCTAAAATATCATCTTCCGTTTCACCTGTTCTAACAGTAGCTTCACACCTTGTAACTTCTTCATAGCGAATTGTTATATCATCAGGAATCAATGATTTTGGCATTGTGAAATCACTTATTACAAGCTGTGCCTTTGTAGAATCCTCTATTGTTTCAAGTTCTGGTGTATCAATATGGAAATTACAAATAGGTTTTCTACAACTGGAATCAAGATAAATTGCAACATTCAATTCCTTTTCATCATGGTCTGATAAGAATTTCTCTACTGTTTGCTTGATTTTTTCTCTTGTAAATTTATTATTATTTCTTGATTTACGGGATTCTTCCATTAGTCTTGCACCAATTCTACCAGCATCATTATCAAAATATTTATTCCCTGTCATATATATAATCCCTCCCTCTAATCTACAATGCCTTTGCTCTGTAAATATTCCATTTCCATATTCAGAACTAAATCAATATCCTCTATGGTTAGCCTTGATAATCTGTCCAATCTATCTTTGATGTACTGACATAATTCATCCTGATTGATAACATGATCCGTTTCTGTGCCAATATCTCCAATAATAAAAATCTCCATACTTCCCATGTCATTATAGAAATTAATCATAATTTCATTCTCATTACCATAAATGGTATCAATTAATTCTTCTGAATCTAATTCGATTTTGCATCCAGTATCAGGCATTAAAATAGCAATCTTGCCATCCTCACCATAATCCGGATCAGCTATCACAATAGCTTCTGCCATTTGTATTGACATTGCAGATGCCATTTGCACCTTGACTTTTTTACCTTGTGTAAGTTCCTTTAC
>CAJUTM010000016.1 GCA_910589595.1 uncultured Eubacterium sp.
ATTATACACCAAATCCTTGAGTAAAAGGTGTCAACTAAAAGTGTACAACATCAAATCTCAGCATTCCACATACTCAACCTCTCCTTTTCCACAACTTTATCCTTTCTCCATATATACAAACCTCAATTCTTCTGTAACCTGTTCCTCGTCAAAAATTTCATAGCCAAGTTTCTGATACAATGCTATATTCTTTTCGCTTCTGGTACTGGTAAACAACTCATATCTTTGGTTCAGATATTGTTTTTCCATTTCAAGTAAAAGTTGTGTCCCTATCCCTTGTCCCTGCTTTGATGGATGCACCATCAA
The DNA here is from genome assembly GCA_910589595.1 of uncultured Eubacterium sp. Classification (GTDB taxonomy): domain Bacteria; phylum Bacillota; class Clostridia; order Lachnospirales; family Lachnospiraceae; genus Eubacterium_F. Next base: position 307 of record CAJUTM010000016.1, read on the forward strand.
TTTCCCAATATAAACAGTTCCACCATCTTGATATGCTCTAACAGAACCTATAATAATCCCTCCATCATCTACTGCCTTTAAAATAGCTCCTTTTTGAAATTCATCATATACTTCTTCTAACGTTTGCATTAAAGGTGGAATATCCATATTACCAAAAAGTTTAGCTTCACTTTGATAAGCCAAATATTGTAATTTAAGTATTTCTTCTAAATCTTCTTTCTGTGCTTTTTTTATCAAAATCACATTCCTCCGTCCTAATTCAAAATCATAATAACAGTCTTCAAATTCGCACTCTACTTTGTTTTAACAATTTCGCACCATTTTTTCATCAAAAATAAAATCAGAAACAACTATATGCGTGCGATTGCTCTTAATCGCCGATAATCGGCAATCCATTCTTCCCCATTCCATAAAGTTTCTCTCGCTAATTCTTCCACCTTTTCAAAAATCATAATTTGTACTTGTTCTGGCATCACTTCTAATTCAGAGACAAAGAACTGTTTCATCCAATTCACCAATCCCTGTTCCCAATCCTTTAGTACGGTTGGTCTGTCATAATCATAAATCCTGTCAATAATAAATCCATTCTTCTCTAACAAGTTACCGAAATCCTCTGCCGTAGGGAAATTGAACTTAGCTTCATAGCCATATCCCAGACTGTTACATGCCTTTGCAAAAGCATTTTTAATCGTTGCGATATTTCCGCTTGCACCAAACTCGCACACCAATAATCCCTGTGGTTTCAAAGCCTTATGTATGTTTTTCAGCAAAGCATCATGGTCACTAATCCAGTGAAATACGGCATTGGAAAAAACCACATCAAATTCCTTTTCAAAGGGCAGAGCCAATGCATCACATACCTTAAATTCTATATCGCCAAATTCTTCTCTCGCTTTATTTATCATGTTCTGCGAACCGTCAACACCTACAATTCTTTCACACAATTCAGCTAATTCAGCAGTCAAGGCACCTGTTCCACACCCCAAATCCAATATAGACTGTTTCGTATTTTGGGGAACAAACTCCAATAATCCCTTTCCATATTCCGCTACAAAATCATGTTTTTTATCGTATAATGTTGAATTCCATTCCATGTACATCCACTCCTAAAAATTGTAAATTTACAATTCCTTTTTCATACAAATAGAATCTGGCATATCTTTATATTGACCATAATTCGGAATAATTTCATATCCAATTTTTTTATATAATGCCATTGCTGCAACAAGTGGTTCACCAGATTCCAAAATCAGATAGCGAAATCCCTGCTCCCTTGCGGCATTCTCTAGCAATTCCATTAGTTTGCCTGAAATACCTTTACCTCTATACTCCTGCTTAACAAAAACACGCTTTACTTCCGCACATTCATTATCATACTTTCTGAAACTGGCACTTCCCACTGGAATTGCAGCATCGTACGCAATAATTACATCATGAATATCATCAAGACGATTATATGGAATATATTCTGCTCGATTCTCTTCTCCACCTACAAGTTCATTCAGAAATTCATCTAAGCTATGGCATAATTCAATGAAGTCAGAGTTTCCACCATCCGTATATATAAATCTCATTCTTATCCCCCCCCATATCCAACTGTAGATTGCGTGATTCTTACTATAATTATAATGTGCATAATTTAATAAATTGAATATCCACAATTTATGTCAAAGGGCATAATCAATAGTTTAAATATTTCCTTTGAATATTTTTCAAAAAACCAATGAGTTGCACTTGAATAATTTTCCATATTATCAAAATCCCAATAGGAAAAATATTTTACACATTTAACGATTCTGGTTAACTCTCTTGGTTGTTCTTTAATATCATCAAAGACATAAAACCTTTTCATATATTTAATATCTATACAACCCTTTTGTTGTTTCTGCTCCTCTGCAACAACAGCTATCAATTTTTCAAATTCTTCTAATTTACTGGGTTTTACTTGAAACAACTTAACCTCACAGAAATTCTTTTCCACAATCAGTCCTCCTCACTGGGTAAACAGATCACACTCCAAATTCTGCTCTTCCAACCTGATAAAACAGGATAATCAATGTCGTCAAAGCAGTTCCAAAGCTCTTTTATAAAGTGAATCTAAATCACATCCGCAATTTCCACATTCCTTATCTGCCTGCTTTATTGCAGATACCAAAATATCCTTATCATATTTTCCATCTAACCATTGCTGTGCGGGTTCAGATATTAGGTTCCACCCCGATTCAACAAACTTCTCCATAATAATCTTTAATTCTTCCATAACACTACTCCTCTCAAGTTGGCAACCTCCAGTTTCCACTTTTTCATTTTACTCACAACTTGGATCTTGTATCTGCTCCATGATAAAATCTACGTTTTCTTCAATAGGTTTTGTTCCATCTATTCGTAGAATAGGACATTTTAAAGACTTCACCCATTCTTCGACTGTATTTTCTGGTCGAGATTTAACAAAATCAAAGAACTTTTCTTCTTGCTCATGCAAATCTCCACCTAATAACATCCTTTCACCGAATTTCTGAAAAGAACGATTTTTAACCCGTTGTATCCGTATATCCCTTGGAACGTCAATCAATACTGCATATTGAAAAAATGAATAAATAGTTTCTCCATAATCTCCTTTTACACAGGTAAAAACAAAGTTTTCATGTGCCCTTATCTCACTCCAAAGTAACTTTTCTACCTCTTCACGAGGGCGTGGAGAAGCATAAGTATAATGGGCGTCTGTCTTAGGAAAATACAAGTCCTCATTGTCTATAAAATGGAAATGCAGTTTCTCTGCAAGAGCTTTTCCCAATGTACTCTTCCCACTACCATTCAAGCCACATACAATAATCCCCATTCCCATAAGTTCCTCCAGCAAAGCTTAAATTCTTGCATCAACATAAATAGTATACCATACACCACCTTACATTTCCATAATCAAAAATACGGAGCAGTTTCCCACCCCGCATACATTTACGCATATACCAACTCTCTCAGAACAATCTCCTCCGCAGCACTCCTCACATTATTCATAAGTACAACCCACTCTATCGGCTCTGTAGCTTTTAGTTCTTCCGTAATTCCTGCCCCAACTTTCATCCGTTCTATAAGTAAATCCACCCTTGCATGGCACTCCTCATCTATCTCATGCAAATGTTCATTCAATTTGCCATCTAACAACAGTCGAAGATACTTCTCTCTACGATTGGTTCTCAAATACTCCCACCGCATAAGTCCATATTTTCCTATATTGTAGTGTGTTCCCTCCGGTAACCTTAAATCGGGATAATACAAATCATCCTCTCCCAAATGATACACAATGCCATTTTCTACAATAACCTCTGCTAATTCTTTTCTCATAGTCTGCCTCCATTCTTATGTACGGATAAAGAAAAAGTTTATTTGCCTTTATCCGTTTCTGTTATCTTCACTACGATTACCTGCTCCTACCATCAAAACCGATATTCTCCGAGAAACTCTGCACCTTCTCGCCAATAGACTCCAGAAAACGCTCCAGCATATTTAACCCATTAATGGTAAACTGCTTCATGAAATCATATGCTTTCTGCAATTTTTCTTTCAAAGTCTTGTTCTCGTCCTTCAGTATCATATTTTCCCGCTTTAACTGGAGCATATCGTCAAACATAGCCGTTCCTCGTTCGCTTGGCTCTACCCTGCGGTACTTCTCATACTGCTGCACAGCCTGCTCTTTCACAAAATCTGCCTGTTTCTGCATTTCTTCAAAATCATTCACAGCTTCCTGTATCTGCATTTTCACAATATCCAGCTTTATCTCCTCTGCCTGTACTTCCTTCACTTTATCGGATTTTCTCTGTTCCAATTCTTTTATCTGCCCCTCAAGAAAATTTGCTTTTTCCTCAAACATACTGCTCTTTTCGGCATGCTCCTCATAAGTTTTTTTCTTATCCTTATACCATGAATGATATAATTCATACAGCCCTTTTGTACTTTCTTCCAGACTTTTATAATGTTCATAGGAATCCTGTACCTTATCCTTATCTGTCTGTACTTTCTCCCAATCTTCTTTCGCCTGTTCCGTTTCCTGCCGGATTTTCTCTGCCTTCGCCTCATTTTCCTCCAAAATCTGCTCTTGGGTTTGCAATGCCTCCTCATTGACTTCCAGCAGAAAACTCTGGCTCGCTATCCTGTCTTTCTGGTCAGAAATCTCCTGCTCCAGCTCTGCCACTTCCGCTTTCCGCATTTTCTTCTCATAATCATAAACCGATAAATGTTTTTCGTGTGTCCCCCTCTGCAGCCATTCCATCTTATAATGTTCCATAATCTCTGCAAGGTACTGTTTTTCACTCTCTACCCATCGCTTCCACTCGGTATCAAACCGTCCTATCCCGACAAATCCCTGTGCTTTCAATGCACCTTTAAGAGATACTTTCGTAGATAATCCCCGCTTATTTCCAGTCGAAAACGGCACATAATCAATATGCAGATGCGGCGTTTCCTCGTCCAAGTGCATAACCGCATTAAATACCCGCAGATTAGGATTCCTCTCTTGAAATCCGTTCATATAATCTTCCAGTGCCGACTGTGCATAAACACTTTCCGGCATATTACAGTTTGTATCATCCTTATTGCCAATCTGGACAATCAGCTCATGGAACAATTTTTCCTGCTTGCTGGTGCGTATTTTTTCATAGTAATCGTCAATCCTGCGGTCTGCCCTGGTCTGTTTCGCATTGTAAATCTCTAATGCTTCATCAAAAAGTGCATGGTACACCTTTTTGATATTTTCTTTCACATAAACTTTATTCCCTTTGCTTCGCTCACTGTCTACATTTTTGGCGATAAATGTCCGGTTATTATGATTTAGCGAACCTTTTCCCACCATCATCGAAATCGTTCTCTCCATACACGTACCCCCTCATTTTGTTTTTACCCATAAATGCTCTTATAAATATATCTCTGCTCATTACTTTGAAATCCCCTCTCCTGTCTTTCTGCCTGTATCATAAGGCAATCCCCAAATGAAACATAAAAAATTCTCACTCTCCGATTGTCTAACATACTGTAAAACACAATTACCTTTTGTCGCACAAACTGTTATGCAACTTTTTTATCCAAACCACTTTTCCTCTTCTAGCAGAAAATTTCCTCTTGCTTTGTAATACAGACTGTACTACACTGTTTTACATAAAAATCTGCTCCCAGCGAATCATATTCCAGCCAAAGACGAGCCAACAGGCGAAGTCTGAGGCGGAATATGTTTTATTACTTTTGTCAAAAGTAACGCAAAAGCATTTTTGACAGGCAAGCCCATCAAAAATGCAACCCGCAAGCGGGTTTTGCGTCCTGCCGGAGGCTTATACTTCCGCAGCCAGCCGATGGAATATTTGTCGCACAACTCCAAATATTCCACGCTGCCTGCTCAGCTGTCCTCCCACGCCTTATATCCCCGCCTGCACATATTCCAAATCTCCCCACCGTTTAACCAGCCTTTTTTCCTCTCCTGTGACGGTTGCGACGATTGTGACGGTATTTTCGCTATCGGCACCGATATATAAAATACCGTCGCAACCGTCACTTATCGTCACACCTACTTTATTTTTATTCCTGCTCTTTTTTACTGTCTCCCTCCCACAGATACTTTGCACCATCCAGCATCCGAATGACGGCTCTCAGCATATGCAGATAATCCGTCTGCATATCCGCAAATTCTTCCTCCGGCATTGTAATTTCTCCCTCTGCCTGAAACTGTTCCCCCAATTCTGCCATCTTCTCCTGCATCTTCCGCAGTTCTTCTACCAGTGGATAAATGGTTTCCTTTTTTCCCACCACGCATACCCTGTTGTAAATACAGCTCCGTATAAAATAATCTTTCTTCAGCATCCCACTCATTTTGATATTCGCCTCAATCGCCCGTCTTTCATAGTCTGAAACACGAAAGCTGATGGTTGGATTCTTGTGTTTTCCCGGCATAACTAATCCTCCTTCTTTTTCTCCCCGGATTTTTCCGGCTGTTCCATTACAAACGCTTCATTTAACATCGTTGCCATTTCTTTCTGCTCTGACGGGAACATATGGGCATAACGGTAAGTGATATCCGCACTCTCATGACCTACCCGGTTTCCGATTGCGACTGCCGTAAATCCCATATTGATAAGCAGTGACACGGATGAGTGTCTGATGTCATGGATGCGGATTCTCTTTACCCCTGCCGCCTTTGCTCCCCTGTCCATTTCATGGTGCAGATAAGATTTTGAAATCTGGAAAATGCGGTCCGTCGGCATATAGCCATACAGCATCCCCAGATACTGCTCCAGTTCCCCACACAGAAAATCCGGGATACTGACATCCCGCTTGCTCTTTGGCGTTTTCGGATCGGTTATCACATCTTTCCCGCTTATCCTCTGGTAAGATTTTGTGATGTGGAGAACCTTGTTTTTAGTGTCAATATCACCGGCACAAAGTGCAAGTAACTCGCCCAAACGCAAGCCACACCAGTAAAGTATCTGAAAAGCATGATAGGAAACCGGCTTGTCCTTCACCGCCTCAATAAATCTCAAATATTCTTCCTTTGTCCAGAAATTCATTTCATCCGCTTTGCCCTTTCCCAGCGGTCCGGCTTTCACGACCGGATTCTCTTTCAGTTCATAAAAGCGCACCGCATGGTTAAACAGGGCAGACAGTTCCGACTGGATTGTTTTCAGATACGTTGGCTTAAACGGTTTCCCGTCTGCCCCTCGCTGTGCCGATATCATATTCTGCCATGTAATAATGTCCTTTGCTTTGATATCCTTCATCTTTTTGTCCTTAAAATATGGGAGTATCTTGCTCCTTACCACCGCCTCTTTGGTATTCCATGTGTTTTCCTTGAGTTTTGGCTTCATATCCATCTCATAGGACTTCCAGAAATCCTCGAAAGTCATATCCAGATTGGATTCCTCCCTCATGCGGAAATGCTGCTCCCACTCCAGTGCCTCTTTTCTGGTCTTAAACCCACGCTTCAGCTTGCGTTTGTTTTTGCCAGTCCAATCATAAAAATGAAACGAAACGTACCATGTGCCACGTTCCTCATCCTTGTATGCTGCCATACAATCCTCTCCTTCCTGCAAAGCGGCTTCCTTGCCGCCCTTCCCATGCTGTTCACAATTTCCAACTGCCCACTATTCCCTGCACAGCCGGAAATACAACCGTCAGTTCCAAACAATTTCTCCAAGTCCTGCTCAGCCTGCCACCCCGTAGAACTTTTCTTCAAAGAATTTCCTGCTTACCCTACCCGCAACGGTAATAAATCCCTTTGCAGACAGTTCCTCGTTCAGTTCCCGGACAATGGTATAAGCTTTGGACTTTGATATTCCAAGCAATTCTGCCACTTCCTGTGCGTTAATAAAAATACCCTGCTCCATATCGGCACCCCCTTCCATCTTTTATGTATCAGCTCCTTCTATTCGCTTATATGTTAATCCCATTTTGATACCCATTTTAATTCGCAACTTTGTTAATGTCAATACTTTTATTTCGCATTTTTGTTAATTTTCCTCTTTACTTCCTCCATTCTATACCGTATAATGAGGAAAGACAGGGTATTTTTCCGTATCTGTCAATCCAATGAAATGAGGTGGTTCTTATGACCATTGGCGAAAAGATAAAATATATCCGTATCTTCCGGGGCATGACACAGCAACAGCTAGGCGTTGCTATTGGTCTGTCTGCCAAAGGAGCAGACAACCGCATGGCACAATATGAGACAAACTATCGTGTTCCAAAGAAAGATATGCTGGAAGATATCGCGGAGGCACTGGATGTCAACTCACTCAATTTTATTTCCCCGGTGTCCGGCTCTGCTGAGGACATCATGCAGACATTCTTCTGGCTGGACGAGGACAATCCGGAGGCACTGCATTTCTTTCCGATGGTTCCGAGTAAAAAGAAATACGGAACGGGAAATGCCATCAAAGCACAGTATGACAATAACGATGATATGCCCTCTGTCCCGCCTGTCGGCATGTGGTTCCATTACCGTACCGTAAATGACTTCATGCACGAATGGATGGTACATAAGCAGGAGCTTGCCGAGGGGCAAATCACACAGGCTGAATATCTGGAATGGAAACTCAACTGGCCCGATACCTGCTGCGAATGTGGTCCTGCTTATGAACCATGTGAATCAAAATATCAATGGAAAAAATCTGATTCCGAAACGGAATCCTGAATACAACAACTGCTGACGCAGTTGTATGGCAAGCTGCTCTGCCACTTGAGCCATGCCATAAAACATGGCAATGCATAAGAATAATAGAAAATACATTTAAGAAATCTTGTTATTCTGTAGATACCTCTGATATAGGTATCAAAAAGGTATCACAGAGCATAAAGAAACCCCACAAGCAGCGTGTTTACGCCATTTGTGGGGTTCGGTTTACTATTCGAACTCGACTTTTCCTAACTGATTTTGTTTAGGAATTATTCTCTGTCGAGTATGTAAATCTCTTGATTATTTGATATACCCATATTATCCTGCCTATATGAGCTAATGTTATCATTTTGTTATCGCTGTTGATAACATATGCTCTGTAACTGCGGATAATAGCTATATGCTATGGTTTAAATTATAAGCGATTTTGTTAAGAAATGCAATAGCCCAAAAACACTACTTTATCATAATTTGCAAATCATTATGTATTCTTCTTTGTTCTCGTCAACCACTTCAAATCCTGCTTTTCTATACATATTGACTGCATAATTCGCCTTCTGCACAGATAGAGATGTCTGCTTATATCCTTTCACTCTTAGAAGTTGCAACATAGCTCCCATAAGTGCTGTACCAATACCCAAATTTCTGTATTCCTCATACAGTGATATGGCAAATGAGGGCGTTTTGTCATCAATATGCCCGTAATCGTTCATAATACGCACCCATACTGCACCCACAATCTTCTCTTTTATTTCCACAACCAAGCACAAATCGTCTGCTTTTCCGAAATCTTTAATATATACTTGTAACTCCGGCTGTTTGATAATAGATTTTGGCGGCTTATCCATGCCCTCTGGAATAAAAATTGCTTCATACAAAAAATCAGATAATATTGGATATTCATTTTTTCTAATTTCCCGAATTTTATAATCCATATCTTTTTAAAACCTCATTATTCCTAAATCACATCTCTATTTCTTATAATCAATAATTTATTATCTCCCTTTTGGAACTCATATTCTGTCTTAACAATTTCCACATTATAATCCCTTTGGAAGTAATCTATTACGTTTTTAATTAAGTCTGTCTTATTTGCATCCAAATCTACAATTGGGAAAATTCTAATTTCTTTACATACTCTAAGCATTTCTGTCATGGATGCTATATGAAAATCATATCCTAATGATGTATACATTAGCAGGAAATGAGAACTCAACCCAATATCAAAGTAATCTGCTCCATAGGGTAATTTATCAGGCAGTTCATGGAATACATAACGCCCCTCTGCTTTTCCCTTTTCATAATCAGACAAAAATTTTCTCATAGCAGACATACGGGTACTTTCAAGTTCTTCTAAGCTTTTAATGTTCTTCCACACATAGTTATCCATATTTTCCCTCATTTGCTGCATTACTGTAGTTCGGACTTCCTCAATACGTTTTTCTATATCCTCTTTTGAAAACTGATATATCAAATCAAATGAAATCACACTTCCATTTCTTTCAGTCATCTCATAATTAAAACAAGCTGGACCATCGCCAAACCCTGCAATTTTTTTTGACATATCATTATCCTCTAAACGGAACATCAATTTGTATTCTTCCATATTTCTGCCCCAAGGTACAACGCTATCTAACTTAAATGCCATTTTCTTTTCCTCCATAATTCCCGATTTTCCAGTATAAAAAAACGGATTTTTATTGTTTATCATTTTTCTTCATTCTTACTTTACCTGTTACTTTCTCTACCACTAGCTTGAAAACTTTTGTATGAGGCATTACTGATTTGTTAAACGAAAAATCTTCTTGATGATAATGCTTCATCAAAATACATAAAGCATCATATTTTTCATCATCAGAAAGCATTTTAATGTATCCCTGTCCTATAACGCTTTTATACTCCATTGTACAACTCCCACGTTCAATTTCTGTTACCAATTTATGCTCACAATCCATTTCAAAACTAGCTCTATTATCCTTTTCGATTAAATCAAACTTTGTTCCCTCCATAGCTCCATGAAAATACAACTCAATTTTATCTTCTTTTATACATATCCCAAAATTGAGTGGTAATATATACGGATAGCCATTATTGTTTAAAGCAATTCGGCACACATCACATTTTTCCATGATGGCTACAATATCTTCAAATTCCTTAACTTCTCTATCTGAACGACGCATATTTTACCTCCCATTTGAAAATCACAATCCCGATTTCTCAGTCTAATTTCTTTTTTAAGTATACACGAATTTATAAGATTTTTCAATTCCCCGAACTGCTTTTGCTTAATTCAACGGCACTCCCACATATTGCAGGAGTGCCACTTATCACTACGAATAGATAAACTCGCTCTCCACAACCTCCCTCACACAAGCCTGAATATTATTCATTTTTTGAACCCATAAAAGCTGATTTTCTGCCTTTAGCTGTTCCGTCACCCCCTGCCTTTCGGCATATTCTTTTACCAGCCGAGAAAACAAATCCTCTGCCTGTTCATCTACGCTTGCAAGGTATTCGTTCAGCCTGCCGCTTGTCAGCAGATTGATATAAACAAGCCGCTTATGCTCTTTTAGATACTGCAAATGTCGCTGTCCCCAAATACCAATCGGCTTTTCTTCTTCGGGAGGTAATGCAAGCTCTGGGAGATAGTATTCGCCTTGCCTTGCATACCAAAGACCGTTATTTTCGTCATAAATCCTGTTTTCCATAATGTTTCCTACCTTTCCTCTTTGTTGTTTTTAAAGCATTTCTCACGCTGTTTTGATTTTTGTGATGCTTTTACCTGCTCTAAAAGGCTGTCCATCTGCTTACTCCCAAATGCCTTACGGAGCAGCTTATAATCTTTGTTTTGCACACGGAGGTTTTCATTTTCCCCTGCCAGTTTCTCATTGGTTTTCCTTAACCCCTCATTCTCACGGTGGAGGTTGCTGTTTGTGACATTCAGCCGATAGTAGCTGTCCCACGCTTCAAAGCACCTTATAAGAGCTGTTTTAACAAGCGATTTCAGCTTTTGCACCAAAGGCTCTGCCACTTTATTTCTATATGACTTCGCCGACATGAACCCCTGCGGCTCTGGCAACTGGTATTCTGGGGAAGTGTCAAGCACCTGTTCCAGAGTTTTTAGGTTTTCCATTCCTTTGTCGTAATTCTCCACCCTGTCCGACAATATTTGAAATTCCTCTTTTTTCTCCGAAATCTGCCCCTCAAGCTGGACGACCTCTTTTTCCCGCTCCTGCTTTTTATAATCAAGGACAGACAAATGTTTCTCATGCGTGCCTTTATGCTCCCATTCAATGCCATGCCGCCCCATCACAGCGGCAAGGTTCTCTTTTTCGGACTGTACCCACTGGCTCCACTCCGTATCGCCACGGGAGCCGCCTTTGAATCCCTGCGCCGCCAACGCCTGTTTCAAAGATACCCTCGTATCAAGCCCACGCTTGCTGCCCGTCGTGAACGGGACAAAGTCAATGTGCAGATGCGGCGTTGCTTCATCCATATGGATATGAGCGGAAAATACATAGAGATTAGGGTTTCGTTCTTGGAATCCATGATAATATTCATCTAAAATCTGCCTTGCAAGCTGTCCGTTTTCACTTCCCGCGCCCATATTTTCCTTATCCCCAATCTGCAAAATCAGCTCATGGAACGGCTTTTCCTGTTTTGAGTTCCGTATCTTCTCGTAATAATCGGCAATGCGGCGGTCTGCCCTCGTCTGCCTTTCATTGTACCTTTGTAAGGCTTCATCAAATAGTTTATGATACACTTTCTTGATGCTCTCGTTGCAATAATCTACATTAAGATGTGAACGCTCACCATCCACATTTTCAGCCTTGAATTTGCGGCTGTTATGGTTGACCGAGCCTTTCCCCACCATTGCGCTAATTGTCCGTCTTATAAAATCACGCCCTTTCTTTTCGGCTGGTAGGCTTTGTTACTTTCCCGAAAGTAACGCAAAAGCACTTTTGTCAGCTACGCCAACAAAAATGCAACCTGCAAGCAGGTTTTGCGCTCTCCGAGGGGTAAGGGCTGTCCTTTGAAAAGGACACCCTTACAACCCCGTCTAAACTTTAATTGGTTTCAATGTGTGACGATGGTGACAATGTTTGAGATACCGCCTCCGCTCTCAAAACATTGACACCTTTGACACCGTTTGTCACACCGCTTCATCGGTTTCTTTCCAAAGCGAAACTTTTCTGCCATTGTGGGTACGGCTGTTCTGATAGCGGATACCGTAATCACGGAACAGCTTGCTTGCGTTGATGCTAAGCCTAAGGGAAAGCACATTCGGCTTAATATCTACACCAAGCCTTTCACAAAGCTCCGAAGCTGTCCCCTCCCATCTGTCACTCTCCGAAAAAAGAGTAGCTGCAATTTTTTCAAGTAAAGGCTCAGGCGGCTCTTTCCACGGCTCTGTTTCCAATTTTTCAAAATTCCACACCAGACGCTCGGCATCTCTCACAAGATGGACTTTCATATCCTGCTGGTCTCTGCCCGCCACGTCAAGCGTGGCATTATTGGAAATTCTCTTTTCCTTGCTGAGAACAAACGCCCCATCAGCCGCACCCATCAATCCGTTTGTTCCCGAAATCATATCAAAAATATCTTCCGCTTTCTGCTTTCGGGTGTGATGGACGATGAGCATCGTAACTTTGTAACTGTCTGCCAATGCTTTGAGCCTTGCCACAATGTCATAGTCGCTTGCGTAACTGTAATCTGCCCCACCAGCTTCACGGACACGCTTTAAGGTGTCTATGATTATTAAGCCTGTTTCGGGGTGTTCCTGCATAAATCCTCTAATTTGTTCTTCCAAACCGCCATTAACCGTTTTACACTCTGTTGCAAAATATAGATTGCCTGTTTCTTCTGCACCGAACATCTGAAACAGCCGTTTCTGCAAACGTGGGTAATCATCTTCAAGCGCAAAATATAAAACGGTCGCCTTCCGCACCTTGTATTCCCACAACGGCATTCCAATGCTGATATGGTAGGCGAGCTGCGCCATCATAAAACTTTTTCCCACCTTTGGAGAACCTACGAAAAGGTAAGTTCCCCTTTGGAGCAGACCATCAATCAGCGGCGGCTGTATATCAAATACGGTGTCATACAAAACTGCCATTGATACAGTTTTAAGATACAAAGGGTCTAACTGCCGCAGCATTTCCCTCTGCATTTCCTCAATACTATTGATATTTTCATCACAGTCGGCTATACTATGGTCAGTACATTTATGGAGCGGTTGCCCCGTATCTGCGCCAACAGATACATTCGGGACAGCCGTTTCTTTTTTATTCGCCATCTTCATCTTCTCCTTTCAGACCACCGAGGATAACGCTAATTAATTCAATTGTATCAAGCAATTCTTCATTTACACCGTCGCTCGCTTCAATCCTCTGCAATTCTGCAAGGACGGCGGCAAGCTCATTGCGGAGTGCCTTATATACCCTCGGGTTGCCCTGCACAACTACGTCTTGGCATAAAAGCCGCCTTGTGATATAGTCCTGCTTGGTAAGCCCCGAAAGCCGCACAGCTTTGTCAATCCGCTCGCTTTCTTCGGGAGATACTCGAAAGGCGACGGTCTTATTCCTCCAACGGTTGCAGTTGTCTAAATTCTTTGCCGACATATCAAAAATCCCCCTTCCCTAAATCGTCAAGCCTGTCTGCCATTTCTGCCTGCTTTGACGGAAACAGGTGTGCATAGCGGTAAGTGATTTCAATGCTCTCATGCCCCACACGGTCGGCAATCGCCACCGCCGAGAAACCCATGTCAATCAATAAACTGATGTGGCTATGCCGCAAATCGTGAATCCGTATGCGTTTCACTCCTGCGGCTCTTGCGCCCCTGTCCATCTCGTGATGGAGATAGCTCTTTGTTATTGTAAAGATACGGTCTTTCTTTTTTAAGCCATACAACATACCGATATACTCCTGCATTTCCTCACAGAGAAACTTTGGCATCTTGATTGTGCGGTTGCTCTTTTTTGTTTTCGGAGAGGTAATCACGTCCTCCCCATGCAGGCGTTGGTAAGATTTGTTAATCGTAACTGTTTCCTTATCAAAGCTAAAATCTGCGGCGGTCAGAGCTAATAATTCTCCCTCTCGGATTCCGCACCAGTAGAGCATCTGGAACGCATAATAGGAAACTGGCTTGTCCATCATTTCATCCGCAAACTTCTTATATTCCTCTTTTGTCCAGAACAGCATTTCCTTGTGTTCCTCGCTCCCCATGTTCCCCGCTTTTGCCGCAGGGTTGGAGCGGAGGTCGTAATAGCGCACCGCATGGTTAAATATTGCGGAAAGCTGATTATGAACTGTTTTCAAATACGTCTGCGAATAGGGATTGCGCTTTTCATCACGGTAGGCAAGCAGCTCATTCTGCCATGCAATGATTTCCTTTGTGCCAATTTCGCTAATCTTCATCTTCCCGAAGTACGGAAGAATCTTCGTCCGAATGATATGCTCTTTTGTCAACCAAGTGTTCTCCTTTAAACGATTTTTTACATCATTTTTATAAAGCTCCGTAAAATCTTCAAACTCCATGTCAAGGTCAGCAGAATTTTGTAACTGGAACTTCCGTTCCCACTCCTGCGCCTCCCGCTTTGTGGCAAACCCACGCTTGCACTTCTGTTTCCGCTCCCCTTTCCAGTTCACATACCGAGCCATCACATACCATGTGCCGTTGCCCTCATTCTTAAATACTGGCATTTACTCCATCTCCTTTCCCTGTTTTTCTCCTGCCCCGTAAAACCTTTCTTGGAAATACTGGCGGTTGACACGCCCCGCAATCGTGATAAAGCCCTGCTCCTTCAGCTCGTCATTCAGTTTCTTGATGAGCTTGTAAGCATAAGGCTTTGATACGGAAAGCTCTTGCGCCACCTCGTCCACACGGATAAATTTGTTGTCCATACAACCTCTCCTTTCTCTTTCTAAGCGTTTTTGCTTAATTCATAATACTAAACATTTTTGCTACTGTCAATAGGTTTGCAAGAAAATATTAAACTTTTTTGTTTCGCTTATTCTTGACTTTTTCTAAGCATATATGCTATACTCCTTATAAACATACGAACAAGGAGTGAAACATTATGGCGATTGGCGAAAGAATACATTTTTTCCGCATCATGCGGGGCATGACACAAAAATATCTCGGTATGCTTGTCGGGTTTCCCGAAAAATCAGCGGATGTCCGTCTGGCACAGTACGAAACTGGCTCACGCAAACCGAAGGCAGACTTGACTGCTGCACTGGCGCAGGCTCTTGACGTTGCGCCGCAAGCACTGGACATACCCGACATTGACAGCTACATCGGGCTTATGCACACCTTATTTTCCCTTGAGGACATTTACGGTCTTATTGTCAGTGAAACAGACGGAGAAGTCTGTTTGAAAGTCAACAAAGACAAAAGTAAGGATGCCGCCGAGTTACTGCAAATGCTTACCGCTTGGCAGGAACAGGCTGTAAAACTCTCTGCCGAGGAAATCAGCAGGGAAGATTACGACCAGTGGCGGTACAATTACCCGAAGTTTGACACCACGCAGCATTGGGCAAAAGTTCCCTCTAAGGAATTGAGTGATACCTTGATTGAACAGTTCAAGGACAAACTCAAAACTGATTAACAAGCACAACAAAAAACGCCCTTAGCCATGAGTTCCTACCCACAGCTAAGGGCGTTTCTAATATGGATTTATTTCAGTCATCCAAACCGCTTACAAATCATTCCCCCATCAACAAACCACTTGACAGTAAGAATAATCGCACTCAAACGACTGTTATCAATTTGTTATCAAAAGACCTTTCCAAAGTCCGCAAACCCGCATAAACACTGGATTCACTAAGCATTTTTGCTTATTCGAACTCTATCGTCCCCGGTGGTTTACTCGTCAAATCATACAGCACCCGATTGACGCCTCTGACCTCGTTTATTATCCTCGTCATCACCGTCTGCAGCACCTCGAACGGAATTTCCGCGCTTTCCGCGGTCATGAAATCAATTGTTTTCACTGCGCGCAATGCCACGGCATAATCATAGGTTCTCTCATCTCCCATAACGCCCACGCTCCGCATATTCGTCAGCGCGGCGAAATATTGGTTTATTGCTTTATCAAGGCCGGCCTTTGCTATTTCTTCACGGTAGATGGCGTCGGCGTCCTGCACAATCCGAACCTTTTCCGCATTAATCTCGCCGATAATGCGAATCCCCAGCCCCGGTCCCGGAAATGGCTGGCGGAAGACAAGATATTCCGGAATGCCAAGTTCCAATCCCACCTTGCGCACTTCATCTTTAAAAAGGTCGCGGAGCGGCTCTATAATTTCCTTAAAATCAACGGTGTCCGGAAGTCCGCCCACATTATGGTGGCTCTTAATGACGGCGGATTCTCCGCCGAGGCCGCTTTCCACAACGTCCGGATAAATCGTTCCCTGCACAAGAAAATCTACCTTGCCAATCTTTTTCGCTTCCTGTTCAAAGACCCGAATAAACTCTTCGCCAATTATTTTCCGCTTCGCCTCCGGCTCTTCAACCCCAGCCAGTTTCTCATAAAAGCGCTCCTGCGCATTGACGCGGATAAAATTGAGGTCATAGTCGCCATTCGGGCCAAAGACCGCCTCTACCTCGTCGCCCTCATTTTTGCGGAGTAATCCGTGGTCGACAAAAACACATGTCAGTTGGCTACCGATTGCTTTTGAGAGAAGTACCGCGGCCACCGAGCTGTCAACACCGCCGGACAACGCGCACAATACACGGCCGGAACCGATTTTGTTCCGCAACGCCCCAATTTGCTGTTCGACATATGCGTCCATGCGCCAATCGCCGGAACAGCCACAGACGTTGTATACAAAATTAGACAGCATTTTCGTTCCATACTGTGTGTGCAGCACTTCCGGATGAAACTGGATTGCGTACAATTTTTCGCTTGGATTTTCCGCTGCCGCCACCGGACATTCCGATGTATGCGCACAAATATCAAATCCCGACGCCGTTTTAGATATGTAGTCAAAATGGCTCATCCAGCAAACCGTATCTTCCGGCACATCGGAAAAGAGCGGGGATAAGGGATTGACATGCACATTTGTCTTGCCGTACTCACGCACCGGCGCTTTCTCTACCGTACCGCCCAGCACATGCATCATCACCTGCGCGCCGTAACACAGCCCTAGTATGGGAATACCCATCTCAAACAGAGCCTTATCACAGGCAGGCGCCTCCTCTTCATAACAACTGTTAGGGCCACCGGTCAGAATAATTCCCTTTGGTTTCATTTCCCGAATCTTTGCCAAATCCGTTTTATAAGAATAAATTTCACAATATACATTACACTCACGTACGCGGCGGGCTACCAACTGGTTGTACTGACCGCCAAAATCCAAAACAATAACCAGCTCCTTTTGCAATATCTTTTCCTCCTTTGATAAAATAATAAAATAAAGAGAACAACATCTGTCTGTACGTCTCCCGAAAAATAAAAAGGCGGCGGCTGAAAACCGCTCCGCACAGGGCAGTCTTTCCTATAAGATAAAAAAATCACAATCAGAATCGCTTAGCCACCGTATCCGCTGCTTCCCTGACGACCTGAATATGATATTCTGTTAATAAGTTTAGCAAATGCCCATTTAAAAGTCAAGATTCAGAAGTAACGTGCGTCTTTCCCCCATCCCTTACTGCCGGCAAATTCTTTTCCATCTCCGACAATTTTTTTGATATTGCCACCATCACAAAAATATCTGTGAGACCGCTGTAAATCAGGGCAATCCCCATTAGCATAACGTGCAGTTCAGCGGCAAACGGATTGATGAGAAGCACAATACCAAAGACGATATTGGCAATGGCAAGTCCGAATGTCACATGCCATACCCCATTCCCGAGACGCAGCATATCAACAGAATTTTGCATTTTCAATATGCCGCTGATTGTCACAAGAAAACCAAGGACAACCGGAATAAGCATGATTAAATCGTCTATTTTTATAATTACCAGAATACCGCCGAGGACGCAACTCAGGCCCACTACCAAATCGTAACGGTAAATGATGCCCACAATATCTTTGCGCAAATAATTTACGAGAGAAATTACACCAATAATAATCAAGAGCGCCGCCATCATATAACAGGATGTTTTCATTACCTCCGTGGGAAAAATAATCAGAACTACGCCCAAAGCGACAAATGCTACCGCAATAGCAATCAAATTCCATTTAATTTGTTTTAATAATTTCATTTTGCATTAGTCCTCCATTTCCATCAGCGAATACAAATTTACCATCTTTTCCAACTAGTATTAACATCCACAACCGGCATTAGCGTCCGCAACTAACATTACATTCATAATAATATTCTGTCGTCACCATGTCAACGCCTACATCATACAGCATGCGCCGCATATCCTCCCTCTTATTTACCGTCCAGACATTTACTTTAAGTCCAGCCTCGTGCAGGCGCATGACGGTTCCCCTGCCCACAAGAGTATGGCGGGCGTCCAAATGAATACGGTTTTCCGTGAGCCAGCGCTCCAAATCCATATTTATGGGAATGAATTTATTGGCGGGAACAGCCCCGTACACATATTGCAGCCGCTCTGTCGGGAAAGCCAGTTCCTCCTTTAAACGAATGAGCACGCTGCCGTACAGGCTGATAAATACCGTTCTCTCATACAAGCCATACTGCTTTACCAAACCAACGATTTCTCTTAATTCTACAGTTGTATAATCCATTTTCAGTTCGATGACGGCCATCTTCTTTTGTGTGCGCCGCAGGATAGATAAATATCCGGTCAGCGGCAGGAGATACTGCGGCGGGTGTGACAACCGTTTGCGGCCGCGGATAAACGGATAATTTTTCAGTTCATCATATGTCATGTCGGGAATATACGCATCGATTCCGCACATCCTCTCCATATTTCCGTCATGGGAGACGACAAAGACGCCATCCTTACTTTTCCAGACATCACATTCAATACCATAAAAATCTCCCTCTGCCGCCAGTACAAACGAAGAGTAACTGTTTTCGGGTGCCTCGGAACTAAAACCCCGATGGGCAATTCTCTTTATCTCCATGAAGGATATCCTCCTCTTTTTATTACTGTTTTTAGTATACCGTCTTCTCACAAAAAAATCAATTGCACCTGCCGCAATCTTTTTTGAAAATCAATACCGACTTTAGTGGCAGGAAATTGTGAATTGTTTGTATACGCGCAGAAACTGTAATATAATTTAACCACGGTACCGGATTAAAAATTAAATGAAAAGAAAGGAGCAATATTATATATGATTGCATTAGGAAATAATATCAAAGCCGCTCGCAAAAAGCTCGGTCTGACACAGGAGGAGCTCGCCTATCAAATCGGCGTGACCTCGCAGGCAGTCAGCCGCTGGGAATCCGGCGTCGGAATGCCGGACATCTCCTTAGTCGTTCCCCTCGCGCAGGTGCTGGCCATATCGACAGACGCACTCTTTGGTTTGGAACAGACCAGTCAGGAAGAAGCGGATTACATTGAAATTAAAAATCATTTAGATGAAATAAACCATTCGAATCAGGCTCCGGAACAGAGGGCGCTGCAGGCGTGCCACTATTTGAACGACCTGCTGTCGCGAAGCCCGTCCAGCCATGTCATTTCCTGCTTCTATGCAGAGGGTACTGCAAATCTCAGCCGTTATGTCCATTTTCAGGGATATATCAAAGACGAATGGCCGAAATTTCGGGATACCGCCCTGCGATACGGAACAAACATCATTCGCTTTTGTGAGAATAAAGAATTTGTAGAGCGGGCGCATTATGCACTTGCATGGATTTATATTCACGAAAAAGATTATGTCAGCGCCAGAGAACACATTAATACGTTACCAAGCATAGGCTCAAACCGGCTTCAGGAGAGTATTCTCGCACAGCTCACCTTTTTGCAATACGATATGCAGGACATGAAAACGGTTCTCCGGAAAAACCTGCAAAACTTTACAAGAGCGCTAAATAAAGAAATTTTGTACGCAATGGAATGTTTTGCCTATAATGACGAGCCGGAATCAGCCGTTCAATTCGGTTTGTGGGGATTAGATATCATACGGGTTTTATCAAAAAATCCGGATTTGATTTCTTTCTGCCGTGGATTTACAAGAGACCTTTACAAATACATTCTTCAAGCTGATTTGCGGGCTGAAAAATACGATGACGCGGTCAGACATTTTGAAGAACTGAAAGAAGCAATGCAGTTGCATTTTGAGCATTATCAGAAAGTACTGGGAGCCGAGGAAGAAAGCAGCAAATACAATTCCCGTACACTGCGTAACATGCGCTCCTATACAACGGAATTTATGAAAGAGAAACAACAAGATATTTTAAATCACTTAGAGTATCAGGATAAAGAAAAATTCCAGAAATTTATGGATGCCTTAAAACAATCAGAAAAAGACTGACCGAAAACCGCACAATGGGAATTTCCCATATAGGTAAAAAACAACGTCTGTTCCCCTGCCACTTCATGATAGGAGGAACAGACGGTGTTTCCTTTTATCATCCGCCAAGGCGTCTCATCTACGCCCCAAGTCCGCGTTTTCGGAATAACCGCTTTTCTATGACGGAAAAGATACATTTATCAATCAAAATGCCGACAATGACAATAACAAGCATGACGAGCATAACCTGATTGATGTCCGCCAAATCACGCCCCATAATTAACGTCTGGCCAAGGCCGATTGAAGTAGTCATGACCTCACCGGCCATAAGAGCTCTCCACGCAAAAGACCATCCCTGTTTCAGACCCGACACAAGCTCCGGCAGACTGGCCGGTAAAATAACATAGCGGTAGAGCTGGCTTTTATCTGCTCCCATCGTCAGCGCTGCCTTTGTATAGATAGGCAGAATATTTTTAATCGCATTGTCGACCGCAATCGCAATACTAAAGGCCGACCCCATAATGACAACAAACAAAATGGCCTGCGTCGTCAAACCGAACCACAAGATGGAAAAAGGAACCCAGCACACACTTGGAAGCGTCTGAATGCCGAGTATAATCGGTTTGAGATTTTTCTGCAAATACTTAAATTGATATATGAGCAGTCCCAGAACCACACCGATTACAACCGCAATCGCAAAACCGGCAATCCCGCGAAGCAGTGAGTTTCCTGTAGCTTCCAATAAAGTGCCGTCGCTGCACAAATCAAGAAAACGCTCGCCGACGCCAATCGGAGAAGGAACGACGTATGGTTTACATAATTCGAGTAAATCGACGAAAAACCAATAGAACCCCTGCCATAACGCAAGTAAAATCAAAAGAAACAATATCATTCCCATTTATACTTCCTCCCCTCTGACAATTTCCAGTATCCGGTGTCGGAGTTCAACAAACTCGGAAGCATATACGTGTCGCGGACGCTCCATCGTAACCGGAACAATTCCGGCAATCTTACCGCTATCCGGCGAAAGCGCCACTACCCTGTCGCCCAGATAGACCGCCTCTTCCACACTATGGGTAATGAAGAGAATCGTTCGTTTCGTCTCTAACCAAATCCTCTGCAATTCTTCCCTCAAACGGTTCGAAGTCTGTTTGTCGAGGGCTGAAAAAGGTTCATCCATCAAAAGCACTTTCGAATCCAGCGTCAGTGCGCGGGCAAGCGCCGTTCGCTGTTTCATGCCGCCGGAAATCTGATGTATCGGATAATCTTTATAGTCCTGCAAATGTACCATCTCCAGATAATGCATCGCCTTTTCTTCCTGTACATCTTTCGGTACGCCGGCAAGTTTCATTCCAAATTTAACATTTTCCAACACATTGAGCCACGGATAGAGGCCGTGTTCCTGAAACATAACGACACGGTCTGCCCCCGGCCCCTGAATCTCTTGTCCGTCTAACAATATCCGGCCGCCGCTTGGCCGCTCCAAACCGGCGACAAGGTTGAGCAGTGTACTCTTTCCACAACCGGAAACACCGACAATACAAACAAATTCTCCGCTCTCAATCGTCAAATCAATCTCCTGCAGCGTCGCCGCTTCACTATTGTCAAAATGCTTGCTCAATTTTTCTAATACAAGACTCATTGTCTCCTCCATTCCTATTTTCAACTGCCGCTGCGGCAGTAAAATATAGTCTCCGGTTTCTTATTTATTGACAAATAAATCGTCTTTCGGCAACTCATTGATAAACTTCTGGTCTTTACTTATATTGGCAAACTCTAAAATAGCGTCCCGATTTAATTCCGTACTAACGCCGATTCGCTCAAAAGACTGCTTTATGATATTCTCACCAAGTGATTTTCCGGTAGCCGAATCCAGTTCTTTATTGATTGTTTTCAGCGTTGTATCCTTATCTTCGTTAATTTTCAAGGTTGCCGCTTCATGCTCTTTCAAAAACTTTTCTACCAGCTCCGGATTTTCCTCCTGAAACTCTTTTCTGACAACGACAACAGCCACATCATATTCGCCATTGCGATATACTTCATTATAATCCAGCACTAATTCCGCATCCTTTTCAAGCAGCGTCGCGCCCCAAGGCTCCGGAACGAACGCGGCGTCAATATCTCCACGCGCCATCGTATTGGCAACATCGGCATTGGCAACAGCAGCTACTTTTACATCTCCGCCCTCGGTATCTGGTTTCAGACCATTTTCTGTAAGCAAATCAAGCAGACAGAGGTGCTGTGTATTACCGATTTGCGGAATGGCAACAACTTTACCGGATAAATCTTTTACACTATTAATATCGGAACCCTTTCTCCTGACTAAAACAGCGCCTGCCTTTGTCGCTCCCGAGAGAATCGAAACATCGCCCTTGGACTTAACATTGGCGCTGATTGCCGGCACCGGCCCGATATAACCGATATCAATATCACCGGAAAATAGTGCTTCCACTTCTGCCGGTCCGGCATTAAATGCCGTCCATTTTACTTTCTTATCCTCGCCAAAAGCCTTTTCCAAATTCCCCTCGGCTTTCATTAACAGCGCCTGCGCATGGGTAATATTATTGAAATATCCAACGGATACTTCTTTTGTCTCCTCTTTCCCTTTTCCGCAGCCTGCAATCCCTATCCCCATCATAACAACAATTCCTGTTAAAAATAGCGTTTTAAATACTTTCACATTAAAACCTCTCTTCCGTTCTTTATTGTTATTTTGTTGTGTTTTTCTCAAAAAATTCATATAAAACACACTTTTCCCTATCATACTATTTAGTTATGTCAAAGATTTTGCAAATTTTTCCAATCAGCAAAAACAGACCCGCAGGTATTTAAACTCTACTTCCACATCAAAAAAGCGGCAGCACTGCACACGCTTTCTCACGTGTGCACTGCTGCCGCATACAATAGAATAAATGCAGACATCGAAGTTATTATGACGCTTCGAAATGGAGGTTATTTTGAAATCTTCTACTATTTTTTCCATGTTGACTATGACAAAACTTCCTGACGCCTTCGCCATTATTCAGGGCGGCGAACAATATCCGGATATTTCTGGTGTCGCAAATTTTTATCGTCCTAGGTGGGACTCCGGCGTCGTATTGGAAATTGAACTCAGCCATCTCCCTAATACAAAAGAATATTCCCCCCGCTTTATGGGACTTCATATACACGAAAATGGAAACTGCAGTCAAAACATGGCGCATACCGGCAATCACTACAATCCGACCAATGCCGACCATCCTTACCATTTAGGCGATTTGCCATCCGTCCTCAACAGTGACGGCTATTCTTATATGGCCGTATACGACAGCTTCCTGTCAATAGAAGAAATCATAGGAAAATCGGTTATTCTCCACAACAGACGGGACGATTTCGTCACTCAGCCGTCCGGCGATTCCGGAGAAAAAATTGCCTGCGGCGTCATTCGGCCCGTTGCAGGGCTTTTATAGCAAAAGCTAATGTTCGGGGCTGCTCTGCGGGCAGACGGTATTCGTCATGCACGGGAGCGCCCCACGAATCATCGCCTCCCACGCCCATTTGCGCCGCTGCGACACGCACCCATGTATACCTTTGAGGCCCCAGTTCTTCCCGACAGCCGGCATGCTCCAATTCCGCTGCCGAGTAAGGTAAAATACTCATTTCGAATGATTCCCCGACTGATGACAACCGTACGCCGCTACCTTCATCATCCCGCAATTCCACGTATCTGACGCCGGTTCTGTTGCCACATTCCTGCGGATTGAGATATCCGGAAAAATTATCCCATACCGTCGAAGCAAATTTCCCAAGACGCGCCCCTTCCGCGCGGTCACAGTAATTTTCTTCCGGCCCCATGCCGTAATATGTAAAATGTTGCAACTCTTTTCCCATCTGCCAGTCCAGTGCAAATACCGGCATATCAGGCAAACCGGAAACGCCCGGATATTCCACACGAATTAGGAGGCTGCCGTCCGCATATGCCTCATACGATACAATATAGGAAAACGATGGATACGAAGGCGTCTCATAGGTAAAATACAGTTTTATACTCTCCTCGCCCCTCTCCTGCCGGAACAAATCCCCGCAATGCCGTGCATACTCTCCCGCAATCGCCCACTGTGCCGCCTCAAACGGATAATCGGCGCCACAATCGTTGTCCGTCTTCGCACGCCAGAAACTGATTCGCGGTATGCGGCTGACATATTCAATTCCGTCATAGATAAGAGAACATATTCCCCCCATGCGCAAATCAAACATCATGGAAAAATTCTCACCGTAAACACCGATACAGCAATTTCCTTCAGCAATCCGCATGTCCGTCGGCGATTCTGTTTTCCGCGCGCACGGATCTTTCTCTTCCACGACAAACACTTCCTGTACAAAAGCCACCTCATGGCCTTTTTCTGCCCAAACCGTATCTTCTGCCAGACGGGCAATAACATGCCAGACATACTCTCCGGCAGCCTCCGGCTCTTCTCTGCGGATTTTCAGGCATCCGCTCTCCCCCGCAGGAACATTGAGAAAATACTCTTCCTTTTGCTGCACTTCTCCCTCCCGTTCCAAACGCACCTCGAATACAAGGCGGCTTGTATCAATAAATAAATTGTGATTGCTGACAATCAGCTCATCATCATCCAAATGCATGCGGATATCGGCGTATAACGCTTTTACATCCTGCATCTTCGGCGATGGCATACGATTTGCATAGACGATACCATCGGTACAAAAACCATAATCGCATGGGCGGTCTCCAAAATCCCCGCCAACAGCCAGCGCTTTTTCACCATTCTCATCCATACGGTATAATGCCTGATCAATATAATCCCATATAAACCCGCCCTGAAAATTCGCATAGACATCTGCCAGCTCCATATAATGTTTCATCCCTCCCAGCGAGTTGCCCATGGCATGCATATATTCACACAGAATAAAAGACCGTTGCGGATTCTCTCTCAGAAATGCTTCGATATTTTCTATTTTCTCGTACATACGGCTCTCAACATCCGGCAGGGATTGATAGCGTTTATTGTGGAACACCCCTTCGTAATGTATGAGACGACGGCTGTCTTTTTCCCGAAAATATGCGGCCATCGCGGCGATATTATCGCCGCAGTAAGATTCATTGCCACAAGACCAGAATAAAATGCTGACATGATTTTTATCTCTCTCGTACATCGACGCCGCACGGTCAAGAACATTTTGCCGCCACTCCGGAAACGACGCCGGAACATTCCAAGTCGGATTAATATCATCGCGCAGCATCCATGTTCCATGAGTTTCCAGATTCGTCTCGTCAATAACATAAATTCCGTATTCGTCACAGAGCTCATACCATCTCGACTGATTTGGATAATGACTTGTTCTCACCGCATTAATATTGTTTTTCTTTAATAAACGGATATCATAGAGCATCTCCTCTTCTCCAATCGCCCTACCTTTATCGACGGAAAACTCATGGCGGTTGACCCCCTTAAACACAATCCTCTTTCCGTTCAGATACAGTACGCCGCCACGCTTTTCAAATGTCCGGAAGCCAACTTTTGTTCTGGCAACTTCGATTAGTTCGCCCTCCCGTCCAAGCACTTCAACATATAAAGTATAGAGAGACGGCTGTTCCGCACTCCACGGTGAGACTACGGCAATTGTTCCCTCTCCGTACCAGTTTGCCGACGTGACCGGACTTTTCTGCTCCCAAACGATATTGTCTGTGCTGTCCCGCAGCACACAGCGCACCGACGAAGCCGCTCCCTCTTTCGTAAAGGCAAGTTCGCAGTCAATGCCGAGAAGCCCCTCTCCGCTTTCCGCACGGTAATCTGCCGTCACCGACAAATCTCTCACATGAGCTGCCGGTACCGCATAGACATATACCTCTCGGAAAATACCAAAAAAGGACCAGAAGTCCTGATCTTCCAGCCAGCTGGCCGTACTCCGCTGATAGACTTCTACCGCTAACTTATTATTCTCCTTTTGCAAATATGGCGTAATGCAAAACTCAGAGGGGGTAAAGGAATCTTCACTGTAGCCGGCAAATTGGCCGTTCAGCCATACGCAGAAAGCAGTCTCCACTCCCTGAAAAGACAGGAAAACATCTTTTTCAAGCCATTCATCGCCAACATCAAAATATTTCACATAACTTCCCACCGCATTATGTATTTTGGGAATCTCCGGAGGATATATCTCCTCCACGCCATCCCATGGATACATAACATTGACATACTGGCAGCGTCCGTATCCCTGCAGTTGAATATGGGCTGGCACTTCAATCGTATCGGCAGCCGCCATATCAAAATCCTGTTTATAAAAATCCGCCACCCGATTCTGCAGACAGTCAGCATAAAAAAACTGCCATTTGCCATTTAGCGACTGACGCAGCCTGCCTTTCGGGTATTCCTCCATTTCTTCGTACGATTGAAAAAATAAGTGGTCGGAATGAGCCTTTTCCCGATTTACCTGAAAAACATCCGGCTCCTCCAGCCATTGAAGATAATTCATTTTAGCACTCTCCTTTCTTTTACACGGCGCAAAGTACCGCCGTTTACAACAGGCTTCCCACCTGAAATATTACAAATGATACAAACCATGCCACGAGCAATTGAAAACCGGCGGTCAACGCAGTAAATTTCCAACTTGAACTTTCTCTCCGTATCGTAACCAAAGTAGCAAAACAAGGAATATACAACAGACAGAATACCATCAGACAATAGGCATTCAGCATACCGAAGCCACCGCCCGCCAACGCATCGTGAAGAGCGTTCATGCCGGCAGCGGAATTTACATTGGCAATGCCAAACAAAACGGCGCAGCTGGACACCACAACTTCTTTTGCCGAGATTCCGGCGACCAGCGCTACCGCCAACTGCCAGTATCCCAGACCGGCAGGCACCAGTACTGGAACAAGAAGACGGCCGAGGATAGCTCCGAAACTCTCCGTCATATCCTGCGTATAACCGCCAGTGCCAAAATTGAGCAAAATCCACATGACAACCGAGGCAAGAAAGATTACCGTGCCCGCTTTCGTTAAATAATCTTTTACTTTCTCCCAAACAAAAATCCATATCGTTCTCGCACTTGGCGCCTTGTATTCCGGAAGCTCAATCAACAGCATTCCCGTCGCCTTTTTGCGGTCTGATATGTGCAGAACAAACGCAGTCAGTATCGCCGTCACCATACCGATAAGATACATGGAGTAGGCGGCAAACATCGCATACTTCCCGAAAAACATCTGGGAGAACAAGATGTAAATCGGCAATCTGGCGCTACATGACATAAACGGCGTCACAAGCATTGTTTTCATGCGGTCTTTCTTATCTTCCAGCGCCCGCGAAGCCATAATCGCCGGCACCGAACAGCCAAAACCGAGCACCATCGGAATAAAGGCACGTCCCGACAAACCGATTTTCCCCATGACTCCGTCCATAATATAGGCCACGCGCGCCATATAGCCGCTGTCCTCGAGAAACGCCAGCGCCAGAAAGAGAATAAAAATATTCGGCAAAAATGTAAGAATCCCGCCGACTCCGGTAATGATTCCGTCGACAACGAGCGACGTCACTACCGGATGTACATGCCAGCGGGCAAAGAGGCTGCTGACCGCATGGCAGAGCCATTCCACAGCCGTTTCAAAATAACCGGCTATCCAGTCGCCGAGCGTAAATGTCAGCACGAAAACAAAAGCCATAATCACAAGAAATATCGGAATGCCGAACACCCGATGCGTCAAAAAGCGGTCGGCTCTATTTGTTGTCTCCGCTTTCTCCGCTTTATTGACTAACACTTCATTGACAATTTCTTCGATAAATTCATACTTTTGATTAATAATATCCGACTCATAACTCCGCTCAATGATTGCCGATAAATCAAGCGGATATTTTTCCATCAGTTCCTTATCCTGCTCCAGCAATTTAATGGCGCACCAGCGAAGATTCTGCACTTGCGGGTACTTCTCCGACAATTCTGCGGATATCAAATCAATTTTATCCTCAATCTCATCACAATAGACCATTACGTGTTCCGCATGGTGATTATGCTGGTGCCGCGATACTTCCGTGTGATGATGTTCCAGACGGTCGGGCGATACCGCGTCTTTATGATGAGCCACCGCGTGCATGAGAATGCCAAGACCGGTACGCCGGCGGGCCGATACGGGAATCACCGGAATCCCCAACATCTCCGGCAACCGGTGTAAATCAATCTCCATTCCCCGCTTCTCCACAATATCCATCATATTGAGTGCCAACACAACCGGCTTCCCCAATTCGAGAAGCTGCAGTGTCAGATAAAGATTTCTCTCGAGGGAAGAGGCGTCGGCGACATCGACGATGACATCCACGTCATCACTCATAATATACTGCCGCGCCACCTGCTCCTCCATCGTATAAGAAGTGAGGCTGTATGTGCCGGGCAAATCTACCAGCCGGTAACTGTGATTGTGATAGTTTACCGCACCCTCAATCTTCTCGACCGTGACTCCGGGCCAGTTTGCCACTTTTAAGTTGGCTCCGGTAAAAGCGTTATACAATGTCGTCTTACCACAGTTCGGATTACCGATAAACCCTACCGTCAGATTTTCACTCACTGCACAACCTCCTTTACCTCAATGTTTTTCGTTATGCCGCGTCCCAGCGCAAAGCGCGCCCCCCGCACATGTACAATCATCGTACCGCACCTTTTTCTGTTTAAAACAGAAATCGGAGTTCCCTTTGTCATCCCTAACGCCTCTAAACGCTTTTCCGTCTGGAGAGGTAGCGTTATAGACTCAATCACATAGGTACTCCGAATTTGTCCTTTCCGTAATTCCATCGTATCTGTTCTCCTTACATTGTATCCGCTTTCCACACCAATAGAATTTCCTTTTCATTCGTTCCCGAATCCACCTGTTCAGACTGCACTTTAAATCCCTCTCTCATATAAAAGTGAACAGCCCTTGGATTTTTTTCATATGCTGCCAACGTCAATTCTTCCTGCTTCGTTTTCAAATAGTCCAAAAGAGCCTTGCCAATTCCCCGCCCCCTTGCCTTTTCGTCCACGAACAGTCCCATTACCATCAATTCCATCGAACCGACAAAGCCGAGAATATGCCCCGCTTCTTCCCATACATAGACAGAAGCAATTTCCATAATACGGCTTACCTCGGTAAAGTTATCTTTCCAATACTTTGCCGGAATAAAGTTATGTACCTGCAAGTTGCTAAACAGCCAGATTTCCATAACTTCTTCATGGTCGTTTGCCTCATATGCACGAATCATATAGCTATATTCCCTTTCCTGTTATAATCCACGGCGCCGGCTGCTGTTTGAACGAGTGATTGCTCCCCAAACAGGAAACGGCAACCTGTATTGTCTGCACATCCATAATTCCCATCTTCTCTAACATCTCTTTTGCCCCTGCCGCCACAAGAAAATCCAGCGTATATATGACAACCTGAATCTGCGGATTCAGCTTTTTAAGACAGGCCAGCTCCTGATCCATGCTGGCAGACGCAACTAAAAACACAAGCGACGGCACCGGACAGTCTTTCATACTGTTCTCGTCCACATGGTCGATAATAATGACATTGTGCAGGCCAAAATGCTGTACATTATCTTCCATCGTATCACGGTCTGCCTGATTGTATTCCACGGCAATAACCGTTCCTTCCGGTGCGAGCAGGGCGGCCTCAATGGCAATGCTTTCCCCGCCGATTACACAAATATCATCCGCTGTATCAACCATCATTTTATTTAATATAATCGCCCGAATCTCACTGCCCACATACTGAATGGAACCCTTGCGGAACAGTTCGTTGCCGATACCAATCTTTGCCGTATTGCGCGCTTGCGGATTGACAATCAGCATTCCCGCCGAGGCATTGATTCCGCGGTCAATCATATCCTTAACTTTTCTGTTGTATACTTGTCCTTCCGGTTCGGAGCCCTCGTTGTACCAGACGTCGCACTCTCCGAGCCCAGCGTTCCACAGGCGGTAAAAAATATCTTCGATTCCGGCATTGCTGAATACCATCGTCGTCTTATGCGATTCCACCGTGGGAATGATATTTTTATTTTTCTTTGTAATATCAATAATCTTTACGTGTTCCAAATCAATCGTTGCATTCTTGGCATAATACTGAAGCCATGACAAAATCACCTCATTCGTAAAAATCTGTTCCGTCATAGAATCCCTCCTTTTTATCGATTCCCGCCAAACCCGATAACAGGCTTTGAGGACATTTTGTGTATTGCTCTGTACCACATAAAAACTACTTTTATTATACTCTTTTCCTGTTTATTCATCAATGCCAAAATAAATCAAAAATACCTTTATGACACTAAAATCTTCATCTGCTTCACGAGTTCCCCAATCTTTTCATCTCTCGTGAGACCGTGTACAATTTCAAAACAATAGAGCGCCCCGTCAAACATCTGCCGGTTCATAAACTGCTCGCCCATTCCGACAGCCAGATTAACAATATCGCCGTTCGGTGCACAGGCGAAGCCATTTTTTGCGGCAAGCCGCTCCAGCTCTTTCTTCGCCGGCATTTTAGCCGTTTTGCCGGTTTTATTCTGCAATTCTTTCATCAGACTCTGCGCCACAGTATTGTCCGGCGCAAACTGAAGACTCAGTTGACAACAGGCAAGAGCAGCCTGCCACTCCTGTTTTTCCGCAAAATAGCCGGCAAAATTGCAATAGCACCCCGCCACGTCATCCGCCTTGTAAAGATAAGGGAAAATGCTGCGATTCAGTTCCGCATATTCTTCCATCTCCCCCGTGACCCGGAAAATATCCATATAAGCAAAGGCAATCGGCGCGCTCACCGGATTCCAGCGCCTTGCTTTCTCCAGCACGCCGCGCGCTGCGGACAAATTATTTTGCTCCATCAGCAGAAGACCGTGCTGATAGTAGATATCGGCAAACGGAAAATCCGCTTTGATTACTTCCCTCCCCGTCTGCATAAATTCCTTTACCATAATTTCCTCAAAAAACTCGGAAAAGGAATAGTATTCACACGCCGCATTGTCATTGTAAAACTTATTATTATCCGCACGCATTACCAGCTGTTCACTCAGGCGCAACGCACTCTCCCTGTCACCTTGTGCAATATAAGTGCGTACTTCCTGCATATGCTTCTGCACTTCCATCAGTTGTTCCCGTTTCATTTCCTCCCGCCCGGAAGACATATCATATAAGAGCCGGCTGCATTCACGCAAAATCTCTTCTCCCTGCTCATGCTTCCGATATGTTTCCATCTTTTCCTGTAAATAGGGAATATCCTTTTCTGTGTCTCCGGTAAATCCCTCACGTATCTGTCGCAAAATCTCATCCGCTGTCTGCTGCATGACGCCGCCCCTCCTGTTCCTGTATTTACAAAATTCCAAACGACTGCAAAAGTAATACTGCCAGCAAAATCGGCGCTATTACTTTTACCATTACGATATACAAACCGCGCCGGTGAAAAGGATGAACTCCCTGTGTCACCTCATCAATAACCGTCTTCGGCTTCACAACCCAGCCGATAAGAATACAGGTCAGAAGCGCTACCAACGGCATCAGGCAGTTGTTACTGATATAGTCCATAATGTCTAAAATCTGTCCTTCTGTTCCATTTGGCAACGGCAGTTTGAAATAAAATACGTTATAGCCGAGACAGACTACTATACCGCCTATCAGGGCATATGCCGTAACAATAAGCGTACTCTTGTGGCGCGACCAATGTTTCGCATCCATAATGCTCGAAACAATCGCCTCCATAACGGACACCGCGGAAGTAATAGCCGCAAAAATAACCATGATAAAAAATAGCAGACCCAGTATGGAGCCAATCGCTCCCATCGCATCCATCAGTATAATGAAAAATTCTTTTACCGTAATACTGGTAAAATCCGGAATCAAATATACTTTTACCCCCTGTAATCCCGTGCGTGTGACGCCATTGGCATCGGTATGGCTGATTGTCATTGAATAGATTGCCAATCCAATGACAAGAACAAGCAAAACCGGCATCAGCACCTTACTGTACTTTTCTATCCCCTTGTTAATTCCGCGGTACACAACAAATGACGTCAGGAAAAGAAATACAAACATCCAGACAATCGGCTCCCAATTGCCGGATATAAAACCGTCAAAGAAATTCTCCTGTACTGCCTCTTTACCTGCGCCGGTTAGATAAATGGCAAAATATTTCATAACCCATGCGCCAATCGTACAGTAATAGGGCAGAATAATCGTAGGCACAAGGCATGTCAGTATACCGAGGCCTTTCCAGCGGGCATGCAGTACGCCGTATGCGGTCAGCGGGCTCTGCGCCGTTTTCCGTCCAATAGCTATTTCGGTTGTCAGCAGCGCAAAGCCGAATGTTACGGCCAGCACAATATAGCATAAAATAAAAACGCCACCGTGTCCTTTTGCCGCCAGATATGGAAAACGCCATATATTTCCCAATCCTACGGCGCTGCCTGCCGCCGCCATAACAAAGCCGATAGTTCCCGAAAAATTGCCCCGCTTCTCTTTCATTTTCCCTTTTCCTTCCTCTTCTTTAAGAAAGAAGAGATGCCTGTCTGTTGCGGACATCCCTTCTCTTAAACTACTCTTTTTGTCTGATTCCTTTACTTCTTACGCACATGAATAGAATCATTTACTGTATTCTCTTCTGCATTTCCTCTGCCAGACGGATGGTCTTGGCAAGTTCTTCATGAATCTCACTGATACTGTCCATATGAGATTTTGCCACGCCGTTGACATCCTTAATTGAAGAATTTACTTCCGTCAAATGCTCCTGCATAATATTTAACTTATCGCCAATCTCCTTTGCCGAACTCCCGCTGTCGTTGGCAAGTTCTCCCATGCTGTTGGCAACGACGGCAAAACCGCGTCCGGCATCGCCGCTGCGGGCCGCCTCAATCGATGCATTCAATGCCAGAATATTCGAACGGGAGGCATTTCCACTGATTTTCTGAACGACATCCGTAACATCCTGTACATCATCATTAATGCCGTCTGTCAGTTCCGTCATACCCGATAACATTTCAAACAGGCTCTTAATTCCGTCAATCACAGTTTGCAGCGATTTGTCAATAGCCTGTATGGAATCCTGAAAATCCTGTGTCATGTCTTTCACCTGCTCTTTATCACCAATCGAATAGCAATAAGTGAGACAGCCGACAACCTTATCCTCATCTTTCACGGGTACAAGTAACCCCTCAAATGCCGCCCCCATCACTTCTTTTGGTAAAAAGTTCTTCTTTTTTCTGCCGGTAGCCATCACTTCATCAAAGCCGCCTGTAATGTCATCCATCTTTTCTCCCAAACGAAGTTTCGGCGTTTCCCCTTCAGGTATGGCATATCCGCACAGAACACTATCCTCGTCGAGTACCGATATGTATGATTCTTCTCCTAAAATTTGGTGCAATAAAGGAAGAATATCAATAATTTTTTGCAATTCCTCATTTACCATGATGAGCCTCCTTCTCTTCTCTACGATAGTTATTGCTTCCATTGTAACATAAGCGGAACAAAAAAGAAAGAGCGTTATCGACTTCTTTCTACTTGCGGTTGCTCCTGCGCCATATTTTTCTCTTTTCAGCCTCTTTCACCAGTAAATCACGAAATGCGGGGTGGGCAATGGATATGAGAGCCTCTGCCCGCTCCCATGTAGAACGCCCCTCCAAATTTACAACGCCGTATTCTGTAGCCAGAAAATATACCTGACTCCGCGGAGAAGTAATGATATCACCGTCAAACTGGGGGCGGATTCGGGAATGCGTCTCTCCCTCCCTGTCCACATAGACCGAGCTCATACAGATAAACGCCTTACCCCCCCGCGATGCGGAAGCGCCAATGAGGAAATCCAACTGACCTCCCGTACCGCTAATCTGCCTTGCCCCGAAACTCTCCGCGGCAACCTGTCCGTACAAATCAACGGCCACACAACTGTTAATCGATACCATATTATCAATCTGGGCAATGATGTTTGGACGATTCACGTATTCTAACGGGTACGCCGCCACTCCGGAATTATCATCCAGCCACTCATATAATTCCTTGGAGCCGACCGCACAGCCGAATACGCCCTTTCCCTTGTCAATGCGCTTCTTACGGTTCGTCAATTTCCCTGCCAAATACATCTGCAGGTAGGCATCGGAACACAATTCCGTGTGCATTCCCAAATCTTTTAAATCCGACTGCGCTATCATGGCGCCAACTGCATTTGGCATACTTCCGATTCCTAATTGCAGCGTGGCCCCGTCGACCATGTGGGGAATGATTAATTCTGCTATCTTACAGTCTGTCTCCGTCGGCTCCGGTGCGAAAACACTTGCAATCGGTTCATGTTCTCCCTCAACGATATAATCAACTTCCGATATATGAATACACTCGTCGTACCCCCCTCTTACCCGGGGAAGATTTTCATTCACTTCCACAATAACCGTTTTCGCCATTCGGATAATCGGAGCTGCCACTCCGGTATTGACAGACAAGTTAAAAAAACCATGCTTGTCCATCGGAGTAACACTCAACATTACTACGTCTACATGCAGAAAATATTCATAATACGCTGCATTATTATGAAACACCATAGGGATGTAATAACATAATCCCTTATCGCATAACCGTCTCTCGTACGATGAGCAGTGCCAACTGTGATAAACGAAATGCTCCTGACTTTCATCACATTCCGCCACTGCAATCGGGCCTGAAATTAGATTGCCGCGAATCTTGACATCCGTTAACTCTTCTTTTCTTGCTGCCAGTGCGCGGTCTAACAGGACGGGCTTTCCGAGAGAACTGGTATAATCGACCCAATCACCGCTTTTTACAACAGAAACCGCTTCCTCCGGTGAGCGGAGTTTTTTCCTGTAATCCACCGAGAAATCTTTTAACATAACAACACCCCCTGCAGAAGAAATTTACTTTCATAACATCTTTAATAAAACAAGAAAGTATAAATCATTCAAAGCAAAGATATCCGCAACACGAATAAGTGCATCTCACTGACTTATACTTTCTTATTTGCATTATAAACCGATTCTAACCGGCATTTATTTCCTGTCTCTTAACGATTTACGCTGATTAATACTTACCGAAATCATCATCGAAAGAAATGATACTTTCGCTCATTGTCGCAGCGCCACCGCCTGCCGAAGCGCTACTGCTTCCTCCGCTAAAGGACTGCGAGCCGTTACCAAGGTTATAAATAGCAAGCATTTCACGCATTCTCGCCGCCTGATTGGACAATTCTTCACTGGCTGCCGCACACTGCTCACTCGTTGCCGAATTCGTCTGAACTACCTGAGATACCTGTGTAATTGCCTGCTCAATCTGTGCAACAGCCGTTGCCTGATAGTTAGAAGACTCAGCAATACCATTAATAATCTTCTCACTTTCCTGTACAACACGTGAAATTTCTTCCATTGCTTTCGCTGTATCGTCAACAATTCTTGAACCTGAGCCCACTTTCTCAATCGAATCTTCAATCAATTCTGCTGTTTCTGCTGAAGCAGCGGCACTCTTGGCAGCAAGGCTTCTAACTTCCTCTGCTACGACAGCAAAGCCTTTTCCTGCTTCTCCTGCTCTAGCAGCCTCAACAGCGGCATTCAAAGCAAGGATGTTTGTCTGGAATGCAATATCATCAATTGTTTTAATAATCTTGGAAATACTCTCGGATGATTTGTTAATATCCTGCATGGCAGCCATTGTATCATGCATCTGCTTATTTCCCTGTTTTACATCGTCGATTGCACGAACGACAAGGCCAGCCGCCTCGTTAGCCTGCTCTGCATTTCCTTTTGTCTT
The DNA here is from genome assembly GCA_910589595.1 of uncultured Eubacterium sp. Classification (GTDB taxonomy): domain Bacteria; phylum Bacillota; class Clostridia; order Lachnospirales; family Lachnospiraceae; genus Eubacterium_F. Next base: position 36,580 of record CAJUTM010000016.1, read on the forward strand.
TTCTGCGATTTCATTAATGGAAGCAGTAATCTCCTGAATAGCGCTTGCCTGCTCTGTAGAACCCTGTGCCAATGCCTGACTGGCGCTCGCTACCTGAGATGAGCTGACGCTTACCTGAGAACCGGCGTCACTGACATTGGACAGCGCATGCAAGTTGTCCTCTACCAATTTCTTTAACGCATTGCCCAGCATATCTTCATTGGATTTAGGATTAACCTGAACCGTCAGGTTTCCACCTGCTACTTCTTCAGCAATCATAGCCTGTGTCTTAATATTTTCAATTACTTGTGTATATTCGTCAACGAGTTCTCCAAACTCATCATTCGCATATTTGACTAACGTAATATCCGTATGTCCTAACGCTATTCGCTTCGCCGCATCTGACAACTGTCTCACAGACCTTGCAATCTGCTTGATTAAGGACAGCGCCAAAATAATCGTAACTATAACAGATACTGCAACGATAGCCAGACTAACATAATTGGACAGGTTGGCTGTGCGATTGATGTCATCCATACCTTCCGTTTTGGAAACCTGAATTGCATCTGTCACCACTTTTGCTTTCTTTTCATCTGCACCAATCTCTTTCATTGTGTTCTGAATGCTTGTAAATTCTTCTTCCTGCATCTCGGATACCGAATTTTTAATTCTGTTTACAGAAGTCATTCCTGCTATTGCATTTACACTTGTAAGAATTACCAGAATAACAAAGGTTATTATCATTTTTGTTTTCATCGTCAAGTTTTTCATAATTTATACCTCTCCTTCTTCGTCAATACCTATATCATTTACTTGTTCCACTACTGATAAATCTTCATCATTTAACAATTTATCAGGGTCTAGCAACAGTTTGACGGAATTTCCGACTTTACCGATGCCATAAACATACTTATTTTGCACTTTATCCGTATGTCCGATTTTCGGAGGCGGAAGAATATTTTCCTCTTTAATCTCAACCACCTCTGCGATTTTCTCCACAATCAGGCCTACTATTGTAGATTTCACATTAATGACAATAATACAAGTCCTGTCATTGTACTCAAATGCCTCCTGCTTGAATCTCAGGCGGACATCAATTACGGGAATTACTTTTCCACGCAGATTAATAAGTCCCTTAATATAATTTTCAGTTTCCGGAATCGCCGTGATTTCCTGAATCTGAATAATTTCGTTCACATACTGAATGCCCAGTCCGAAATACTCATTCCCTGATTTAAAGGTCATGTATTTCCCTTTTTCACTATTCGCATCATGTGAAATATCCTGAGTTTCTTCTGCATGTTTTTTCATTTCGCTCATTTCATCCATATGATTACCGTTCCTTTCTATAATCTTATTCCATTAATCCGGCGGCATCCAGAATTAAAGCAATGCTTCCGTCACCAAGCTGTGTACAACCAGATAAGCCTTTGACTTTCTTGATGTAAGAAGGAATCGGTTTTACCACAATTTCCTGTTCACCAATCAGCTTGTCAACAAAAAGACAGACTCTCTGTTCTTCCACCTCCAGAATTAACATTATTCCGTCCTCCACGGATTCCTGATACTGCTCTAAACCGTACCATCTGCCCAAGCGGAGTACCGGATAACATTCGCCTCGTATCATGATATACTCATCGCCATTTGGCTCATAAATCATCATATCTTCCTTGACACGGACAAATTCCTTAATCACACCTGTTTCCAATACAAAAGAGGAATTTCCTGTTTCCATTACAATTCCATCGACAATCGCAAGTGTGAGCGGTATTTTGAGGCTCATAACACTGCCCAATCCCGGTGTGCTCTCAATATCGAGCATACCTCCAATGGATTGAAGATTTTGGACTACAACGTCCATACCAACTCCACGTCCGGAGTATTCCGTAACCTGTTCGTTCGTGGAAAAACCGGGAAGCGTAATAAACTGAAACACCTCTTTATCCGTATAAGATGAATCTGCTTTACTGTCATCCAGCAACTGCTGTTTTCTCGCTTTCGCCAGTATTTTTTCGCGGTCAAGCCCGGCTCCATTATCCTCAACGCTAATCCAAACTTTACCGGCCTCTGTCTTGGCAGACAAAGTAATCTTCCCTTTCTCCGCTTTCCCACTGTCTACCCGTTCTTCATTTGTTTCAATTCCGTGGTCAACGGCATTTCTTACCAAATGCATCAACGGATCCGAAATATGTTCTATTATATTTTTATCTACTTCCGTGTGTTCCCCTACCATTTCAAACTCAATATCCTTACCAAGTTTTCTGGAAACATCAAAGACGATACGGTTCATCTTTTGGAACGTATTTGTCAAAGGAACCATTCGCATCGACATGATAACATCTTGTAAATCTGTCGATATCTTTGACAACTGTGCAGCAGCCTTATTGAAGCGGTCCAAATTAAGTCCGGGTACTTTCAAATCAGGGTTCTGCAACACAACTGATTCGGAAATAACAAGCTCCCCTATTAAATCCATCAACTGGTCCATTTTCTTTACATTGACACTGATGAACGAAGCTTTCTCCACCTTTGCCCTGTCTTTCGCCAGTTTCTTTGGTCTGCCCGGCTCTTTTGATTTAATAACAAAATCACCCGGCGCTATCTTCTTCTTTTCCGGCGCTTTTGGCTCCTCGTCTTTCGTCTCTTGGGCAGCTTTTTCTTCCGCTTTGTTTTCAATGTCCTCTACGCTGGATTCCAAATCAATTACCATCGGCTCCTGCTCACCGAAATCAAAGCCCTGAAGGAACTCTTCTGCCTTACATTCATAGATATCTACCTTTTCAATATCATATCCGATGCCGATGAGTTCACGTATCTCTTCTTCCGTACACTGTGCCTGTAAGAGAATACGAAAACCATCTTCCAAAATGGTCTGTGCGCTCGCCTCATCCGAAATAATGTCTTCCGGTGAGTACAACAAATCTTCCGCAATTTCTTTGAGGGCATACACCGTCTTATAGGCATGGACATTTGACATCTCCGTTTCCGGATAAAAAGTTATGTAAATTTTGTAAAAGCGACTGGCGCTTGTCGCAACCGGCGCAATATAAAACTGCTTCGGTTCTTCATGCACATTCTCGGGTGGCGGGTCTTCCCCCTCCTGCGCCGCACCATTCTTAATTTCATTCAAAAATTTGTCCAAATCCGCTATAATAGCGCTGGCATCACCATCAACCGGGTCGCCATTGCGAATCTTTTCCATCTCATTTGAAATGAAGTCTTCCACCGCTAACACATGCTCCACCAAGTCAAGGTGAGGTACATTTTCGGGATGGGATTCTCTCAGATAATAAAAGACATCCTCTAGCTTATGAGACACAGCTGTTATATCATCAAACATCATGATTCCCGAAGAGCCTTTAATGGTATGCATGGTTCTGAATATTTCATTAATGCTGTCTTCATCAAAGCATTCTGCATCCTTCTGTTCCAAAACGGTTTCCTGAAGCTGTTCCAACAACTGACCATTTTCAAACAGATACATGTCAAGCATGCCGTCTGTGTTAAATTCTTCAGACATATTCTTCTCCTTTCCTGCATATTCTATGTTCTTCCGTCAGGCTATAATATAATCCATCATAGCCGCCTGCGCCCCTCGCAAGAGAACTTGCTCGGTTCACTTAAGGTATCAGGTCTAGTTTTTTTAATGCCTGCTCAAACTTATCCTGATCGATAGGCTTTCCTGAATAAATGGTACAGCCCAATTCAAATGCCATATTGACATTTTTCTCATCGTTTAAAGCGGTCGTCATAATAACCTTGACTGCTTTATCCTCTGGAATATTTCTCTCCTTTTCCAGATTACGAATACCCATAAGTGACTGGTATCCATCCATGACCGGCATCATAATATCAAGACATACCAAATCATAGGGTTCCCCATCTTCCAAAGCCATCATAAATGCGTCGACTGCTTCCATTCCGTCTACAGTTACATCGCATTCACCATACTTTGACAGGAAACTTACCATAAACTTCCTTGTTACAAAATCGTCTTCTGCCAATAGAATCCTCATGCTCTCTCTCCTTTACATTTTATTCAATAATGCGTATGTTCTTCTTGCGATATCCGTTAATTTTTCCTGATGCTGCACGGCTCCCAAATCATAAGCGACTTGCGGCATTCCATATACTACGCAAGTAGATTCGTCCTGCCCAATCGTCTTGGCGCCTGCCTGTCTCATCGCCAGCAGACCTCTGGCGCCGTCGCCGCCCATTCCTGTCAAAATAATTCCCACAGCATGGGAACCAGCCGTTTTCGCTACAGATTCAAACAACACATCTACAGAAGGACAATGTCCGTTTACTCTCTCCCCCCTCTTGCATTCTACCTGATATACACCGTTGACCTTAACCAACCTCATATGTTCATCGCCTCCCGGCGCAATCAGCATGTGTCCCGGCAGCACTCTGTCTCCCGTTCTCGCTTCCTTTACCTGAATACGACATTGGTCGTTCAGTCTCTTGGCATACATTTCCGTGAATTTCGGCGGCATATGCTGTACTACGACAATTCCCGGAATATCCGTCCCAAAATCTTTCACGACAGAAAAAATTGCCTCTGTACCGCCTGTGGAAGCCCCAATCGCTACAACAAGATTATTTCCCGCAACAGAAAGAGTTTGCTGCTCCTGTGGCATAATCGCCTTTTTAATATTACTAATTTTTGCAGTAGAAGCTATTTTAATTTTCACTAACAAATCATTTTTAATAAAACTTTCTAACTGGTCTCTACTTGACACTGCAGGTTTCGCCACAAAATCTACCGCCCCCGCATTCAATGCGTCAAAAACTTTATCACTCAAAGAGCTGATAACCACAACCGGAAGCGGGTACTGCGGCATTAATTTCCGCAAAAACTCTATCCCGTTCATTCTCGGTAACTCTACGTCAAGCGTCATTACATCCGGTTTGTGACGCACAATGGCGTCCCTAGCCTCGTAAGGGTCTCTCGCCGTTCCCACAATCTGTATTGCCGGATCCTTGCTCAAATTTTGAACAAGTAACTCTCTAAATACAATTGAATCTTCTACAACTAACACTCGTATTGGCCGCATAATTTATACATTCCTTCCTTACTTTCTGAATATTGATGGCTGAATTATCTGAAACGGAGTAGAACTTCTATCCAAAGTCTCTGTTGTTCCGATAAACAAATAACCTCCCGGTTCTAAAGCATCATAAACTCTCTGAACTAAGTCCTTTTTTGTTCTATCATCAAAATATATCATAACATTCCGCAAAAAGATAGTATGCATTTTCTTTTTAAACGGAAATGGGTCCATCAAATTTAATTGGCGGAAAAGAACTTCATTTTTTAATTCCGGCTTAACATGATACTGTGTTCCACCGGCTGCGGCTTTGAAAAAGTGTCTTTTCCACTGCTCCGGAAGACTTTCTAATTGGTTGGCGCCATATATTCCCGCAGACGCCTGCTGAAGCGCTTTCGTTGAAATATCTGTTGCCAAAACTTTCGTATCCCACTGATTTCTCTCCAAACCGAAAAAGTCTGCTAAAACCATGGCAATCATATAAGGTTCTTCTCCTGTCGAAGCGGCGCCGCACCATATCCGTAAATCCTTTCGTGCGCTTTCTCTCTTCTTGAGCTCGGGAAGCACTACTCCTTTAAAATAGTCAAAATGCTCAAATTCCCGCATAAAATATGTATGATTCGTCGTCAGGAAATTGACGAGCATTTTTTCTTGATTACCGGTCTGGTCCTGCTCCACAATATCCATAAAAGCATTGAAGTTCGTATATCCCTGCTTTTTTATATAATTCTCCAAACGGCCGTTTACAATTGTTTTTTTCTGGCTCAAATCAATTCCATATTTTTGTTTCATGAAAACTGAAATTCTTCTAAATTCTTCGTCTGTTATCAAAGTTCCATTCCTCCGTCAAATGATTTTCTTTTTTTAACAAAATTGACGTGATATTTTACAGCATATCTCAAAAATCTCGGGATTAAACTTTACTCCGGCTTCCTCTTTCATAATGGCGAGCGCTTCCTCACTGCCATGCTGCTCCCGCTCTGTCAGTATACAGTATCTGCTCATTAATGAGACAATCTGTGCCGCAAGCGGTATTTCATTGTGTTTCAGTCCCTCCGGATAGCCGCTGCCATCCCAATTTTCATGGTGGTAATGGGCAATATCCATCGTTATATTAATAAAATCATTATAGTCATCACTGCCGCGGAGGTCGCTCACCAGCTTGGCACCCAACTTCGTGTGCCCTTTCCTGATTTCCAGTTCTTCCGGTGTCAACTCCGTCTGCTTACGCAAAATTTCCGTCGAAATGCCTATATTCCCGATGTCGCAAAGAGATGCCGCTAATTCTATCGCATCAATATAAGTGTCTGAGATTTCCCGTTCAAACAAAGGGGACAACTGCATTCCCTGTGCCAAAGTCCTGCTGTTTTTACTCAACCGCTTCATATATTCTTTCTCATAGAGAGCATTCTGCGTCGCTATATCAGCAAGAGCATACAAAATATTTTTCTTTTCCATTTCCATCTGCTTTAACTGTTCGCTGATAGAAACCTGAAGATGCCGGTTCATTTCCATTAGCTCACGAGTCATATCGTAAAGCCGGAGATGAACGCCTACTCTTGCCTCTACTTCCTCAGCAATAAACGGTTTCGTAATATAATCGGCTCCCCCGTGGGAAAAACCCTCCACTACATCCTGAACAGCGTCATGTGCTGAAATAAAAATAACCGGAATTTCTCTTGTATCCTCATCCTCCTTTAATATTCTGCATAATTCATATCCACTCATGCCCGGCATGGAAATGTCGAGCAATATTAACTTTGGCAGCTGGTCTTTGATGATTTCCAATGCCTGTTCTCCGCTCTCGGCCAAAACCGGATTCTGATTCATACTGCGGATAATCTCTTCCAAAATGGCTCTATTTATCTCTACATCATCTACAATCAGGATAGCTTCCATTCCCGTACCGCTGTCACTGTAACTCATTCATGCACCTCCTTTGATTGCAGAAAATCTTCTAGTTTTTTATATTCATTAATAATTCTATCATAATTTTCTTTTTGAACCGCCATCTTTAACCGCAAAACCATGCGGCCCACATCCGGAGGCGCGCCCTCGGTGAGCTGCCGGATTGTATCCATAAACATCTCGGCCTTTTCCCAGTTTCCCATCTCCACACAGAGAACGAGCTTGCCCAGATTACGCAATACCGCTTCCCGATTTTCCGTTCCGCCATATTGGCTCCCCTCTTTGTTCCTGCGCAGATTTTCTCTTGCCGACATCAGAACAGACGCTTTCGTAAACGAAGATAATTGCTCGTCACCAGTCTCTTCCGTGCCGACCCATGCAGAAAAGGAAAATGCGCTTCCGTGACCTTTCTCACTTTCCACGCCGATTCTGCCGCCCATCAGTTCTACTAACTGTTTGCAGATATTTAATCCTAAGCCGGTACCTCCATACTTTCTCGATATCGAAGCATCGACCTGTGAGAAACTTTGAAATAATTTATCTTTATCGGCTTTATCAATACCAATTCCGGAATCAATCACGAGGAAAAACAACTCTACCTTGTCGTTCACCTGTGCCGTCTTTAATACTTCCAACGTAACTTTCCCGACTGCTGTGAATTTCAGTGCGTTGGATAATAAATTGTTTAACACCTGTTTTATCCGCAGCTCGTCGCCGATAACGTATTCCGGCACCTGCGGCGATACGGTCATAAAAAACTCCAGACCTTTTTCGGTAATCTTCCCCATATGGTTAGCTTTCACATAATCGAGCATATCCCGAAAATTAAATTTTCGCTGCTCCAGAGAAAATTTACCGGCTTCCAACTTGGAAAAATCGAGTATATTATTTATAATCTTGTGCATATCTTCGCAGCACTGCTCAATCATATGCATCGGTCTTAACTTCTGTTTATCCGTCTCTATATCGAGCAGTTCCCGAATATTACCGAGCACACCGTTTACCGGAGTCCGCAGCTCATGTGTCACATTGGCAACAAACTCGGATTTTACTTTTAATGCCTGTCTGGCATCTTCCCTGCCCTTTGTAACCTCACGGCTTAACTGCTCCCTCTCCAACATATCGTTGGCCATACATATGTACTTTCCCGGATTCGTATCGCTTTGTATCATCTTGGCTTCCACTGGAAAACAAGTGCGGTTCTTACGGTATGCCACAAGATTTTGCAGCTCACAGCCAAAAGAAACATCCTCTTCAATACTTTCTGATGATGATTTTATATCGTTGGGAAACACATCCCGAATACTGACGCCGCAAAGGTCTTCTTCATATCCCAATTCTTTGACGGCGGCGTCATTGCCATACAGAATATTACCTGTATCGTCAAAAACAAGTACCATTTCCAGAGCATCTTTTACCGGAAATATATCGGCCCCGGCCCATTCCATATCTTATCCACCTCCAGTAAAACTGAAAGAAAGGCAGCAAAAAAGCTTGTCATTTTTTTACTGCCTGTTGTCCTCTGACTAACATTATGAAAAATCAAACACTTTTATTACTTCCACAATGTTAAAGAAGTCTACCTTTGCCAATGCAAAGCACTCCAGTATGTCCGGTGCGAACTGTCCGCACTCGCCTTTCATAATCATATCGTATGCAATATTGTTTGCATAGGCGCTCTTATAAACTCTCGGACTAACCAAAGCATCATAAACATCTGCGACAGCAACAATCTGTGCACTTATCGGTATCTCATCTCCCACAAGGTGGTCGGGATATCCGTTGCCATCCCATCTCTCATGGTGATGCCGGCAAATCTCATAACAATAGCGGTAAAACTCACTCACTTCCACATCTTCGTCTTTGCGGAACCGCTCCAGCAAATCACAGCCTATCGTCGTATGAGTCTTCATCGTTTCAAATTCTTCCGGAGTCAGCTTCCCCGGTTTGAGCAAAATAGAATCCGGAATCCCAATCTTACCAATATCATGTAGCGCTGCCGCTCTGGAAATCTCTGCGACCTGCTCTTCCGTAAGTCCGTATTTCGGGAAGTATCTCATTAAGTACTTCAGCAAAATCCTTGTAAAATATTTGATACGTCGTATATGTTCTCCCGTCTCGGAACTGCGGAATTCAACAACGGAACTCAATGCTCCAATCATAAATTCATTATCAGCGCGTAATTTCTTCTCCTGCTTGCGGATAGCTTCTTCCTGTTCTTTCAGGCGAACTTCCATATTATGTCTGCTCTGGTACAGCTCGATAATATTCTGGCTTCTCCGCTTGACAATATTAGGATAGAAAGGCTTATGCATAACGTCGGCCACACTGTAAGAATATGCGCGGTCTTCACTGTCCTGAACCGTTTCACTCGTAATCAGAATGACCGGAATCTTCGATAATAAATCGTGCTGATTCATGTACTCCAAAACTCCAAAGCCATCCAGAACAGGCATTATGACGTCCAGCAATATCAGTACAATATTATTGTCATTTTCAATGTGCTCAACCGCTTCTTTACCATTGGCTGCCTCGATAACCTCGTATTCTTCCTCAAAGACACTGCTGAGAATCGCGCGATTTATCTCTTCATCATCTACAATCAATATCTGCTGCTTATCCATATTTCCTCCTCGTCTCCTGCTCCGTAATTAACTGTTTCTTCAACAATAAATGTTATCATTTTTGCATTTGAATGTCAAATTATTTCTGGTTTTTTTACGTGTCATTTTTTGTCATCCTCTCCACCTTGCGATTCGAGCCAATACCGCCCGAGTACAAATACGGCGGCAAGATGTTTTAATAATTTCAAACAACTCAAAGCCATCCATCTCCGGAAGCATGACATCAAGCAGGGTATTTTGTCCTCCTCCGGAAGCGCAAATCCCATGCGTCTCCCACGGCATACGCTGTCGTTTTCCCAATCATTATACCTGATTTCCCGTATTTCAGCAAATACTAACCCTTTTTTCCAATAAAAAAAATTGATTTCTGTCTTTCTTTTCGTTATAATTATGACAACAGACAATAAATGATGTAAGCGAGGTTCTCCTTGCAGAAATGAGGAATAAAATGACAAAACGTACCCTTGTATTTTTAATTATGGTCATTTCCCTGACAATGACATGCGGCGGTTGTGGAAAAGAGCGGCCCCAAGTCAGTCTCTCTATCTGGACTTCCGCAGAAGAACATGAAATTATGAAAGAAATGATTGAGAAATTTAAAGAAAAGTATAAGCAGGATGCACAATTTGAAATTACTATCAGTGAAGAAGACGAAAAAACATGTCGGGATACCGTGCTGACCGACCCTGCGGGCGCCGCCGATATTTATACTTTTGCCTCCGACCAGTTTGATGATTTGACGCGGGCAAAGGCGCTTCTGCCGATTACCGACAATGCCAAGCAGATTATAGCCGATAACGGCGGCGCTGATTCGGCTGCTATTCAATCCTCTTCCAAAGACGGAACTCTTTACGCCTATCCCATGGTAGCCAGCAACGGATATTTTATGTACTACAACTCGGCCTACTTCACCGAAAAAGATGTAGCGTCTTTTGACACCATGCTCGACATCGCCGCCAAAAATGGAAAAAAGGTAGCTATGGATTACACGAGCGGATGGTACATTTATTCCTTTTTCAAGGGAGCCGGACTTGATGTGGAAATGAACGAAGACGGCGTCACCAATTCCTGCAATTGGAACGACAAGACGACTACATATACCGGAACTGATGTGGCGGAAGCCATGCTGTCCATTGCCAAACACTCCGGATTCATCAATTGCACGGACGAAGATTTTCTCAAAGGAGTCAACGACGGAACGATTATTGCGGGTATCAATGGCGCATGGAATGCCAGCGCCATCGAAAAGGCATATAAGGAAAATTATAACGCCGCCAAACTTCCCACCTATACCCTTGCCGGAAAACAGGTACAGATGCACAGTTTTGCCGGCTATAAATTAATGGGAATCAACTCCGCCACAGACAATCCGCAATGGGCCATGCGGCTTGCTTCATGGCTGACAAACGAAGAGAATCAGACAACACGCTTCCGCAAAAGGGGCGAGGGGCCGTCCAATATAAAAGCTGCCGCCTCCAAAGAAGTGCAGGCCTCTCCGGCCATTAAAGCGCTGGGAGAACAATCCGCATACAGCCACCTGCAGCACGTGGCAGAAATTTTTTGGACACCGACTTTTAAATTTGGTACTATCCTTGCCGGAGGCAACCGCGACAAAGCCGACTTACAGGAATTATTGGACACAATGACAAAAGAGATTACGTCCAAGCCAAAGAAATGAGGTTATAAAGCAAAATGATGAAAAAAATCATTGCCAAAGTAAAAAGCATTCCTTTCCGTGTCTTTATTATGGTCTTATCGGCGAGCATAATCGGTATTTCCGGTGTGCTTATACTAAAACATAATATTGACAGTCTCTCCGACAGTTATCGGGAGATTATTGAAGAACATAATGTGAACCGCACTTATATGGAACAAATTAGTCAGTTACTCTACCAGCACCGTTCCATCGTCGCCATCCATGTAGCTTCAAAAGAAGCCAAAGACCGCGCCAAATACGAAGAAACAGAACAACAGTTACGGGAAAAAATGGGAACCACTCTCGCGCAGTTCCGCCGGCGCATGACGGGAAATGAGCGGGAACAGGTATACCACCGCGTGTATTCCGATTATTACAGCTATCTGCAAAATGTAGATATTACACTTCAGTTGAGTCGGGAGGGCAGCGTCGAGACGTCTGTCTACTATCTGACCGGACAGATGAGCGACTTTCTGGAAAGTGTCAATAAAAATCTTTCCCAATTAGAACAGCTCACACTGAACGAAATGAAACTGGCACAGGAGAAAATGAACTCCTGTATCGACTTTTCCCGTGTCAGCACTACCATCTGTATCATAATGATTTCCGCGACTATGCTGATTTGCCTGATTTACTGTGTTACAATTACAAGTCATCTGGAACAGTATAAGGAAAATCTGGAACAGGAAATCGAACAGAAGAATCTGTCAATTACACAACACAATGAAAAAATGTTAGCTCTTCAGGATAATATTATTATCGGTATGGCGAATCTTATCGAGAGCAGGGACGGCGATACCGGCGAACACATTAAACGCACGAGCTTTTATGTCAATCTCCTCGCCCGTGCTATTCGCGACAAAGGTCTTTATACGGATATACTTACCGACAATTATATTGAACTTCTGACAAAAGCCGCCCCTATGCACGATATTGGAAAGATTCTTGTTCCTGACCATATTTTGCAAAAACCGGGGCGCCTTACGCCGGAAGAATACGAAATCATAAAAGAGCACTCCGCAGCAGGCGGCAAAATTGTCAGAGAAGTGTTGGGCTTTATCGAAGAAAAGGATTATATCGAAATCGCCTCGGATATGGCTGCACATCATCACGAAAAATGGAATGGCAGCGGCTATACAAAGGGTCTCGCCCAAGAGGATATTCCTCTGTCCGCACGCATTATGGCTATCGCAGACGTATTTGACGCTCTGGTATCAAAACGCTGCTATAAATCTCCCATGCCGATAGAAGAAGCATTCGCAGAGATGGAAAAATCCTCCGGAACCCACTTTGACCCACAGCTTGTAAAAATATTCCTCGGGCTTAAAGAAGAAATTATGGGGTATTTACACTCGGCCTGAACACCGTTTCCACTACCGTCTACCCTACTATCGTTCCCCCGTTCGGATGGAGCACCTGCCCCGTCATATAACTGGAGTCATCCGACGCAAGAAATACATAACATGGTGAAACCTCACACGGCTGCCCTGCACGGTTCATCGGCACATGGGATGTACCCTTGCCAAAGGTAGCGACTTCTTCTGCCGAATAAGAAGCCGGAATCAGCGGCGTCCATATCGGGCCGGGAGCTACTCCGTTTACCCGAATCCCTTTTTCCGCCAGCGATAGCGAAAGTGACCGCGTCAAGGCTACAATCGCTCCCTTTGTCGCACTGTAATCAATGAGGTCTTTATTCCCCTCGTATGCTGTTACCGATGTCGTATTAATAATGCTCGCGTCTTTTTTCATATAAGGTAATGCGTACTGAATCAAATAGAAAAATGAGAAAACATTGTTTCTGAAAGTAAATTCTAACTGCTCCTGCGAAATATCCAGAATACTCCGCTGCACAAACTGAACCGCATGGTTATTCACCAGAATATCCAGTTTGCCAAAATGACTGACCGTCTTATCGACACAATATTTTGCAAAAGACGGCTCTTTCAAGTCTCCGCACAGCAGCAGCGCCCTGCCTCCCAGCTCTTCAATGCGTTCTGCCGTTTCCTTTGCATCTCTTTTTTCGTCGTAATACACAATGACAACAGACGCCCCCTCTTTCACAAAATCGTAGGCAACCGCTCTGCCGATTCCGCTGTCGCCGCCTGTAATCAGAGCCACTTTATTTTTCAGCTTACGGCATTTCTCCCCACACTCCGAGACCGGCTGCGGCTTCATCACATATTCAAACCCCGGCTGCCTATCCTGATGTTGCGGCGGAAACGCCCTGTTTTCTTTGTTATACTCTGCCGTACAATCGCATGTACTGTTATTTTTCAAATTATATACCTCCCTAACCATCTTATATTCCATCTTATTCTACTTGTGGAATATGGTTAAAAAAGGTTGGTTGTTATTGACATTTCTCTGAAAAGAGTTCATAAAATGCAGGCACAAATCCGGATTGAAGCGCCACTTTCTGCGATTTAATGTGACTTTCAACCGTCGCATATGTCGGGACAATTCCCCGATGTAACAGCTCCTCTTTTAGACATGTTGTCACATAGGAGCCGACACCCTTTCCACGCCCTTCCTGCGTAACATTCACGCCAATCTGCCATAACCGCTCGCAATCTCTTGTCGCACTTGCCATACCTAATATCGTGTCACCATCTAGCGCACACACGGCAAGCATATCCGGAGTATTTTCATCAAAGAGGAGCGCCTCCCAAAACCGGCCATCCCCCCGAAAAATATCTATTTCATCTTTCTCGTACCACTTTATTTCAAACCTTTTCTCTGTCGAAACCGATGTCTGTGCCGGAATATAATGATGATGGATATCCGCCAGTTTTTGCCCATATTCCAACAGCTTATTATTTATCTTAATCAAATTCTCCGGTTCCGCTAACCAGATTCCATTCTCCCCCTGAAATGTCTGCATACACCATTCCAACAGTCCTGTATCCGCCATTACTAACAATTTCTCATTATATACAGCCATTTTCAGCAATGTATCCGCATTTCCGATTGGTCTGGCATTTTTATTCATTTTCAAACCCCGATAAATGTTTTCACTGCTCTTTATATCTTCAATCGTGCAGTCGTAATCGACGGCTAACTGTTTTTCCAGTATGTCTGTATACCCCATAACATTTTATCCTCCTTTTATCCCGACTGGTGGAAAAATACAACACCCACCACAACAGCCGCCTTTGCTATATTTAAAAATATTTTATCACAAACTTTAATTTTTTACAGTATCTATATAAGCAAATTCCCAGTTCAACTGCATTATTACGAGTCTTACAAAATTATTTGCAAAAGCTTATAAAATACGCTTGACAAATACATTGATGATTATTATGCTTTAATTACTATTAGGTGTGATAATTTAAATTTGAAACATTGTATTTGTATGTTTATTCTTATTTATGCAAGTAAATATTTGTAAACATTCAAAAACAAAGAATTAAATTTAAGCTATTATATCTGAACGAAAAATTGTCACTTTTATTCGTTGACATCTTTTTGTGGCAGATTATTTTCATGCCTTTTAGTAAGAATATACTAGGAGGTATTTTTTATGGAAAACAACGATTTCATCTTTATTCAAGACCAAATCGGCTATAATTTTAAAAATACGGATTTGCTTCAACAGGCATTTGTAAGGCGCTCTTACTCAAAGGAAAACGGCGGGGAAGATAACGAAGTTCTTGAATTTATAGGAGACAAAGTTCTTGATTTTATTATCGTAAAATTTCTTACAGAAAAATATGGCTATTTCCTAAACGAATGCGATGATTTTAATGAGAACGAAGATTTCAATGAATTTGCAACAGACTACCATGAAAATCAACTAACTGAAATCAAAAAAAAATTAGTTCAAAAGAAAACACTTTCGCGCAGAATAGACATACTTGGACTTGCTGAATATTTGATTATGGGAAAAGGTGATGTCAAAAACCGCGTTTATGAAGAGGATTCTGTAAAGGAGGACTTATTTGAAGCAATTCTCGGCGCCGTAGCATTGGACGCTGAATGGAATATTTCAGAACTTCAAGATGTTGTAGATATTATGCTCGCCCCCGAAAGTGAACTCAGGGACAACACAACTCCCGATTATATTGGGCTGATACAGGACTGGACGATAAGAAGAAATGCAACTATCCCCTTATACCATTTTGAAAAGGGCAGCTATCAATCAACATGGTACATTCCTTTTAATGGGGTATCTCAAATAATTGACCTTGTGATTGGGGATAATAAAATTGATAAAATAAACTTCCGTTGTCTCCTGAAAATTGATGACAATTTGCCAGTATTCAGAGGATTCGGAGTTTCCAAGAGTGAAGCACGAACAGCCGTCTGCAAAGTTGCATACAATTATTTAAAAGAGCATAATCTGACCAACTCAATGAAAACTGAAATACAAAACCCTACCAAAGAAGAAGCCATCAATCAGTTAGAAATATTGGCAAGACGTGGATATTTTTCAATTCCAACCTATCAATTTTTTCAGGAATACGACAAAAATGGAAATCCTGTTTGGAAATGTAAATGTTTTATAAATGAAGAAAATAAAGAGTTTATGTCAAAATCCTCTTCCAAAAGGGAGGCAAAAAAATCTTGTGCGTTTAAAATGCTAAAATACCTTTTAAAAGAATAATATCTTGATTCTATCAAACCGCTCCCTGTATCTGACAATACGCTGGAGCGGTTTGATTTTCCCTTACTGTTGTTTTAACAAACGAAACACTCTACTTTATAATATCAGTGCTTTTTTAGGACAAAAATTTGAACACTTGCCACACCCGATACACTTGTTATAATCAATTTGGGGCGCTTCAAAACCTTCCTGACTCAACGCCCCCACCGGACAAACTTTTACAGCAGGGCACTTGTGATTTTGAGGGCAATTATCAATTATTATATGTACTTTATTCTCCACTATTTTATCTCCTTCTAATATCCAATTTGTCTCAAATACTTTAACTCTATATTTAAGTAACAATCATATAGATATATTAACACAATTGACGGAATATTTCCAAGCGTTTCAAATCCTCCTTCATCCAACCACTTATGTATCTGTTCAAGTGTTGCAAAGTGTTTCTCCGATGGAATTTCCTGCACTAAAGTACTTCCATTCGCAAGTATCATTTCAAACCGGCGAATAAATCGGTTTATTCTACTCTCTGTATCATAAATACTCTCAAGTAAAATCATTTTCCCAAAGTTTCCATGACTATCTGTACCTTCCCATACAATATTCGCATCGGGATTATTAAACCATTTCTCCGGATATTGTGTGTATCCACAATCCACAAAAATATGACCGTGAACAGCTAACGCATCCGCAGACTTCTGGAACATCAATTTCCGAGCCTCTTCATAATTCATAATTTCTTCATCTTAATCATCCCTTTCTTTATATATTTGATGCTTTAACAGCCATTGCAATAAATCTTTATACTGCTTTTTATCTGCCGCTACATCCAGTATTAAATTTGATAACTCTTTCTGTGTATATTCCAATTCATACCCATTAACGGATAAAAACACCAGCATTGCATGAACGCCAATCCTTTTATTTCCATCTACCAATGCATGGTTCTTTACCAGTCCATAACATAATCTTGCTGCCTTTGCCCAAATACTCGGATATAATTCTTCTCCACCGTAGGATTGAAACGGTGTTTCCAAGGCAGATTCAAGTAGTCCAATATCTCTAATTCCATCGCTGCCCCCTGTTGTTTTGATTAATTCAGAATGAAGCATCAAAATCTGTTCTTTTGTCAGTTTAATCATTTTGCCAGTACCTCATAGGCCTCTCTGTTCTGTTCAATCAATCTTTTTGAGATACTCAATATATCTTCATCGGATGCAATAGTATCATCCTCTGCCTTACTAAAATCTATAACAAGATATCTTGGTACATTATTCTTGAGAATTACTGCTGTTCCATGTTCATCCACCAGCCTTGCAACTTTGGAAAAATTCTGGTTAGCTTCGGTAATAGACACTAATGTGTTTGTGTTTATCGTCATTTTTCACACCTCCTGACGGTTTAATAGTTTCATTATATCCAGTTTTCAGGATAAATTCAACCTATTCCCACGGAAATAGCGGCATTCATGGCAATCCCGCATTCCAAAGCTATTGTCATATACTTATTGCTAAAACTCAAACCATAATCTGTCAAATCCCTTATTTCCCATTTATCACAATCTAAGTTATCCGCTCCATAGAAAAACTGAATAATTGGTATATTTCTGAATTTCGCAACAGCTAATGATGCTGAACATTCCATTTCCACCGCAATACAGCCCTGCTTTTTGCGTTCTTCAATAGCTTCCGGCGTTTCCCTGTAAATTGCATCTGTTGTCCAGACTTTTCCTATCACATACGGAATCCCATGCTGTTTCAGACACCGGACTGCTATGTCCGTCGAAAAAGCTTCTGCGCTCATTTCCTCACTTCCCGAAAAGTAATGATAGCTTGTTCCCTCATCTCTGACAGCCGACGACGGGAGAATTATTTTGCC
The DNA here is from genome assembly GCA_910589595.1 of uncultured Eubacterium sp. GTDB lineage: Bacteria > Bacillota > Clostridia > Lachnospirales > Lachnospiraceae > Eubacterium_F. Next base: position 54,322 of record CAJUTM010000016.1, read on the forward strand.
ATCGGCAATGGATTGATTTAATATGCCGCAACACCCGAACAGTACGATTTTCTTTGCCCCTAACGCTATGATTTCCTCCAAACCGGCTGCACAAGCGGGCGCTCCTACTCTGGAAAGAAATAATCCCATCTTTTTATCCGCATATTCTATTTCATATACAGGTATTATTCCATTGGCAGAATATAAATTTGCAATTACTCTCGCAGTATTCTTTTCCACAAAATCTTTTATAATGCTTTCTGAAAAAGTAGTGATACATACCTCCGGAAAACCAGAAATCTTTTCCGTTATATCACAAGGATTTAGAAATGCATTTTTATTCCCATAAAAATGATTAAAAATTGTTGCCATCGCCATCACTCCTCACTAAAATTTTTCTGATTTCTTTTATGATTCTGGAAGGGATTTCTTTAGCAACTGGCATCAGCTTACTATACATCCTCACCCCCTGATAGGAAAATACAATTAAATCAAAAACAGCGGCAATATCTACCTTCTTAAACTCCTTTCTGGCTATTCCATATTGCATTAGCTTTTTCCATGTATTTGCAGATATTAAATATTGCTCATATAATGTATTCTTTCGGCACGCAATATCATGGATGCTAAAATACTCATATATTGCCACGCTTAACGACGATTGGCTGTCAATCATTTCATTCTCATATTTGTATAAAATATCATCCAATATCGTTACCGCCGGTTGGTTTTGTTTTATTCTTACATCAATTTCATTATCCTGCTGCCCCGTCATGTCATCAATAATCTCCTGAAAAATTTGACGTGTACTTTTATAATGACAATACAAACCACCTCTGCTTAATTGCGAAGCTTCACAAATGTCTTTCATTGTTACCTGTTTAAAGCCCTTTTCGGCAAATAAGGAACAGGCACATCTTTTAATATGTTTTCTCGTTTCCTCTCCTCTTTTATTCATATTTGCACCACCTTTCCGACACCTGTGTCTTAAAATATTGTACGACACTTGTGTCGGAAAGTCAAGATAATATTACTCTGTTTCCATATTCCTAAAAAAGCTCATTGCAGACAGTCCTACAATGCAAACTATGATACCAGTCGGGATTAAGACAAAATATACGGCATTGTGAAATCGGTCAAACAGAAAACCGTACACGATTTGCCCTATGGGCTGGACGCACAAAGTAACCGTTGATGTATAAGCCATCACTTTTCCTATGAAATGATTTGGCGTCCTCTGCTGTATGAGCGAAACGGCAAAAATAGAAAATATACTGATGACCGCCTGCATACCGCAAAAGGATACAATCATAACAACATATTTCATAATGGCACTCACGGGCAGGAGAAAAACAATACCGGCAGGGACAATAAAAATCCCCAGAGAAGCAAGCAGGACAGATAATTTATGTATTTTCAATTTCTCTGCCAAAACTCCTGCGGTAATGCTCCCCAAGATTGTAGCGACTGCTAATGCACTTTCCGCAGCCCCATAATACTTTGCATTCAATGCGAGGACAGTCCGCACAAGAAAGGGAAGTCCGACGATGGTAATGCCCATCACAAAAAACCTTGAAATTGCCGTTAAGAGCAGCATTTTTGATATACTCGTCTGTTCTTTTGAAATATATTGCATACTTGATAAGAAATCCTGCTTTACAATCCGAAGTACGCCGCCCTTATTTTGAACACGCTGATAACTCAGTTTGATAAAACATTCAAACAGGGCAGTAATAAAAAAACAGACAACGCTCGCATACATTACGGGTTTCAGTCCAAACATGGCATATAATACACCGCCCAACATAGGAGCAATCAGATAGGATAAAGAAGCCACTTGATTGACAACGGCATTTCCTTTCGTAATATTGTCGCCTTGCAGCATCGTAGGAATACACGCTTGCACAGTAGGCGTTTCAAACGCACCCAAAACAGAAAGCAGGATAAGCAATGTACTGATTACGGCAATAGCATTACTCCCTGATAAGACTAATGCCGCACCTAAAACCGTTACACCAGTCAATGCGTCTAACGCCACCATAATATTCCGCCTGTCCGCTCTGTCAGCCAAGATACCGCCAAGCGGCGACAAAAGAATGGTCGGAATTGTCGCCGCAGATAATATTCCTGCAAATATAGCTGCCGAACCAGTCACTTCCAGTACATACATGGATAGCGCCAGTTTTAATATGAAATTTCCAAACAAGGAAATTAGCTGCCCCAAAATAAGGAGCGTGAAATTTCTCGTAAATAGCTTTTCTGTCATGGCCCGCCCCCCTCGTTTTCCTTATTGCTGCCGGCTTTTTCCGGCATAGCGTTTTGTCCGCAGGACGTTTTCGTAATATCAGCAATAAACTTTTCTGTAAAGGAAGCTGTGTCATCATCATAAAGCGGCAGTCCCATATAAGCCAATACCTCTGCCACAAAATGGTATTTATGGAGCAGTTCCCCCTCTGTGGCAGGGAATACCGACGGCATGAGCCAGAAATTGATAAGCGGCAAAAGCTCGGAAAGCTCTCTCGTGTATTCCGTCTTAATCGAGCCGTCCCTTTTCCCCTCCTCCAGCAATTCCAACCACAAGGGAGTTAATACACGCCTGTTTTCTCCAACCGCCGCCGCTAAAATGTGCGAATCTTTCAACATCGGGATTGCCTGCCTGTTTATCTGGTTTCGCTCAGCGTCCGACTGATTGAGTGCAAGCAATGACCTGATTTTTTGCAGACCGTTCAAATCGCTCCTTTCCCTGACTGCGTCGAAAGGATTGTTTTCAAAGAACATTTGATTGCCCAATGCGTACATTACTTCCTCTTTACTTTGGAAACAACGGTAAAACATTCCCTTTGCCCCGCCCACCATGTCCATAATGTCGGAAACTGAAGTTTCTCCGTATCCTTTGGAAATAAATAGTTTCTGTGCCGCATCCAATATTTCCTTTTTCCATTGCTCCGGTGTCTTTTTTACAGGTCTGGCCACTGTTCCCAGCACCTCCTTTTATGGTTATTGACTTTCAGTCAATAACCATTGTACTACGCTCATTTTGTTTTTGCAATAGCATATAAAAAATTTCCCTAATTGATTTTAGCCTGACAATGACAAGCTCCCCCCTTTCTTGCACCGTCAGGCTAACTCTCTATATGCTCATTTGATTTCTTGGATGAAATGCTTCTAGTATTTTTTTCTTTTGCTCTGACGCAACATTTGTATAAATCTGCGTTGTCACAATAGAGGCGTGACCGAGCAACTGCTGAATGATGCGTATATCTACTCCTTTCTCCAACAATAACGTTGCAAAAGAATGTCGTATCATATGAGGGGTAATATGCTGCTCAATTCCGGCAGCTTTTGTATAATGCCGGAACATAAGCCGTACTGATTGCGTTGATAACGGTTCCCCATATCTGTTTACAAAAAAGTTTTCCTTTATTTCCTTTACAAACGCTTTCTCGTACTCCCGCAACAACTTTAACACCTTAGTATTTCCTATGGGAATAATTCTCTCTTTTGAGCCTTTTCCATAAACACAAATGGTTCCTTTTGACAAATCAATGGCATTCCGAGGTATTTCACATAGTTCCGAAATTCGCATTCCTGTCATAAAAAGCAATTCAACCACGCATATATCCCGAAGCAGCAACCGACTTTTCCATTTTGACAATCCACCGCTGCTCTTCTGTTCATGCATATACTTTAATAATTTTTCAATAACTTCCTGCGAGACACTTCGTGGAAGTAATTGCTCCTCCTTAAACCGGACGCGGACTCTGTTAAAAGGATTGCTCTCTATCCTTTCCTCATAATCCAAATAATTAAAAAAAGCCTTTACACTGGCAATCTTCCGCTTAACGGTACGCTGTTTATATTTATCGTGTAAGTAATCTAAGTAGCTGCTAATTCCTTTTTTATCAAACGATAATTGATTTACGGCCAAGTAATCCAGAAATTGGATTATATCAATCCTATACGCCTTTACTGTTTTGTTGTTCAGCTCTCTTTGAACTCCGCATACGTGTAAATAGTTCTCCATTTCCATGATTATTTCTGTTGTCTCCATGTTCCATCCTCCTGATTATAATTTTTGAGAACAATTATAACAGAAGTTTGGTAGGGATAATTGGAGATTATCGGGAGGGGAAGGAGTTTGTATGGCTAAAAAAATTTACGGGAAAAGTAAAAAAATTATAAAACTATACCATTGATTACAATTTTTTACTCATGTTGCTTACTCCTAGACTTTCTTTTTATCAGACCAAAAAGCAGCTATGATTTTCATACTCATAACTGCCTTGTTCACAATATTCCAATTTCAAAAAGTAAAACGGTATCACAACGCCACCCTTACAAAAGCACCTCCCTCCAACAAATGAATTTATACTTTCATCCCCTCAATTCAATCTTTAATTTTCCATCGTTTCAATGTTGGAATAATAGAAAGCAATTCCTGTCTGGCTGCGTTTTCATCAATCCCTTTTGCCTCATTAATCCAAAACGGAATACAACTTTCTATCATCTCTTCCATTGTTTCGTCTTTTCCGAATTTCCCATTGGTAAAACAATACTTGCAGTAATCCTCACTAATGCTTCCATCTAAATTTGTTCCCCGCTCGCTTTCTTTCATAATCATCCCACAACTTTGACATACATTATTACTCATCTTTTTCCTCCTCCAATAAATGATATCCACCTGTGATTTCACAAACATTATTATCCGGGTCAAGCACGCTAAAATAGTAATATCCTTCATTGACTTTTTGAATTTCAGTCATTTTCCCGATATTTAACGCTTTTAGTCTGTTGTATTCTTTTTCCAAGTCCTCAACCCAAAAGTTCAATACAAATTTGTAATCTCCATCTTCATAATGATGTCCCTGCAAACTTTCTTCATTCATGAGTGCTAAACACTTATTATCAAAATAAAATTCCGCAAATTTATTTCCACAGTTTCTAGTGGATACTGACATTGATAATAGCTGTTCGTAAAATGAAATAGACTTTTCAAAATCTCTGGCAATCAAATAGATAGAACCCAAATGTATTTCCTGCGGTCTAAAACTTTTTATTTCCTCATCTTCCAACAAAATTTCATCTGTTCCCACCGAAAACAACTTGCTCATCATAATGACCCTATCAATTTCCGGAAGTGACTGGTCCATCTCCCATTTTGAAACAGATTGCCTTGATACAGAAAGCATCTCTGCTAACTGCTCCTGTGTCAAACCATTATCGATTCTAAGTTTTTGAATTCTGCCGCCTAATCCCATTTTCTCCTCCTTCAAGTGTTTTTCTTAATTATAAGCAGGAATTTTATTTTCGTCTACCAAGTTTAATTGGAATTTTTGCAACCGGAGGGTGCCCTAATAATTCAAGTAATCACGGATGTCCTTATCCGTAATGATGGAATGTACCTTTGCTCCGTACCGTTCCTCCACCATCTTTGCTCCCAGCCCCTTTTGCGCTGCCTCTTCATTCGTTAGATTTGCTATCACAATTACTGCAACTACCTCAATATCAGCCTCATCTTTCAAGCGTTCAATTCGTTCACATAGCGTTTTTCCTGTGCCAATCGAATCATCGACAATAATGACTTTATCGCCGTCCTTCAATGTATGCCCACATATCTTCCGTCCTCGGCTATCCGGCACCTTTCTGTCAAAACAGAAATCTGTTGTCACACCATATTTCTGAAATAATGCACATGACGTTGCTGTAGAAAATGCAATTCCGTGATATGCAAGCCCCACAATCACATCATACGGAACACCATTTTCCCGGATACAGTCCGCAAAGTATTCACCTATCTTTGCTATTTGAGCATTCGTTGTAAACTTTTCGGAATTCAAATAATAGTTTTTCTTTTGCCCATCTTGCAAATCAAATTCGCCTATCTGCAAAATTCCATTGCCTACCATAAATTTTACAAACTGCTCTTTATAAGTTAGTGCATTCAGTTTATATCCCATCAACTCATCAATACTAATTCCAAAATAGTCTGCAAGTTTTGGTAACACCTGAATATCCGGAAGCGCTGAACCATTCTCCCATTTACTAATCGCCTGACCTGTGACCCCTATAATATCGCCCAGTTGCTCCTGTGTAACTCCCTTGTTCTGACGGATTCTTTTTATATTATTTCCTATTATCATACTTAACCATTCCTTTCTATAATTATATATTAAGGCGCCTTATACTAAAAAAATAACATAACTTCCCATCACACACAATTGAGGCTTAGTTAATATTTTTGAAACTAATGGTTGGATAATTAAATTTGCCACACTACGCCCTTATGTGTTGATGCCTTACCATATACAGTCACTAAACAAATGCTATTTTGTCCACACTATTGTATCCTGCATAACTTTCATTCTCTAACAGGTGCGTAATTACCTTAAAAATAGGCGCACCATTATTTTTAATGATACGCTTATAATTTTTAGCAATAACTCAAAACAATATTCTGTATCCATCCTTGATATCCTGAAAACAACCTGCTGAAAACAACCTTATGTCTTATACTTTACAAAAATATTTTTATGTGCTATAATCAGCTCACTTTATAAGAAATGAGGTGTGAACATGATTAAGTAGTCTATGATTAAAATGTAACTAACAATTTTAGCGCACTCGGATGCGTTTGTTTTGTTACGTCAAGATAGACTTCTTAGTGTTCACATATGTCAAACTTCTCCGCAAAGGCACTCTTTTTGCTTTTACGAGAATATATGCGTGCAGTTTTTGTATCGTAGCCTGCATAATATGTGGACGAATTGAACAACATGGTCAATTCGTTTTTTTGCCGTTTGATAAAACAAATCGACATCCAAAAGAAAGGAATGAATACAATGAAAAGTATAACAGCAAGAAATTTTCGTATTTTATGCGACTTTATGGATGTATACCAATTCATGACAGATATTTATGAAAGAAACTGGCAAAACGGCGTTCCCGCTCCCTTTTTTGAATATGCGTTATCAAGTGATTGGATGGATAAATCCTATACACACCGATATCGTATATGGGAAGATAACGGAAAAATCGTAGCTTTTTGTTTTACCGAAAACCCTGTTAACCATATCTATTTTTCAATTCGTCCCGGATATGAATTCCTTGCAGAAGAAATGGTAGCCTATTCCGAGAACCATATGCCCCGAATTAATGGAAAACATACTTATGTTTTATTTGACGGACAAGAGACATCACAAAATGCCGTTTTCAATGCAGGTTATACAAAATCCTGAGGGTATAATGAAATGATTTATGATTTCAAAAAACCATTATCATATCCCCTTCCGTCCGGCTTCAAGTTCGAAGAATATGGGAATTTGAATACTGAAAAAGTGACCGAATGCTGCTGGAAAGGTTTCGACCATGAAAAAACAGAAGGTCCTTGGGATGGTGACGCAGAAAATGAATATCACATACTGGCAGCGCCGCATTATACTCCCCATGCTGTAGCTGTCAAAAATCAGGCTGGTGATTATGTATGCTATGCTGGTATGTGGTGGACACCAGAAAACAAACTGGCATATATGGAACCCTTATGTACCGTTCCTCAATTCCGAGGTAAGGGACTGACAGCCGCAGCATTGTCTGAAATGTACCGCCGCATGAAATCTTTGGGCGCTACTCACATGACCGGAGGCGGCGACCCCTTTTATGCCGCTATTGGCTTTCAACCTTGTATTGAATGGACTTATTGGGAGAAGAAATAACTTTAATCAATAACCCAATTGCAAATATGTTAAAAACCGCCCCTCGTACCAAACGATACTTCGGGGCGGTTCATTAACTCTCTGCCATTCTATGAAACCTTTGCATAATCTAATACTGCAATTTCCTGCATCATCTGCTTCGCAAGGTTTACCATTCTTTCTATTTTCTCTGCGACTTCATCCGTATAATACTTTTCTCCGCATTGTTCACATTCTTCACAAGGGACATTCTTAATTACAATGATAGCTCCTTTGTAATTAACTACATGCGTAGTAAAGCTTGATTTTACAGAATCGCATTTGCAAAACATACACATTACTTTGCCCTCCTTGTACGCATATCATTTTCAAAACGTTCGGAACTCGGATAATACGTTGTAATAATATAAATCCATTGTCCATCTGTTCCAGCCACTACATGCAAAATCTTATTTGTCATCGTATAGCCAAAAATCAAACAACTGGGATATGGAAAATCGTTTGGATAGTCTTCAATGATTTCTCCATCACCAATGCACTTCTTAACATCTGCTCTGGATATATCCCGTTCTCCCATTCTTTCCACGCAATGAGTCGACCATCGTATTTTGTTTTCCCGTATCAAATTTTGCAAAATATCCATCTTCATTTCATTACCTCTATATTATCATTATATCCTATTCCATAACTTATATAACAGGCAAACCTCTGCCATTGTTTTAAAACCGCCCCTCGTACCAAACGATACTTCGGGGCGGTTCATTATACTAATCTAATTCTCTATTGGATTTCTCCAGTTTCCTCTTTTAAGAGTAATTTCCTACTTCTGAGCAATCGCCGCCTGTGCTACCTTGCACATTGGAGGGAAAATCTACTAAAGAAACATCCGGGTGTTTTGCCTTCCCGGAGGCTAAACAAGTAAATTCTCCATCAACCAAAGAAATTTTCCAGATATATCTGTCTTTCTCCACCTTGATATACTCCACAAAAGCGTCTATGATGCTTTCGGGTATATTATAGGTATCGAAATCAAATTCCTTCTCTATTGCAATTTTCAAGGCACAAATTTTATCAGCAACACTATCCGTAGTATCACTTTCCAAATGCTTACACTTCTCTATGTTTTCCTGCGTCTTTGCAATATCATCCTCTATCTCACCTCGCTTCCTTTGATAATCCTCCCTTGCAATTTCATCCGAAAGCCTCATGTCAATCAGATTATCCAGTTTCTTTCGATGTTTTTCTAACTGGTTCTCCAATCGGGTAATCTCTGCTGCATAATTCTTTTCCGGCTGGTCTTTCAAACTGCTTTCCAGTAACTGGTTGGCTATGGCAATTACCGTTTTCTTATCTTTCCAAAGCGTATCAAAGACAATTTTTGCCATCAATTCCAGTTTCCAATCCTGAATCAATGGTGCCTCGCATACTCCCTCAATGCTCAGTCCCTTGTTTTTCCTTGTCCTGACAGAGCCTGTCCTGATCTGACTGTAGCACTGATAACAAAACTGTTTCTGCCCATCTTTTGTTGTGTGCCATACTTTACGATTGTACTGATGTCCGCACATACAAATCAACTTTTTGCACCAGACACTGGTGGGTGGATTTTTGCCCCGCTTTCCCCGGTTCATAGCCGAAGAAGTATTGGAATCAAGTTTTTGCTGAACTTTTTCAAAGTCTTCCCGTGAAATAATCGGTTCATGCCGCCCTTCCACCGTTATCCGTTCCACTTCTCCAAAGTTGTTTATCTTTTTCTGTTCCAGATAATCTGGAACATATTGTTTCCTATACTCAATGATACCACAGTAAAAAGGATTCCGCAACACTCTGGATATATTGGCGGGACTCCAGTTTGTCAGCCCTGTCGCTGTCTTACGACCAAGTTTTTCCAATTCAAACTGTATTTTTCTCGCCCCATAACCGTTAAGATATAAATTATATATCATCCGCACTGTTTCCGCCTGTTCCGGATTAACCACCAAATCCTTGCCGACACGGTCATAGCCAAGAATATTTCCATTACCATATAAAACACCATTTTGAAAAGAAACCTGCTGTCCGGCTTTTACCCGAAGTGATGTTTTTTTACTCTCATTCTGTGCCAAAGTAGCCATAATTGTCAATCGGAGTTCTCCATCTTCATCATTCATCGTCCAGATATTGTCCTCTGTAAAATACACTTCCACACCCATCCGCCTTAACTTTCTCGTTTCCTGCAATGTGTCTACTGTATTTCTCGCAAATCTAGATACTTCTCTGGTAATAATCAAGTCAAAACATCCTTTACTGGCATCTTCCATCATAGCCATGAATTGTTTTCTTTTCAATGTAGAGGTGCCCGTAATACCCTCATCTATGTAATATTCGTAAACTTTCCATTCAGAGTGCATGGATAATATATTATCATAATATTGTACCTGATTCCCTAATGCAGAAATTTGTGCCTCATGCTCTGTAGATACTCTGGCATATATTGCAACTGTCCTCTCTGCCATTGAAGTTTACCCTCCTTTGCTGTTTTTCCTAATTTTGTTCACACCTATATAATACCACACGCTTTACTTCTTTTCAAGCATTTTTTTACCTTTTTTCTCTACGGCTGACATAACCTCTTTAGAAATAATCCCTTTCACACATATACTCCTGATAAGAGCAATTGCCATCATGGTATCAAGTTCTTTTCTGACATCTTCATTCATCTTTTCCTTTTCTTCCACGTATGAACACCCCTTTCATCTTATGGCATCCGGAGCCAGTTCCGATCTCCGGATGCTATTTAATAAGGAAGAAAGTAATGAGACTAACAAAATGCAAGTCTCCACCTGCTTCTTTGGCATTTCTGCCAATAACAATACATTCTGTCAAATGCACTCTTATTGACAGAAATCATCAAAATCTCCAGTTGAAATCATCGGTGGTTATGGTCAGTAACCCACTCTGGACTTGCACCAATTATCATAGAACCCTTACGGGGAGTATCATTATCAAAAGTAGTCGCAACCTCGAAACCACCACGGTTCCTGTTTTGCATGGATATTCTCGCAGCCAGACTGTCACATGGGAAAATGCTAACCTCCCGACTGGCTATGGCGTATCTGCGGTACGGCGCAATGCGTAACTACTCCGAACGTCCGATGAAATCATCATATTCAGTTATAATGTCCACTAGAAAAGAATATATTTTTGTAGCTGCATCCTGTGGACACATTTAAGTATAGGCGAGTATTTTCTGTTTGGGTAGGACTTATGTTTCGGAAAACTTGCCCGATTTATCGGCGTATGAGCAAAACAAAAAGGTATCCCGATTATTCTGCTCTCAGAATACCTTACTGATCAGATTGGCATATATCTCTATTTTCCTCAAGTAACGCCTTTATGTACCCCTCTATACACCCTTTCTGTCTCTCCGATAACCTACGAAAATTCTTAACAAGCCATACCTCACTCTTTTCATTCAGGCAGACGGCATTATCCTCATCGTCAAAAAGTTCAGAAGGTGGCACTCCCATTCCCTGTGCAATCTTACGGATATTGCTCTCCCGCACATCATAGTCCTCTTTCTGCCCCAGACTCCACAATGTACTTTCTGGAATCCCACTCCTTTTGGAAAATTCATAGCGTGTCATGCCCGTTTCCGCTAAAAAATCCAAATATCTCATTCTAACAGATTTACTAATGGCAGACACCCCCTCTTCCTTCTACACTAAGTATAGCTTGGCATAGAACCAAAGAATAGATTATATGTTTCGGTGTACTGCCCCGATTTATCGGTGTATCCTTTTCAATCCCACTTAGCATTGCTAAAGAAATCCCGGCAAGAGAAAAAGAGAGAAGATGCTGCAGATCCCTGAGACCTCTTTCCAACATCTTCTCTCTAAAAAACGCTATGGTGCTACCAAACAAGAATGGTGTAACCATACCGTGGATGGTGTAACAGTCTATTGCTATTCTATAGATTTTTTTAACTGTTTACCTGACTCTCCGAACATGATAATCTCCAATCTTTTCTTTTAGTACGGTATTACTATACCTACGAAGTCTCCCCATACCGTTTTTACTTTTCTAAGGTATGGTTATAACATACTCGTAGGAGGTGGCACTATGGCTCTCAATCCAAAACAGTTTGGCACTGTTATGAAAAATGCCCGCATGGACAAAAAACTCACTCAGGCAGAATTAGCGGAAATTCTTGACCTTTCCTTATCTTATCTAAAAGATCTGGAACGTTTCAAAAACACGCCAAGCCTGGAGGTTTTTGCCAAAACCATACAATACTTTAACCTGTCTGCTGATACCGTGATCTATCCGGATAAAAACCTGCATAATGATACATATCAGGAAATATTAAGACGGTTGTCACAATGCAATGAAAACCAACTTAAAATCATCCTTGCAACCACGGAGGCTGTTCTATCTGTTAATAACAGTCAGTCCCGACAGGATTAGAGACAACTCAAATACTTATTTCTTCACTCCCACATTTAAGGTTCATTTTATTATGAAATGAGCCTTTTCTATTGCCGGATATGCTCTAAAATCCCCTCACTCATAAGTTCCGGTCTAAGCAATCCCATACCACTTAACAAAAGAATACAGTCAACATATCCCTGACAATACGCCTGCTGTGCCTCGACAGAGGCATTATTTTCCAGTTGTTCCAGCCATTCCTGAATAATCCCCCTCTCCTTTTCCTGCATTTGTTTCAATAGTTCTTCACCTTTAACCTGTGCTTTTTCCAGTTCTTCTTGAATCTTTTTCTGTCCCGGCATCTGAACCACCGACTTTTCTGAAAGGCTCTCACAGCGTAATTGCTGCATAAAACCTGCCACCTGTTCCCATATCCTGTTATTCTGCATAATCAATGCCTCCATTTCTTTTATGTATTATGAGCAATTCTACGGCTGTTACACCATGCAGAATAAAAATATGCGACAACAACAAAAGAGCCAATGAACTGTACTTATTGGCAAGTTCATCGGCTCTGCGTCTTTGCGTCTGGCTCTGTGATGACTGTTACTCGTAAATTTTTTGCTTTAACCAATCTTTCCTGCCTGCATTTTGGGCAGTAGAGAGGATAATTTATCAGAATAGTATCCTCCCTAATTCTGCTACGGGTTTTGCTCCCGCAGACAGGGCATAATATCCATTCTGTCTGTTTCAATTTCCTGCCTGCCTTTCTTTCAAAAATAATTGTATTGTTTCCGATGCCTGCATAGCAGATATACTGTCAGCATAAGCGTGAAAAGTTCCGCAAACGGTACTGCAAGCCATACGCCCATTACCTCTAAAAATCTCGGCAATACCAAAAGGGACACTGTAATAAATCCAAATGTCCGCAGGAAAGATATGGTTGCAGACGCTTTCCCATTGGACAATGCCGTAAATAAAGCGGATGAAAAAATATTGCATCCAGAGAACAGAAAGCTGAAT
>CAJUTM010000017.1 GCA_910589595.1 uncultured Eubacterium sp.
GGGTCATTCGTGACCCCCTGCCTGCTTCTCTCTTTAGGGGTCATTCGTGACCCCCAAGTATTTTCTCCATCAATTCATTATTGACCGCAATTACATCATTTGCCTGCTCTATGCGGTCAATCAGTACATTTACTAAATCCGTGTATTTTTTATCCAAGTCAACCACATCCTGTATGATGGCATATTGCGAAACACAGCGTTTCAAATATTCATTGCGGCTCATATGCTGCTTTTTAGCCAGCTCATCAATTTTCTTTACAATAACCGGGTCAACGTCCCGAATCTTTATTTCCATCACAAGCTCCATTTCTCTTTAGGGGTCATTCGTGACCCCCTGTCTGCTTCTCCCTTTAGGGGTCATTCGTGACCCCCTGCCTGCTTCTCTCTTTAGGGGTCATTCGTGACCCCCTGTCTGCCTCTCCCTTTAGGGGTCATTCGTGACCCCCTGCCTGCTTCTCTCTAGCTTCTCCCTTTAGGGGTCATTCGTGACCCCTGGCTGTCCTGATTTCCTTTCCTGCTTTTCCGTTCATCACTTTTCTGCTTAAAGTAGGCAATCTTTCTTTTCAGTTCCTCCTGACTTTCCTTTATCACCGGATGGATGATTTCATCTGCCCTGTAACATTCCTTTGCCTTAAACATCCACAATAAGGTGTTCAACGCATCCACCATAACAATCGTATTCTGCTCTGCTGTCTGTACACCCCACCGGATTCTTTCTTTGGGAAGATAATTTTCTTCCAATTCTTTCCGAACTGCCACCGCCAGTTCCTGATTTTCCATTTCATGTTTATGCAGGAGAAACGCCACCGCCTGACCATCTGACTTTAATCCGTATCTCCCCTTTATTTCTGTCAGAAGTTTTATATCTTCTTCTGCTAAATAAATGCATTTCTGTTTCATGTCTCCGCCTCCTTTATTATATATAGTATTTTACTTTTTATTTGCCCGCACGTCAAGAGAAATATATATCACTTCAATGTATTTTTGCTTTTTTACTTGTTTTTGCAGGATATCACTTAGATATATTAAGTTCTGTAGCTGTACCCAGAGAAATGTTCGGCTTTGCCGAACCCCCACAGTATTGTGGGGTCAATTTCCCCTTATGCTCTTTCAACACTTTTCCGGCCTGTCTTTTCCTCGAAGAGTGAAAAGCAGGTGCTTCCGGAAAAGTGTTGAAAAATCGCCGCAATTGCTAATGCAGTATAGAGCAATAAACGGCGATTTTTTCTCCCCATGGGGGAGATGCTGCCGGTGCCGGTTCTCAAACCGCAGCAAAGGGGGACTCGTGCGCTTTGCTGCGCACTAAAAACCATTCATTCTCTGCAAAAGAATGAATGGTTACCTTACTCTCTCCCTGGGAGGGGGCAGGGAGAGGGAGACACGCGGGCGTGTCGGCAGAGGGTCGGAATGGTACAATAAAGAAAAAAACAAAGCAGAGCCACTGCAGCCTAAAAACATCAAAGGAAATCTTGCCGTTTATAAGAGATAAAATCAGCTTAAAACAAGAGGGAGCTGTCCGCTCCCCCAAGATTACTTTATTTTGAAAACTGACTTAACCGCCCATTATTCCAAACATAAACACTATCCGTCAGCTTATCTTCCGCCGGAACCGTTGTTTTATTAATTGCACACACCATCTCCTGAAATGCCTGCAAATCCTGTTCGGAAGAAAACGGTACACAAATGCATTCATGAATCGAACTTGGAAGAATGGCAAACGAATTTCCCCAAAATTCTGAAACCGGCTGAAAAGTATTTTCATTAAACATAACACCAGCACCGTTAATTTGGGACTTATTGCTTATAACAACCATCGTTGGACAGGTATCTTCACTGACTGTAATATTAAATCCAAGTCCTTTCATCACAAAAGGCATATCCAGAACATTACATTCTTCCACAATATTTTCCCCTGCTGCTTCAACAAGCTCATCCATGCTAATTTCCAGATTATCCAGTAATGCATTTGTCAGGGTGACAGATGACAACTCCCTAGCATTCATATTCATGTTTAAAGGAATGTAAAAGGCAAAAGCCAAATCCATTTTATGCAAATATGTAATTCCCTCTTTCTCCATTGCCGGTATATTTTCTTCCGAATAAACTCGTGGAAGAACATTCTGCAATACATACTCCTTATTCAGAAATGCCGACGGTTCCATATTGAACGAATATTTTTCAAACGATTGTTTTAGTTGTTCCGCAATTTCCAAATCCGATAACTCCCAGAACTTTTCATCCACATAAATAACCGGAGAACAATTGAACTCTTTACTTCTTAATACCATCCCCTGTTTTAACTGATTGTTTTTAAAACGTTCCTGCAGAGATACCTCCATTCCATCCTGCTCCAACAGCATATTAATCTGTTCCATTCGATTTTTCATTGCAATAACCATAATAATCTCCTTTCTGTACCTTTTGGCACGATGAATTTTTGTAAAACAAAAAGAGTCCGGGCTAATCCCAGACTCTATATTTACCATTAATGTCAGTTATAATGCCACTGATGGCATTCAAAGCTTCTCCCCATGTCTTTGCTTCCCGGGTTACTTTCTGCTGCTTCATCCATTTGCGGAAATGCAAATAATCTTTTCTTATGGTTGTATCAAATACAAACTCCATCATTTTTTCGACGCCGTCATCACGCCAGCGTTCCATCCGCCGCAAATTTTCCTCCGAACAGTCAATGGCTGTTAAGGTCACAATCCCTTTTGTAAGAGTTGCTGTTACTATCTCAACTGTCATGGCAGTGTACCTCCTGCTTGAATGTTTATTAAATTATCAAGGTTCCGTGCAACTCTTGTTGCTGATTTTCGTACACCACAGGTTATACGGATGACAAGGGGCAAGGCGCAGCCGGTACGCCGTCAGGGCAACCCTTGTCATAACCGTATGTTCTGTGGTAGAAATATTTTGCAACAAAGAGTCCGGAACCCTGATAATAAACATTCAAACAGGAATATGCCATGCAGCTAACCAGCCTTGCTTTTCTTCCCTTGGGGAGATGTCTCCGGACATTTCGCCTCCGGCGAACCGGAGACAGAGGGGGATACTAAAAAAACACTCTTTCTTCCCCATGATTTTCTAAAAGAAAGAGTGTTTTTTATCCGAATTTCTGTATTCGTTACGTCTTTTTATATATTTATCATAATTTCTCTTGTATCCCCTGTTGATGTCAGATATGCACTGGGTAAGTTTTTTCTGCTCCACCCGACAGTAATCGGAGCAAACATTTGTTGATGTGTTACTCATAAAAGTGCGCAGACAATATACACATATCTTTTGTGCCTGCTTGCGCCGCTTTTGTTTTTTAATATCCTGCCCTGATGCCTTGCTATATCCTTTTTTGTGCTCTCTCTGCCATGCAAGCACGGCTTCACGGCGACATTTGGGGCAATACTTCTGCCGGCCGGAAACAACGGTATAATTTGCTCCACACCATTGGCAATTATCAATACTGCCCAATGGTCGTTTTGTTCCGTTTTTTTTATGACGTCGGTTTGTCTCTTGTTGTGCCTTATATGCACAATCCGGACACCGTTTTGCCCTCGGCCCGCCATAAAACTCAATGCCGCAATCCTCACAAATGCGGATTTTTATTACGTTAGCTAATTTCTTGAGCCTTGCACATGAGGGGCAATAATGGTAATCTGTATCGCCATAAAAGGGCTTGCCGCATACTTGGCAAGCCCGCATTGTCCTGTTTGTCAAAATACAACCTCCATTGCACATTAATTTTGCCATCAAAATTGTCTTTATTCAATATCTCATACTTTTACTGTTTTAATCTTTCCATATAAATTACCTGCCAGTGCATTTTTAGGTATTATTCCTATTTTTTTTCTGTTTTTCAAGAATTCTTTCTCGATTTTTAAGATAATACTCCCTGTTATATGATTTTAACTGTTCTATAAATTCTGGATGATTGTTCACATAATTTTTATGCCATTTTTTTGCTTTTTCGCGATGCTCCGGCGTCCGTCTTCTTGCATTAACCAGTTCCCTGTTTTTTTGTTCATATGTTTCTTCTCCGTCGAGTTTTGTTTTTACTCTACAAAGTAAAGAACCAACGGAAGAGCTAGTAATATTTAATTGTTCGGCAATCTGACTATAAGTATTTCCATCCAGCCATTTTATAAAAATGTTTTTCTCACGCTGAGTAAGGATGCTTAAATCTGCTGTTTTGTATTCCTGATAATCCATCCTTTTTCTTTTAGTAGGTATACCATTTGTTTCTTTTATGCATTTTAATATACGGCCTATGTTTTGCTGCGTGCATCCCAATTTTTTTGCAATTTCCTCGTATGTCATTCCTGATTTATACAAAATGATAACTTTTTTTTCGCGCTCTGATAGCTTTTCCATAATTATTTTATCAACCCATTCTTTCCCCATCTGGATATCCCCTTTCCTAGCACCATTCCCCATAAAAGCCATAGTCACCAAACTGCGCCGTTACAACGTCATTTTCTTCCGGCTTTACGCCATACCAGTTAAGTACTGCTACATCCTCGCCGTCTTCTGTTTGTATCTTAACATCTGTCTGCGTGTATGCAAGACCATCCTCGGCTACTTTCTTTGCGTCCTCAATCGTCCCATCCACGTATTCATCCCCTGCACCCGTACCATAATTTATATAATATCTCATAACCTTATCCTCCTAAAATTCATTTGATTTTCATTTTTAACTATCTTCTCTGCCAGAGTTAGTAAGATGCATAGAACGTAAAAACGACCGCCCATAGTTCCTAAGAAAAATTAAGGCAGTCGCTTTTTTCATTCAATGGGCCAACCGACTATCAATAACACTTTTTTATATATTACTACTATGGCTGTAAAATGTCAAACTTCACTGTTCCGCTAATATTTTAAGTAGTTTATTAAGATTTTCAATTGTTTTTTCTGTTAATGACATATCCGGCATCTTGTCCAGTTCCCTGACAAGTTCGACATATCCCAATTTAATTTCTTCCAGCCAATGCTTGCGAACATCTGCAAGCTTTTCACAATTACCAATAAAATATCCATTTTTGTCACAAACTGAATATTTGAAGCCGTTTATACCTCTGCGGATGCGTATGATTGTTTTTTCTTCTTCCATGCGTGATACCTCCATTTTCTTTATTCGTTCCGTCTTGCTACTTTTCACGCTCCCGGCTGATTGTTCCAACCGCCGGGGCGTTACTGCTTCGCTTAGAGCGGATTTGTTTTTTGTTCCAACCCCGGCATTTCTGCCGGACGCTCACAGCCTAATGGACTTTTTAAAGCCGCTGTGACGGCTTACATCACATCTTGCGCAAAGACACCCTCCCAAAGCATTCTAAGATATTCACTTCCATTCTTTTCTTCTATCTTTTTTCTTTCCCGCTTTCCCCAATACTCAACAGTTGCAAATTTTGCTGTCCTGTTTATTATTTTTACAGTATCTCGTACATCTCCGCTTAATTTCGCACCGTATTCTTTTCCAATTTCAAATTTCTTCATATCCATTCCCTCCTGATTAATTTGCCTATTCCCTCTTGCTACTTTTCACGCTCCCGGCTGATTGTTTCAACCGCCGGGGCGTTACTGCTTCACTTAAAACGGTATTAATTTAATATAAAATTTAAGTCATCCATCTTTTGAACACGGCACGGTTTTGTATAATCGAGATTAGATAAATCAACTACATCTTCCACAACTTTATAATACACTTGATACAGTTCTTCCCCATGCAGCATGTATTGATAAAATTCTCCACAATCAAAGCATTCATCATCACCAAATACAATAGCATCTTCAAATACTCTTTCATCTACCGTTATATTCTCAGGAATAAATACAGTTTCCAACCTTTTTCCATGTGTGTACCTTTCTTCTGCCCATTTCTTAATTTCTTTTCTCATAATAACCACCAATCCTTTCTTAAATTGTATGTTGCTAACTCCTCTTGAAAGAAAATTTATTTTTTCTTTTTTATTGCTATTTTTAGCAAAATGGTTTTATCAATATTTTGTTTTCAAGATTCGGAGTATTGCTTTGTTGTTGATTTTCGTACACCACAGGTTATGCCTGTGACAAGGGGCAAGCGTAGCGAGACGCCGTAGGGCAACCCTTGTCACAGGCATAACCTGTGGTAGAAATATCCGGCAACAAAGAATACGAATCTTAAAATATTGATAAAACTGTTTTGAAAATCTGCTTTTCTCCCCATCGGGGAGATATTTCTGGTTCTTCCGCTCGCAGTAAAAGAATACTATTATGCTTTGCTTCTCATTAAAACCATTCATTCTCTGCAAAAGAATGAATGGTTACCTTTTCTATCCGGTCAAACTCTGTTAAAAAGCGAAGCAGAGAAATATTCCTTTTTCAGTAAAACAATCTGCCACTAAAATTTATAGATAATAAAGAAAGAATATAAAGATTAGAACTAATATGCTCTCTTGTACAAATCTCTGCTTCCCCCGAAAATACAGTGCTTTTAACTGTTTTGAAGCGGAAACATTTTGGACTCTTTTTCTTTACATATATCACACGATTTAGACTGCATCCGGCTTTATGCGGAAATAAAATAGACTACTCTTTATTTTTTTACGCTTTTTTAGACTGCTTGGACATAAAAAAATCCAGTCAATGTGCATGACTGGAAATATTCATACTCTGTTTTTTTATCTATGCAGCACTTTTCATTCCTGACTGACCGGATTTTTTCGCTTTCATGCATCACAATTAACCCTATGCTCTCAGCACAGGAACAATGTTTTTCTCACTAACTTGTGAATATACTTATAATGCAATTTCCGGTCTTTTGGTCTGACCCCATCCGGAATGCTGTTCCGGACTGCCTGTTCCAGAACTTCAAAAATGTTACAACCAATCCTGTCCGCTGTCTCCCGATATTGTTTTATCAGTTTAGCCGTTTCTTCCCGTTCTCTCTTCGTTGCATTTTTAATCTTACAGCGTCTTAGCAGTGCAGCCGTAAAGAACTCATGTTCCTGCTGTTCCTGTCCAGTTTTTTGTTTTTCAGAGAAAATACTTCGCTTATATGTGATGTAATACAAGCCCTTTACTATTCCGACAGAAAAGAAATAGCGTAAACTGTGAAGATACGAACGTACCATGCGCTTTGTCACACCCAGCAATTCGCAGAACTTTTTATAAAAGTTTTCGGTTCTGATACGGTAAGAACTGCTGTTATCATGTGTACAGTGCAAAAAGTATAAGAGCATCCATTTTTCTTTGGCTTTCAGATTTTTAAATCTCTTTTTATGAAAGACTTCCCGATGCAGGTCGATATAACCCTCACATCCTTTTTCAAAGGAAGACGGGTCAGAAAAATCATTGTCCAGAATTAAAATATCGTAATCGATGTCGGAATTTTTCCATACCCTAATAATACCTTTTTGCTGCAGTCCGCGCATGGCTGTATAAAAAGACTGTTTGCACATACCGGTACATCTGCATACTTCCTGATTATGTACGCCGCACACCAAACCGTTCCGTCTCTGGTATTTTGCTATGTATAGAAAGAAATCCATTTCTACCGTTGTTAAATTTTTTAATCTTGGCAATAATCGGTATTTTATTCTCATATTTTTACATCCCTCTTGACATTTTAATCAAATGTTATATAATGTAACTATCCCGACGGCGGTATACTTACTGCCGGTAAGAGGCGTTTTTTCTCATAGGCGCCTCTTTTTCATTTAGTTGTTTCAATTTAATTGAAAGGGAACCCCTCATCCACATCATCTGGGATACTCATAAAATCATCCGCTGCTGATGGGTCCGGAATTTTCACTGAAGACGCTGTGCTGCTCTTCTTTTCCGCAAACTCGATTTCTTCTGCTATTATCTGAACGCTGTAAACTTTTTCCCCCTTATTGTTCGTGTAATTATCATTTTGTGCATGTCCGACTAATAACATTCTTCCTCCCTGCCGGAAATATTTCTCTACAAATTCCGCCTGTTTTCCGAATGCGGTACAGTTGAAAAAATCTGCCTGCGGTTCCTGATTATTTTTTGAATACTTCCGATTAACGGCCAGACTGAACCGGGCAATTGCTAATGCATTCTCCCCTTGTGAATACCTAAGTTCCGGGTCTCTTGTTAAATTCCCGAGCAAAATTACTTTGTTCATTGTTTCGTCCTCCTGTCATTTTGTGGTTTGTGTTTCTGCCAGCACCCCCTGAAGAAGTCTTCGTCTGCTGTCTGCAGAATCACATGTGCTTAAAGTTACTATAGAATCATCCGCTTCTATTTTTTCTTCTTTCCGGATGTTTCCACTCTGTTTTATTTTATCCGCATAGACCTTATAACCGTCATCATTGTTTGCCTGATATGTGGCCAGAATATCTTCCGCGTCCGATACATGGTACGCCACTATCCGATACCGCAGTATCCGCCCCGGCATATAGATAAAAAATTCGCTGTGCTTCCGGAAGAAGTCCGGATGTTCAAATTTTCGGATATCGGCAAACATGGAACCGTTTATCATGTTGTGTCCGTACAACACCGTTATCTTATCCGAAAAATCTTTTGCATTTTGCCTGCGCGAATAAATGCTTCCGGCAAAGGAATATTGTCGATACAGATTATGATGTAAATAATAATCTTCCGGAACGTTTCCCGATTGCAGAACCGGATAATCAATCTCTGTTCCCGGAACATGGAGCCACGCATAGGCATCCGGATTTTGACTCTGCAGTTTCTCCCAATCAACCGAAACTTTTTGCTTTTTTTTCGCTGCCAAATTATCGGTAGGCTTTATTTTAAATTGCGTCATATCGCCGCCATCCGATGTGGCTATCAACGTCCATAGACTAATACATCCAATGGCAATAATAAGAAAAAACAAGCCAACTGCTTTCCATCGGTTCATAATTCCTCCTTACAAGAGCTCTAACAATTCTTCATATACCTGCAATGCCTGATGAAGCAGAATATTTCTGCTATCCGGGTACAAAATGGCCGCCAGTCCGGTTATTGCCAGCAGAAACACAATAAGCGCAGCCAAAAAACGTAATAATCCAATAATGGTTTTTGTTACAAATTTAATTGTATTGCTTTTTTCCACCACAACGGTATTATCTTTAATATCATATTTTTCTTTTAATTCTTCCTGATGCAGCCGTTCTTTTTCATCTTCTTTAATCTGTTTTACCAGACTGCTCCTGAATTTTTTACTTTTCCGCACATGACATCTTCCTTTCCTTATAACCATCTTTCCAAAACAGTTGAAAATCAGTCCGGTACTTTTCCCAAAACAGAAAACTATCGTTGCACTTGAGAAACGAAAAGACTTTCTCATAACGGCTTTTCTGTTCCGCCACATACCTCTGTACTTCGTCCGCCCGTATAAAGTACATGAAACGTTTCCCCTGTTTTTCTCTGGTACCCTGCAGAAGCCCGTTTTCCACCATGTACCGTATACTGTGGGCTGACATATCCAGTAAGTACGCTGTCTGCTGTAACGTCAGATATTCAATCATGCTGTCTTCCACAATTCGGTTTGTTTTGTTAAATTTCTTAGGCTGCAGCTTCCAAAACATCCACTTGCTTTCTGCTAAAAAATATTGTTCGGCCAGTGAAAACCGGTCTAACTGCTTGGAGACGTATTCGGCGAGGTCTGTCACCTTTATCATGCGTCTGCCCCTGTTCAATTCCGTCTTGATTTTCTTCGCTTTTACATAATATTCAAATGTCTGCTTTGGAACCTGAAGAAGATACGCTGCCTGTTTTAATAATAAATATTCGTCTTTCATTGCATTTCTCCTTTTGAAATCTTATCGTTCTAATCCCGGTATCATCTTCATCGGTTGTTTTGCCATTGATTGATTTTTCCAAATGCCGTTTTCCGCTTTTGCAGCATCTTTATTTACCATGGAAAAAATATCATCTGTCTTTTCCATTTGTTTCACCATTTCGGATACGGATAATTCAGTTTGCGTTTTGGGAACATCCGTCATAGAGCGAAGCACGTCATTCCAGTCCTGCCCTGCTTTTTCTGGTAAATCTCTTTCCACTAAAATTTCTTTGTCTGCCAGCATATGCTCAATGTCAGTGATTGCTTTCAATCCCCCCTTATCATTATCCAGCCCCAGAGAAATTTCTTTTATCTGCGGATTATCCTTTAATACATTTTGAATCGGCTCCTGTTTTTGGGTTCCTGCCATTGCCAGATAATTGTATGCGTGATAATCCATACCTCCTTTCTGCAGAATGGTCATCTTACTCATAATATCAATTACCGATTCCCCAACAAATAATTTATCTGCACCATTGTCTACATAAAACCCTTTGCTGTAGTCATTCCCCTTACAGTCTGCTACAAATCTTTTGTAAGTGCTGGTTCCCCGCTTACAGGCAAAAACCGGCTCTCCCTGTTTATCTCTTGACACAAAGACACAGTTGTTAAGCTCATCCTGATACAACATATCTTTTTTAATAAACTCTGTAATTATGTCATTTGAAATCTGTCTTGTCTTTCCCAAATAGGCATACACATTTCTATGGGATGTTCCCCTGTTCGGAAGCTCTACTTTATGATATTCGCTTTTTTCTTTTTCCGGTTGTCTCGTTTCTCTCTTTTGCGACACTGGCGGCATCTGTGCTCCGCAGGCAGCTTCATAAACGGCTTCCCTCCCTCCCGCCATATTGTACAGGTAATGAAAAGCCTCTGCTTTATCCATTGAACCAAAAGCAGCACAGGCATCAATAACACTTCCCTTTTCTCCCATAGAATTCCAGTAAAAGCAGTTTTTATTGATATCCAATCGTACCGAATCATGCTCTTTTAGTGAATAATACCTTTGTCCAACCCGAACCGGCGAATAACCAAATGAACTGCAGACGTCCACAATGGAGATATTTTCTTTGAGCCATTGTGTCATTCTTTCTGATTCTTCTCTGGTGTAAAATTTTTTCTGCTGAATTGCTTTGTTTTCTGCTTTGGTATTTTCTTTTTTTGCCGCCTGCTTCCCTTTTTCTTTTTTCGGTTCTGCCGGTGGCTTTGATACTATTTCGTATGCCGGCTCAAATTCTCCCTTTTCAATTAAATAGTCGGATATCTTTTCTGCATCACGAATGGCCGCAAAAAGTTCCTCCGGTTTTTCTTCCAGTATGGAAACCCAGTTTTGTACATATGCTTTGTGATTTTCCATGTGTTCCTTATTTTGTGTGTCAATACCTAACGTCTGGGCGGTAAAGGCAGAAGCGATTTCTGCCCGGAGTTCTTCTTTTGCATATGCCGCCGTTCCAAATGCATTCGTCATATCACGGTTCAAACGGCTTTCATGTCCGGTTGCGTGCCCCGCCTCATGCAGAAAGGTACTGATATAGGCATATTCATTTTCAAAACGGTCAACATCCGGCATATGGATAACATCCTTTTGGGAATTGTAAAATGCCCCCTCCTGCCCCTCCTGTAATGTAACATCCATATTCTCAATCAATAAATCCCGTTTCGCAATGAAAGAAGCAGAATCCAGTTCATGGTGTTCTATCTGCAGTTCCGGAACCCCCTCCATCTGTTCAGCATTAAAAACGGTATATACATTCGCTACCGGTTTAATCCGGTTCGTCCAGTCTTCCATTTCCTGTTTGATTTTTTCTGCTTCTTTTGTTGTCAGTGTTCTTTTTTCTTCCTTGTCATATAAGGACCAAAATTCAATTTTCGTTCCCTTTTCCCCTTTCCGTACTTTCCATCCCTGATTACTTGCCTGATTGTATGTACACCATCTCGGGTCCTCATAGCCTTTTTGTCTCATCCGGCAGGCAAGCCACAGCGCATTACTGTTATGGTACTCCGCATGACTGACGGCGTTTCTCGGTGTCATGCTTGCAGACGCCCATTGCTGCCGCCACGGTATTTCATCCTGTTTTAACGCTTCCAGAAAAGCCTTTGACATTTCTTCACGCATTTTGTTTAATTTCATTCGTTACCGCTCCTTTCCAATCATAAAGCAACATCTGTTCTGGAAGTTCTTCCCTCATAAGCTCTTCATGCATATCTTCCGAAACATAAAAATCTACCCCGTTGTCCCTCGCAAACTCATCTGCTTTCTGCTGTTCTCTCACGATTTCCGCCTCCTTCCAAATAGTTTTCTTTTTTCTTTTCCTGCTGTATTTTTATTTTCTTCCAAAGAAAGAATTTCCCCATAGATAGTATCACCGGTATAGACAAACGGGTCTTTTGCCTCCTTTGCAAAATAAGTAACTTCTGCTTTTTCTCCCATCAGTACTCTGACATCAGACTGCTCACTGGCCGCAACAAAATTGTAAATGTAGTACACATTGTTATAAAAATTATTTTTGATTACTTCATATGTTTTTTCAAATTCCCCGCCGGGTTTACTGCCGACGACAAAAACCTGTGTTTCTTTTTCCAAAAAGGAGATTTTATTAAATCCGTTTTCTCCAGCCACACCATAGTCAAATACAATATAGTCATAATTTTGTTTCAGGACGTCCTGCAGCCTGTCCGTGCGGTAAAACATATCAACTTTTGCATAACTCACACGCCCGATATCTTCATCCGTTGATACCTGCTCATAAGCATCTTTTAACGCTTCCACAAAACCGTGTGTATTCATCTGGAAATACGCCGCCCGATACCCGATGTACTGTAAATATTTCACAAACTGTAATGCCTGTGTTGTTGTTCCCATTCTCCCCATGCAGCCGGCAACTCCAATACCTGCTGTTCTCGTTTTTTCTTTTTCTCCGGATTCCTCTCCGGGACATTCATCTTCAAAAGAAATACCTCTTTTTTCCTCATAGCCAAAATTTTCAAAATATCCGGAAAGACAGTATTCCAAATCTGCTTTCTGCTCTCCCAGATAAATGGAAAATATAAAATTTTTCACACCCGCTTCCCACAACATCTTTATTATTGTACTTCTAGGGCTATAACCGGCCGCAAATATAATTGTCCTGATTTTTAAAGCTTCTTCGATGCGCCTAATCCATAAGACGATTTCTTCAGGTTCATCCGCATATTGCTCGATATCATAAATAATTGTCTCAACTTTTTCTTTATATTTGAGTAACTCATCTGCTTGTGTTTCAATATGCAGCGCAGGAGCGATATAAGCCTCTACCCCCTGTTCCTCTGCAAAAAAACCCTTTTCCTGTTTCCCGACAAACAATATCATGACTTACCACCTCCATCCGTTATTGTGAAATCTGTTCTTTTAATAAGGCAATCCGTTCTCTTATTTCCGTAATCTGCTGTTCATGGGATTGTATTGTCTCCTGATTCGCTGTCATTTCCGATTGTATATCACCTATTTTGTCTGCCGTTTCGCTTTTCTGCTCTTCTGTCTGATAAACAGAGGAACTCTGCAGCCGGTTAATCTCCTCCTGCATTCTTGCATTTTTTTCCTTAATGGATTTCACCTTTTTTTCTTTTTTCCGGATATCTTTTTCATAAGCAGCTATTTCCGTTTCCAGACGCAATATCTGATATCCTTTCCTGTCTTTTTTCTCAAGCGACTCCACCCGCCCGACAGCATTCACATTCGTGTATAACCTTAAAATATCATCTTCCCTGTCCTCTCTGGCCAGACGCAAAGAAATTTCGCCGAACTGACTACTTACATTATGAATCCTCAATATAATCCAGTCCTCATCCTCAATGATGGGTTTTACTTCCAGCTGGCCGCCGTTCCGGCTGACCGCACTATAATGATAATGATTTTTCCCGTCAAACGCCTTGTTTTCCATATCCAGCTCAATTTCCATTATTTCTGTCCGTTCACAATAATCCCAACGCCGGATTTCCAGTGTTCTTTCCCCCCAGTCTATGGCTTTTCGCAGGGGGGTCTGCAAACTGGCGGACAGACGGGAGGGCATCCACATTTCCGATGAGAGAAAAAATATGTAACCGGAAATAAAGAAAAACGCTGCAAGAAACAATCCCAAATTACCCTTTTTCTTTTTCAGCTCATAACTTCTCATTTAACGCTCCTTTCCCAAATTCATTTCCTTTACCCGAATTTTCCCATCAAGTATCTTTTCATAAAGATTCTCATTGATAAAATTTTCATTTACCTTAACCGTCCTAATCCCATTTTCTTTCAGCATCTTCATATTACTTTCCATATCCGGCGTGATATTTCCAACGATATAGGCAAGGTCAGCTTTGTTCATATCGTCCACAATTGATACTGTATGTCCAAAAGCTGTCTTTGCCCTATGTTCCACTCGCGCTCTGTTATCTTTATCACAACATATAAACAATCTCTTCATATCCTGTTCTCCTCGCTTTCTTACCACAGTGCAAAACGCCATTTTTTCTTTTCCATGTTATAAACCGCATCAAATTTTATTTTCTTATCTGCTAACGTTATATAGCAGGGAACAGTAATCATTTTTTCGGCATAATTAACTGTCATTTCCCCCATATCCCTTACTTCATCCGCACCGGCATATCCAAAAGAATTAGCAAATATCTGTATCTCCGTATTAAAATCTTCTTTTGAAACCTGAATATACTGCAGTATATCCTTATTAATTTCTATGCTTATATCACCTTTCAGCTCTTCCATTTCATCGGGTGATGGTATCGGAGTAACAGCTTGTCTTTCCGGATTTTCTGTTACTTCTGGTATTTCCACTTTTGCTTTCGGTTCCTGCACTACCCGCTTTTTTTCTTTTGCCGCATAGATTTCATGTCCAATAACTGCGGCAAATATTACGACTGCTGATAAAATAAGTAATATTCCTTTTTTCCGGTTCACTGTCCGTCTCCTTTCTTTATTATGCTTACTTAATGATTTACATAAGTAAAATGCATGGGGTCAAAACTTGAAGCCGACCAGTCACCGCCCCAATAAAAACCATGCCTTTTCCATACAGCAACTACCTTTTTTGTCACCGCCAGCTTATCTTTGCCCGGTTTATACGGCCAACCGGTATACGAGGCACCGTTATGTGTCCAGTTTAAATCAACAACACATCCATACGAATGATAGGACAGGCGATTGCTGTTACTTGCCATATAGCGGAAGCAGTATCCGGCCGTACAGGACGCATCTACCGGAAATTTGATTTTTACCAGTTCTTCAAATACTGCACAAATTTCCGCTGCCAGTTTTTTATGTACCGTTAAAACCATCTTACTTTTCTTTTTCTTTACGGTATAAACAGGTACCTCAATTTGTGTCAGATAGGGCTGCATATCCGCCGCCGTGTCAGGTATCCCCTGTGGGAAAAGCCATGTCATCCGGTTGTTTAACGGTATTTTAACCGGTTCACCTGTTTCTGCCGCGTTATCCCCTGACTGCATCTGGTAGTAGCGTAAAACATGACTTGTATAATATTGGTCGCCATATCTCCAAGGCCCGAGCTGCTCTGCCCTAATACCAGTATTTCTTATCCCCTTACTCTTTTGTCTGGCAAAGGCAAATGTATTTTTCTGCGTCCATTTCCCATCCTTTTTTACGGCATAATCAATATATGCCCCGCCAAAGTTATAACCCTGTAATGCCAGCCGGATATGTGCCATATCCGTTGGCGATTCACATCCGGCCTTTTTTATCATGGCAGTGAGGTACGCCACCCCCTGTTGAATGCTCTCATTCACCGACAGGGTATTTGGCAGTAAGCCCTTACTTTCGGAAGCCTGAAAAACATCCTGACCATTTCCTCCGGATTCCTGCTGCATAACCGCAAGAAATAATTCAATATAAGCTTCCATCTTATGTTTGGCCGCTTCTTTCAAAACCTGATTCCGATACGCCTCTACTTCTGGTGATAAAAGCAACGATAACGTTATACTTTCCGCATCACTGCCGTTCTCTTCTTCCTCTCCACCACCTAGAATAACAGTAATAACACTTGTAATGGTTGCGGGAAGAATGACTACAACGGATAACAGAAGAACTGCCATAATTCCCACCAAAGGCAACATCTTTTTCACTGTTACATACCCCCTTGAAAAACAGCCTCCTCATCCGCAGGTAAATGTACTTTAAATTCGATATTCCGGTCGGAAGCAATCGAAAGAATATTTTCTCCGACATCTAATTTAGGAATCCTTGCAATCTGTGAGGGGGTTAATACACCGCCGAAAATATTCCCTAATAACCCTGTCACATTGCTGTCCTGATGGAAAAGAAATTTGTATTGTGTTAATTCAAATACTGTCTTCATTTTATCAACGGCAGCATCCATCGTTCCCTCCGGTACATAATCCCTGACCGACTGACTGGCAAGTCCAATTCCGCCAAAATATTTTCTCGCCTCCCGCAAATAAATTGTAATCAAATCCAACGCCTGCTGTTTTTTCGTGTTCACCCATCGATGGCTCTCATCAATAAGAATCAGCGTGTGTATAATATCCCATGATTCCAGTGTTTTATCATACAAGCCTTTCATCATTAACTTGCCATTTGTGACACAATTATCCCAACAGAGGGATATCATGTTAAATATTTGTGCATCAAAAATTTCCGCTTTCATGTCTTTTAATGTTGATATATCAAAGGTAACAATCTGTTCATCCGAAATGTTATCTATCGTCGTATATCCGTTAAACAGATTTCCATAAGTATGTACAATGTTTTCCAAGACTTTTCTGATTTTATCCAGCCGGATTAAATTCGTTTTTACTAATTCCAATTCCACGTCTTCATACTGTTCGGACTGTATTACTCTGATTTTTTCATCCAGAAATGCCAGCATATCATCAAAGATTGGATATTCTTTTGCCGGACGTCCGGTAACCGGCCCGGTCATTTTCCCCTCTTTCATTTCAAAGCCAAATTTTTTATACAATTCCCGTAACAGCTCTTCAAATTCAATCACTTCCTCTGTGCTGCATACTCCGGAAACTAAAAACTTATAAATGGTACTGACTTTGGAAATATGTCTGGTAAATGAAACCACATCATCATCACCACCACGGAGAATTTCCAGAGGATTTAAGATGCCGTTCGTACCATCCAGTTTCAAAACTTTTCCTCCTAAGACATTGGTAAGCATGGTAAATTCTCCCGATATGTCAAATGTCCGTACGAAATCTCCCACAATGCCGGTGTGCAGTAACACTTTTTTAAGCAATGTAGATTTACCACTCCCCATGGTTCCGCAGCATAAAAAGTTATAGTAAAGACGACTGTTTGATTTCAGGAAAAGATTAAACAACACATCCCCTCCACATGGCGTTTTCCCCAAAAACAGGCCATTATCATCCGCAAGGTGAGAATAATGAAACGGATTTCCGGCCGCAATCGCATTACCGGTAAGTGGTTGTCCATAAGTGAAAAATCTCTCCTGTTCCTGCCTGTGATATGGCTTACACATACTTGTCCATTCCGTCTTTGTCTCGTTTAAAAACATCGTTCCCAAATAGCCGTTACTTTCTAACTGTGCTTTGATGTTCTTTATCTTCTCCTCCAGATTTTCCCATGAAGAATCCGAAATAAAGATACGCACATGGACTAATTTCACGACTTCACCTAACGTGTTTATTTCATCGTACAGAGTTTCCAGTTCCTGAAATCTCCTTTTCGCATCATAACTTTCCTGATAATTTTTTGCTTCCTGATACCGGTATCCCTGTTCTTTCATGGACTTGTTAATATTCTTTTTTACGGTAATAATATCATCGGTAGCAATATCAACGAACGCCGCCGTATGATTAATATTACAGACATGCGCCAGCCAATAATCATCCAATGATTTAGGGTATTCAAAAATATGTAAACACGCTTCATAACCGGCACCGGCAGATATATATTTGGCATCCATAAAAGTAATACCACCCTGTGGCTGTATCCGCTCCAGCAAAAAATGTTCAAACTTCCGTTCTTTCTTATCCCTGGCCATGTTCGTAACTCCTTTCTCTAACTGCTGGTAAGAATACACTTATTCATAATCCGGAACAAAATTTCTCTCTTTTTATCGCTTGAAATCTTATGAATCAGACCTCCACGCCCATTGCCTAATGTACTGAAAATTATCCGGATATTCTTTTCCATTTCCTCTTCTGTCTCCGCAAACAGCATATAATAATATTCTCTTGTGGTATTGTGCTTCTCCAGCCAGATTAATTCATTCAATTTTTTTGTCAGATGTTCTTTAAATATTTCATTCTTTGTCTTCTTAATCTTGTACTCAAGAAACCGTTTCTGACTTCCGTAATCACAAGGGAAATTAATGCATATAATCTTCAAGTCATCCGCATACAGGCGGTACAGTTTGGCAAATTTCAAACAGTCAAACTCCACTTCGTCTTCCGATGAGTTAATTAAATCTTTTGACTGTATCTGCAAAAGCTCCATATAACTTCCATCATCCATTCGGTAATATCCTTTCTCCGAATGTTCACGGATTGGCACGATTTCCAAAATACTTTTTTTTACGGATGAAGATTTTTTCTTATTCTTATTCATTAACATTCGCCTCCTCCCGTCGTTTTTTATCCTTATCTGTTGCTGCCGAAACATTTATCAGTGGATAATAAATGTTCCTGTCTTTACGCAGATATAGGAACAGACTCTCCCAATTTCTTCTTTTTTTATTCCACGAACTTTTCATGGTAAGGAAGATGGCACACAAACCGGAAAAAATATAAAACGGAACCCGCAGGATACTGTGTACCACGCTTCCAAACAAAAATGTCACGGCGCCATAAGTCAATAAAAAGAAAAAATCAAATAAATAGATGCTTTTCCCTACTTTTGTTTCAGATTTAATGTCTTGGACAACAACATGCTTCATCAGCGTTTCCTCCCTGCATCGGTTTCAAAAATTTTTTTACTGTTCTGACTGTTACTTTCATCTTTCAATACAGCTCCCCGCTCAAACATTTTCCCTCCGGTATCAATCGGCCTGTTATTCTCGGGCGCAGAAATATGTGCCGCCTTATCAGAAGACAACTCTTTATCCATCTGCCTTAGGGAACTTTCGGTATCAGACATATTGCCTTTATTTCTTTCCACTCCGTTTAATGCGTCATTACGGCTTTGATTATTGCCAATTTGCCCCGCAGGGTAATGGTCGTTCTTTTTATCCTGTCCACCGGACAGGGCAGACTTGCCCGCTTTGGGATTTTCTTCATTATTGAAGTTCTCCGGCTTCCCATTTTTTCCCGATTGCATATTACCGTGATTTCCATCCGTAGTATCCCGTTTATCCTCATAACTGTTGTTATTGCTATTCGGACTATTGTTTTGACTTGATTGGTTTTGATTTGACTGGTTCGGCGAATGACTATCCCCCTGCCCGCGCTCCGGCTGCCCGTTCTGTTGATTTAATATATTATCCTCACTGTTCGTTCCCGTTCCGCTCTCCATACCATCTGCTGACCCGTCACTGCGTCTGTTTTCAAACATTTCCTTTATTTTGCCGCCTGCCTTTGCAGTTGCTCCTACACCAAACTTTGCTGTCCCGACTGCCGTATGCACACCAAATTTTGCAGCATTAGCCGCCATTCCGGCTGCTCCCGCTCCCATTTTACCCAAATAGAAAAACGACATCATTTTGTCCAGTAAACCACTTGCCCCCGCATCTGTTCCGGTAAGTTTTTGAATCAGATTTGGACCATCGATTACGGCAAACGCAATAAACACCAGAATAATCCCTTTTGCTATACCGGAAACATTCCATGATGATATGTATTTGGTCGCAAACAGATAAAACTTAATCATCACGGTTGTCATCAACAGCAAGATGTAACTGTCTTTTAACGAGTCCAGTATTTTCAATACTTTCTGATTATTATTCAGGTTAGCGGAGTATAAATAGGCCAGCAGCTGGTGTATTACAATCTCATACAAAATCCGCACTACCTTATAGGACATAAACAAATAAATGAATATCAGAGAAATTAATTCCATCCACATAACGCCATAATCCACGGTATAACGATAATAAAATTTATTTAACAGGTCAGTCCATGCGACACCATCGTATAATTCATCCAGTTCATACGTTGTTTTATCTTTTTCATCATTCTCCTCAAGACCATTCTTCAGAATTTCCTCTGCATTTCCATCAAAGTCAGATGGGTCCATAATTTCCTGAATATCCATGTTTTTGAACTGGTTTTTTGTAAACTTCTCATATACCTTGTCTGCGTTTTTCTCTTTATTGAGATTTTCCAGACCGACCGTTTTATTCAGCCACCTCAAATCATGTATATTATTGCCAATGGTGTTATACACAACCGATGAACCCTGTCCCTCCAGTATTTCTTCCCTTACTTCCGTGCTGATAAATTTATTTAATGTACTGATTACATATGTGCCGGAGGACACAACCGTTACGGCGATTAGCAGATTAATTACAATCGTTGGTTTTTTTTCCCAACCGACGCAAAGCAGTATGCCAATCAGCAATAAAGATAAACAAACCAGTCCGATGAATACCATTTTCCACTTATTGATAAAACTGGTAACCGGCTCATATTTTGTAAAATCAATAAAACCAAAACAGGTATCATAAAGGGAAGAACTGACATCTGCCAACGCTGTAATTCCTTTTGTAATTCCCCATCCGATAAACCGGAATGCACTGTTTACAATTCCGTTTTTCACAAACAGCTCCGAATTTTGTGAAAGAATGCGGATAATATCCTTATCTTCCATTGCCATCACTCCGGTTTTATACATACCGACGGAAAGCAGCAATAACCCGAAAAAGATAACTAATTGCTTTTTTCCTATTCTTTTCAACACATGACATCTTCCTTTCCCATATGTAAGAGTTCAATATATTTCCCCTTTGTCCTTTCATCCAGCTCTGCCTCCTCCAACAATTCAACAACTGTTTCCGTACGCATATTCCGCGTGACGGCAACGCCGAGAACTGCTGTCAACGCAGCAGTCAGACTTTCGCCGTTTTCCAAATCTCCCATTGTTGTCTCTTTTTCCTTTATGGCTTTCTTTTCTTTTTGCGCCGATACAAAATTATAAAGGGCAAACGACAGCCGGTAATCCCAAACTCTTTCATGTATATTAATATGTGTCAAATCCTCATGATTCACATCCCGCATATCCACTTCATCCGGATTTGGAAACGTATCTGTCAGGTATTCATGGCGAAACAGTAAACGTCTCCCATTTTCAACACTGTTAAAAATCGGATGAGGCTTGATAAGCCGTCCTTTCCGGTCTCTTCTTTTCATCACCCGTTTCACCACACACTCTCCCGGCCTTAACTCCTCCAGTTGATTCATATTCAGCAGCGGTTTTTCCAAAGGTGTTTCCATAATGGTTTTATTGCCGGAAAGACGCTTTCCGTTTCTCTGCATATCAATAATGGTTTCATTTCCCAGATTTTTGGAAAATCTTTCCGTTGTCTCGTCATCGTCAGAAAGTATGTAGATGGTATTGCCACAGTTTCCGGCAATCGTCTTGGCATTCTCACCGTACAGCTTGTTCATTTGGGCATATGCCTGTATATATAAATCGAAAGAAATATTTCTTCCCAGACACACCGTAATGATTGTTTCCATAGCCTCAATAGCCGGCATATTTCCAAACTCATCCGCAATAATTTTTACCCTGTTTTTGCATTTACCGTTCTTCTCTCTGGTTGCCCGCCTTGCCAAAACAAAATACAGTTGCCGGATAAACACCGAACCTAAAAAATGCGCTGACTTATCATAATCCGGCATTTCAATAAATACTGCTATCGGCTTGTCTCCAAATCCAATGTCCTCCAAATTCAAAGTGCTTTCCGATGTCATCTTGGCAAAATTTTCATAGGTAAATATAGTCAGCTTCATTAACATACTGGAATAGATACTCGCTTTTGTTCTAGTTCCCGCCACTTTGACACCAAAAAATTTGATTTTTGCCCTGTCAAGGGGTGGCCGTACCTCAAAAAACATATCCAAACCGGTAATATATGGATTATCGGGGTTTGTCTGGCTAACCAATTCGCCAAACAGATTGATAATGGAAAACAGGTTTATTCTCTGAAGATATTTTTTCTTCTTTTCTCCGGAAGCATTCTCTTCTCCTATCAGCAGAAATACATCTTCTATCACTGCAATCACTAATGATGCCAGAAGACAGGTCGGGGAATCCTGCCAGAAAGTATCTCCATTTGTTGGTTTATCCGGATTAAAAATGGAATAGCAAAAAGTCTGTACCAGCAATTCCGCATTGGCATAATCCCCCTCTTCCCACAAAGCTATTATCTGACTCAACGGATTGAATCCCATGGAATGTTCCGGGTCCACTAATGAAAGCAGGTAAACATCATAACCCCGCTTCTCTAACGTTTCTTTTGAGGTTTTATACAATTCCGTTTTGGGGTCCAGTACCACCATCGATGTTTTTTTCTCCGCTCTGGAATGGACATCAATAGATGGAATGACAAACATCTCCCCTTTTCCGGAACGGGTAATACCAATATAAAGATTATTTATGATGTCCGTATCAATATATAAGCTGTCCTTTATCCGCGAAATAATTGTACCGCCATATCCCGGGAATGTTTTTTCCCTGTCCGGTATTTTCGTATACTGCTGCTTAATTTCTGATGTCGTTGCCCATCTCGCACTTCCTTTTTGATTTAAGTTAAATCCCTTGTCGGAAAAGGAAGCCCTCATCCGGTATGCCTGCCGGATATCAATAAAAATACAGAAACAAACACACACTAAAGACAAATAGCCATAAATTTCTCCATACTTATGTATTCTGTCCATATCCGGAATGCAATTTTGAATTCCGAGATAACGCTGCGGATGAGGCAGGTCTTCCATCCGGCTGCCAATATTCAGTACAATATTAAAGAGGTAATTCACTATTAAAAACAAAAGAACATCTTCCAAAATCAAAAGAACCGCAAGCACTATCCCATTTCCCAAAAACCGTTCCAGTTTCAGCTCCCTGTTACTATTCTTCTTTCTCATAATCTGCTCCCATACAGCAGGGGGAAGCCCCCCGCTGCCATTTCCGTTTTTAGAAACTCCAGTTATTAGCAAGCCACTTTCCAATCGTTACGCATCCGGCAACAAGTATTGTTCCAACGATACCCCAGCCGCCATAACTCTTTGCTTTCTCATGTGCTTTTTCACTTGGAAGTGCAAACATAATGCCAACGATAAGCGCCACCACTACTGCCAGCACATAAGAATACGGTGCTACCGTATCACAAAAATCAACAATGTTCTTTGCTATTTTATCCATCGCTATTTTCCTCCTTTCTTTGTCTTTCTAAGTATCAGAAAAAGAATACTGACTATCGTTGCCAATACCAGCACAACGGAAACAGTAAGAACTGCTACCGGTATTGCTTTCGTATCCGTTTCTTTCCTTATATAGTCTGCTTTTGCCTTTACTGCATAAGAGTTTTCTCCTGTCTCCGTCTCCTTTACCCCCTGATAGGTGCAGACATAAACCGTATTCTTTTTTTCTTTATGAATGATTTCGCCAGTATAAGAGACCCGGTACTGCGGAACTTTTTTTCTTACCATGGCACGCGCACGCCGCCTCTGTGTTCCGTTCTGTACAAACGCTTTTCCGTTCCACGACACGCTTCTTACTTTATACTTGTCCGGATTACCGCCGACACTCTGAATCAATGCCTTGTCAAATCCTTTCAAAGGACTCTTTTCATTTTTACGGACAATTATCCCCTGCCAGATGAAAGAATCAGCATCATATCCGGTAAACAAAATGTCTATGTAAGAATTTACCCATACAGCCGCTGTCTTTCGTGTTGCCTTTTTCCGGCAGGCAACGGTTACTTTTTTTCCCGTTTTCTTATCTGTCACGGTTACATTTTTTACCTCTGATGCCTGTGCAGCGTCCGCAAAAGAACCATATTGGGAAGTTGCAAAAACATCCTGTTTCCAAACGTTCCTCTTTTTTTTCTTTTTTCTGACTGTTTTCAGAAGATAAGTAACACCGTTTTTTTGTATCTGCTTCTCCGGCTGATAGGCTGCGGTTTCCTCAACCGCCCTGCTTTTCTGTATCAGCGTGACCTTTTCCTTTTCTTTTACAGGATTTTTTTCCAACACCTCATAAGACACATTTTTTAATTCATAAATTTCTCCATCCTGTTTTATTTCATTGGCAAATGTCTTTTTTTCCGTTACATCCGTCGTTATATATTGCTTTTCCTGCCGTATCTGTTCCGGTACCGCCGCCCGGATGCGGGAACCGGGAAGCAGCAGGACAGCCAACAAAAGGAATAAAATCTGCCTTTTACTTCTTTTTTCCATATAGCCGTCCTTTCTTCCATGCAATTACCCCTATACCAGCAGAACTGCTTCCTACCACCAGCAGCAGGCAAAGCAAATACCAATATCCGGTTTTTGGTGATTTTGCATCTTTATTTTCCCGAAAATCACTTGGCGTTTTTGTGGTAATCGTACCCATTTTCTTATCCGTCATGGATACTGTCTGTTCTTTCTTTGTATCCTTAACTTTGTACATAACTGCTTTGGCCCGTTCATATCCCTCCGGAGCTTTTACTTCTTTAAAGATATAAGTTTCCCCAACCTTAAACAGTCCGGTAAAGTTTTTGACTTTTCCTTTTTTTGTCGTAAATTCAGTAATCTTATTTTCTTTACTGTCAAAGACTTCAATTTTTGCACCACCTAACAGTGATTTGTCCTTTGTCAGTTTTTTAAAAGCAACCGATGTCTTATGGTCGACCATATGAACCCTGTTTCCGGACTGAAGAACAAAGTTACCATTTTCATCTTTAACGGATACTAACGTCTTTCCTGCTTCCGTACTTTCCTGCAGTCGGAAAACAATCGTATCTGCCGTCACATATCCGTCTGCCGGTCTTGTTTCCGTCAGAAAATACGTTTTATTCTGCAGCAGCCCCCGGATAATTCTATGCCTGTCCTGCGTAAACACTGTATTTAAGTTTTGATATCCCGAATCCTGATTTAATGTCACATCCTCACTGTCACCAGATGTCCATGAGGCAATCACATTTTCTTCCTCATCCGAAATCTGCAGATGGCAGCCGTCAATCTCTTCACTTCCTGCAATCTCCGTCTTATCAATCTGAACTTCCGTCTGCTTATTTTTATGTACGACGTCTTTTTGAATTACCGGCGTTTTATCCCCCGCATATTCCAGATGTACCGGAAGAACCGTACCGTCCAAATAGTAGCCGTCGGATACACTTTCTTCTTTCAGAAAATAATCACCGGAGTTTAATCCGTCCGCTTCCACTGTCAGAGAACTTCCCGACACACTTGCTGCGGAACCGGAAACCGTTTCCTGTTTCCTGCCATATTGTTCTGACATAAGCGGCAAATCGAGGTCTGTCACAGCTTCCCCATCTTTACCGGTAACCATGCCGCCAAGGCGTGTTCCCGCATCTACAATCTTTTTCCCTTTGGCATTATAAATGTTATCTTTCGTATAAATACCAAAGACGGCATCCGATACCCCTGTTTGACTTTCCCCATCTCTTTTTTGCAGCCGTATTTTACTTCTGGCCCGCTCATTCATAATATTCAGAACACCCTTGTCATCCGTAGCTGCCGTAGAATTCAGCACGTAGGCATCTTCTTTATTTTTCCAGTTAAATTCCACATTCCATTCTTTGTCAGCAAGAATATAACCGTATAAGGTTTTTGTCTCCTTAATCCGGTATTTCCCCAAAGGCAGACTGACCGTAACCATTCCATTTTCCCCTAACTGATAACCGGTAAGTCCGGCACAATCGGATGTAAATGTGGCACCCTTTCCTGTCGTAATCGTACTGACAAGGTCGCCTTTAGCAAACCATTTCGTCCTCTGGTTATCCTGCGTCACAATATCCCCGGCCGCATAAACTTCTAACGTAACACCATCAAGCTGCTTTTCTTCATAGACAAATGCGCCGTCCTTATAATCTGTAAGCTGCTCACCTTTTTTCAAAATTGATAATTTTCCGGCCGTCTCATAATTGGTATATTCCGTTGTAACAACGCTGTATGTATTTCCATCCTTATCCGTCTGTGAGGTATAATTATCCGCACGGCTGTTAATTTCTACATCGATGTAAGAAGCAGTGATATGATAACCGTCAGCAGCATCGGTTTCCCGAATGCGGTATTTTCCCGACGGCAATGGCTCAACCGTCATAATCTGTCCGCTTTCATCCGTTACAAACCTGTCCACTGTTACTTTTTTGTTACCGTTGCTGTATTCCTGTGTAATTAACTTCTCTTTACCATCCGCATCCAACTGATAAATCTGATACGTTGTTCCGGCTTTCAAAACATCCTTTTTCGTATTTCCGTCCTTTTTGATGATACGCAGATAAGCACGAAACAGGTTGTTATTCATGGAGAATGTTCTAGTTTCGACTATGTTAGGATTGTTTATATAAACATTCTCAATATCCTTTACTTTTTCTGTATCCTTATCCCCAGAACTTACTTGCTGAATTTTGTACTTTCCATGATAAAGTTCATCCGAACAGGCATAGCCATTTTTATCAATGGTTAATAATGCCCTCTCATAATCATCACAATTTTCATATGTTCCTTTATTTTCTCCACCTTTATCTTGCAAAAACACTTTAAACACCGCGCCAACTTCCGGATGAATTTCTCCGGTTTTCCCATCCGAGTAAAACTTCTGCAGGGCAACTTTCCCTAATATTGGTTGGTTTCCTATTGTTACATTTTCTTTTGCTGAAACATACTCCACATCCTGTGGATATTTCCCACCATCCAATGTAATCTTTGTAACATCGGTTTTCAATTTATATCCTTTTGGCGCTTCCAGTTCTTTTATATAGTAGGACATACCACACCGGAGGTAACCCGTTTCAAAAGCACCGTTTTTTACGGTAAATTCATTTCCCTTTTGCGGAGTGCCGTCTTTCTGAAAAAAAGTGGCCGGCTTTTCGCATTCCGAATCACGGTAAATGCCAAAGACAGCGCCATCCAGAGAAGCATCCCCATGCGCCTTTTTATCTGTACTGTAGCCATCCACTTTTTTTACCGACAACGCCGCTTTTTTATAATTGTCCTTAATTTCCAATTCAAATGGCTGTTCCGGAACTTCTGCCCAATCTTTTTTATTAACGTCCAGAAGCCCCCGGTTCCAACTGTAATTTTTATCCAGTCCTACCGTCCTGCCGTTTTTATAATCCGGATGACGGATGATGTTGGCATTTCCGGAATCCGTTTCCGTAATACGGTAAGAATTATTGAGATTATCAAACTGTTTTTCAAGTTCTTTTTCCATTAACTTTTTTGCGCCGTTTTCTGTCAGGTTGGAGGCGTAATGATATCCCATGTCATCCCATGACTCCTTTAATGCTTTTTTCGCATTACTGTCCATGTCTTTCAAATCATTTTCCGACAGGAAAAAGTAATCATTGGTCTGCAGGCGATAGGTCAGCCGGATGTTAATCCATCCGCCGGCGTCCGTCTGCGTATTGATGTTAAAGTTGGATATGTCTTCGTCCGCATCCGATGTGGAACCGTTCATCCTGTACGAATACAGTTCATCAATGTTTTGTGCTGCAATCGTGAATTTTGCCCCTGCCATCGGGTATCCGTCTTCATCCACCTTGTGAAGACGGATACGCTGCCGGTAAAAATCATTTACCGATACATGAAGCGGCTCGATTTTATTTGATTCAAGCATTAACAAAGACTGCCTGTGGGAACCGGAACCGGCATAACTCCATTCGGTTGCTTTCACGGTAAAGGTACTTTCATTTTTGAAAATTTTCTGATATAGGCTGTCGGCTGATGTACTGGAAAAGTAACCGGTATTGCTTTTTACCTTACTGATAATGCCTTTTAATTTTGCTTCAGAAGTATCTCCCTCCTCGACTCCCCAGAACAACGCCTGTGCCAGCACATATGCCTTGCGGCTTCTTTTCATTGTCTGGGTATACCAGTAACCGATATGTGCCTTTAATCCCTTTGCTCCGCTGTCACTACTGTTATAGGTAGTTGTTTTATCCTGATATACATCACCGGTATGACAGGTATAACCAAGGTTCATACAAAAAGCAACATTATTTCCCAATTTCATCATCCACCAGTTACCACTCTTTGTTTTCTTTCCAATGGAGACCGTTCCCAACGCTCCCAGATTTGCCAGTGCCACCGACTTCGAAGCTGCTTTGCTTTCTTTTACCGTTACCGGACAAAGTCCGGCCAGTACGGCAACAAGTAAAATGTAAGCAGCTGCTTTTCTTACTATCTTTTTCATTTTCCTATCCTTTCTTTATTCATTACTTCAATGCGTGCTGTGCTTTTTCAGCACTGTAGCGTTTTTCTTTTTTCATCCACCCCAGCTTTTTTTCCATTTGAAGCTGATATGTGCTGATTCCCAACTGTCTGCATATTTCCATCGGGTCTACATTTTTTTCCAAAACCTGTTCCAACCACTCTCTTTCTTCAAATGTCAATCTGGCTCTAGGCATGTCTGCTCCTCCTTTCCATAAATCATTTATTTGAAACAGTCTTTTGTTAAAAAACTGTTTTCTTCCATGTTTTATTATGAGACTAATACTTTTTGCAAAAATCTCATACATTCCCTTTTACACCTCCGTCTATGTTATCTCTTGAACTTTTTCCTGATTTTTCTTTATTCAAATACTCTTATGCCTTAACCGCTTTGCATTATCTTCTTGTGCTATCTTTTTCATTGTTTTATAATAAAAGAAGATAAAACAGAAAGAGAGGTCGTTCTATGTGTTTTGAAAAAAATATCACATCCGGATTCGCTGATTGTCTGCTAAATGATACCCGTGAAAATCTCATATTTTGGAGTTGCGTCGGAGATTTTGGTGGTGAATATCATTCCATTGATTTCAGAGATATTAATGAACCTCTTGAAAAATGGATTTCCCAAAATCCATTTGCTCTAAATGGGTGGGAAGACATGTATGTTGCAAATGTTATGTCGGGATTTGTCTTTCTGGTAAAAACGGACAATTTACCGCCCCGGTACCAGCTTTACATACAACCTGACAGTGATAGTAATATATGCTTAGTTAATTGTTCCGAAAAAGTTTTAAAAGAGTTGTATGCTGCAGTCAGCCAAAATCTGAATATCTTATACGATAAAATTTCCGACTTTATGGAATGTTACTTTGCCAGACGAGCTAATCATCTGGAAGAAATTTATGAACCGCCTTGCAAATAGCACTCTCCAATTCACTCAGGATTTCCTGTGAAAGAGCCTTACTCGAATCACAGGAAATCTTTTTATTTTTTCCTGTCTGAATATCAATCATTGAGAATACTGCACTTAAATATCCTTGTGCACGATAATAATCCTTTATATCAACAGGAATGGTTTTGTAAAGTTTTCCTACGCGTTTCTCCAATCTTTTTTCATCCAGAATTTGCTTCAGCCATTCTGATGAATACTTAGGATAACACTCATCTGTTTTCTCTTCTAATTGTTTTATTACATCTTCCACATATGGCAATATAATATGATTCATTTACATTGACTCCTTTCTGTAACAATTACAAGTTCCTATTGTACTCATATTGATTTTCCATTCAGACTTCACGGTACATAGGTTTCACTCTTCCACCCACACTTTTGGCAATCGTAAAAAGCACACTGATAATCATGTTGCGCGGTTTTGTATAATGAGGCCAGAATCTTATTACTTGGCTTATATATTCTTCTTCCCTTTAAATCCCTGATGATTTCCTTACCTTTCATATCAAATTGTACAGTTATCGGGAACTGCTTCCAGAGAATTACTTTTGTACTTCCACATTTTGGACAACAATTCCCATTCTCCAAACCCGTAATAGGTATTTTATTAGTCTTCATTCTTTTCTTTCTCCTTTTGGGTTTGTAGAATTTATTCTTTTCTTATTTTCAATCAATATTTTATCTATTTCCTGTACACTTAATTTTTTTAATCTTTTCAATATCTTGTAATTAATCTTCATCTTCATTGATAATCTCCTTTTTGTCGTGAATACTTGTTTTCGTGAGTGCGTTCCATATTTTTCTATTTCTGCCTTTCCATTGCCTCCCGACATTCTTCCACTGTGCCGATTGCTCGATACTGCTGGATTTCCTTAATCGCTTTGATGCCTACAAAAGCTGCCTGTCCTAATGGCGTACATAATGTTGTATCTCCTAACATCCTCATTGCTTCTTTTTCCGTCATTCCGTACCCTCCATTTCTGCCAACTCATTTGCCATTTTTTGTACACTTTTCAAGTGATTATGCAAAAATTAAACAAAAAAATAGCGCGAATACGCTATCTATTAGCTATATTCGCACTAAATTATACTATTTGCAAATTCTTCTCCGAGATGGTGCAAAACGTAAAATTCGGGCATTTCTTCCCGAAAAAACTTTGAATATAAGGGAAAAAATGGTATACTGAACTTACTGATTGTATAAAATGGAACGACTTATAATACAGATTAGGGAGGATTTATGACAGACAAATTACGAAAATACGGAAATAAGTTAGGTGAAATTTTAGAGCGTTTCATGGCAATTATCGTGATTGCGGCCGTCATTATTGCCATCATTTCCCTGTGGGAGCCTTTTTACAACTTTTGGATGCAGCGGACGGAGACGGCTTCGCTCCGCAGTTTTATGGAACGGGTACTGGATATCATTATCGGCATTGAGCTATTCAAAATGCTCTGCCGTCCGGGAGCCGGAACCGTGTTGGAAGTGATGATGTTTTGTATTTCCCGACATATGATTGTACACGAAACTTCCGCACTGGAAAATCTGCTGACAATTGTCGGCGTCGCCTTAGTGATTATCATCCGCAAGATTTTTGTCTCCCCGAAAGAATCCGATTCCTTTTCCTCTACGGTAGAAAAAGAGGAATAAGCGTCCATATGCTTATTCCTCTTTTTATTTCATTATTCTGCCGTTTTTCTCTTAGCTAAAATATCTCTTCAGCAAGCCCTCAAATGCTTTTCCATGTCTTGCCTCGTCTCTTGCCATTTCATGTACGGTGTCATGGATGGCATCCAAATCTGCTGCCTTAGCTCTCTTGGCAAGGTCAAATTTACCTGCGGTAGCGCCATTCTCTGCGTCAACACGCATTTCCAGATTCTTCTTTGTGGAATCGGTAACTACTTCTCCGAGCAATTCTGCGAACTTAGCCGCATGCTCTGCCTCTTCCCAAGCGGCTTTCTCATAGTACAAACCAACTTCCGGATAACCCTCGCGGTGAGCAACACGCGCCATAGCCAGATACATACCTACCTCGGAGCACTCACCCTCAAAGTTTGCACGCAGGTCAGCGACAATATCCTCGCTCACGCCTTTGGCAACACCTACTACATGCTCTGCTGCCCATTCTCTCTCGCCATCCTGTAACTTGAACTTCTCTGCCGGAGCTTTACATACCGGACACTGCTCCGGTGCGCTTTCTCCCTCGTAAACATAACCACATACGGTACATACAAATTTTTTCATGATAAATTCTCTCCTTATATATTATTTTTTTATTATAACCGCTTTCCATTCGATTTAAACGGTTTTAAACACTTTTCGCAGGCGCCGTAGAAATAGATTTCATGTCCGTCTATCCGTCCTGCAAAGTTTCTTTTTGCCTCTTCGTCAACCTGCTCGAT
Organism: uncultured Eubacterium sp.; assembly: GCA_910589595.1. Classification (GTDB taxonomy): domain Bacteria; phylum Bacillota; class Clostridia; order Lachnospirales; family Lachnospiraceae; genus Eubacterium_F. Next base: position 31,503 of record CAJUTM010000017.1, read on the forward strand.
GGATACCATCTCGAGGTCAATTACCACACCGCACTGGCGGCAGATAAAATGGTTGTGTGGTTGTATCGTGGCATCATAATGTTCCACACCATCTCCACAATTCAAACGGAGTATCTCCCCCTGCTCTACTAACAGGTTTAAATTCCGATACACCGTTCCCAAACTGATTTTAGGAAACTCTTTGCGGATTTCCGTATAAACGTTTTCCGCTGTAGGATGGGAGTTCGTGGAACGCAAGTAAATTAAAACAGCTTCCCGCTGTCTGCTATACTTCTGACCTGACATTGTCCACGCTCCTTTAATAATAGTAATGATTACTGTTATTATGATACACGTAACCGGCAGGTTTGTCAAGCTAAATTATTTTTATTTTTTTATTATGAAACTTTTTCATCATAAAAATACTGAAAAACAGCAGTTATTTCATAACTTTTTCTGTCACATTCGACACTTTTCTACATAAATATAAGATAACAAAAAAATTAAGGAGTTTCTATGAAGCTTTCTAACAAACCATTAGCAATGGCTTATGTCCCATGGCAGCCTTTTGAAAATGTTTTAGAAGCCAGCTGCGGACTCAAACAGGGTACGGTCTTTGAAGATCTGATTTTCCCGTTTGTCGGCGCGCAGGCTGCCTGTCAGGCAAAGAAAATGTCACAGCAGCCACATTCTAATTCCTGTGGCTGTGCACAGTCAAAACCACAAAAATGCTCCTACGGAAGGAGATGCGGCTATTGATGAATACTATGATTTCACGGGAAAAGGCAATGCAATATGTTCAGGAGACATGTTTCGCCGTACTGGATGCAGGCCTCTATCTCGACACTCATCCATGTGATGAAAAAGCAATGGATTATTATAACAAATATCAGCAGATGTACAAGGAAGCTGTTCGCGATTACGAAGAACACTTTGGCCCGATACGGGTTAATGGCGTCAACACATGCGACGGCTGGACTTGGACAGAGGGCCCTTGGCCTTGGGAAGGGGGTTGTTCTTAATGTGGACGTATGAAAAACATCTGCAATATCCGGTAAATATTACCAAAACAAATGCCCAACTGGCAAAAGTAATATTGACGCAATTTGGTGGCCCCGACGGGGAGCTTGCCGCTTCCCATCGTTACCTGTCGCAGCGTTATTCAATGTCAAACCGCAAGGTTGCCGGTGTACTGACGGATATCGGTACGGAAGAAATGGCGCACTTTGAAATGATTTGTGCCATTGTCCACCAATTGACAAAAGATTTAACGCCGGAACAAATTAAGGAACAGGGTTTTGCCGATTATTATGTAGACCACACTCTCGCACTTTGGCCTCAGGCTGCTGCCGGCATTCCGTTTAATGCCTGCGAATTCCAATCCAAGGGCGACCCTATTACCGATTTGACAGAAGACCTCGCGGCAGAACAGAAAGCCCGCACAACTTATGATAACATTCTTCGTCTTGTTAAAGATCCGGAAGTTTGCGAGCCAATCCGCTTTCTCCGCCAACGGGAGTTAGTACACTTCCAGCGTTTCGGTGAAGCTCTCCGGCTGATACAAGATGATTTGAACAAGAAGAACTTCTACGCATACAATCCTGAATTTGATAAAAACTGCTGTAAATAAAAATTAACTAATCCAATGTTTCCAAAGGCGACCGCACTCCTATTGGAGGGCGGCCGCCTTTTGTTTATATTCCGTTCCCCATTCTACCATAGCGTCCAAAATCGGTTTCAGGCTATATCCTGTTTCCGTTAAAGTGTATTCCACCCGCGGCGGCACTTCCGCATATACTTTACGAGTCAGCAGACCACTATCTTCCATGGAACGCAAGTTTGCCGTTAAAACCTTTTGAGAAACATTCCCTACTGATTTTTTTAGTTCTCCAAACCGTTTCGTACCGTCTAGCAAATCACGAATAATTAAAACTTTCCAACGGTCACTGATAAGCATTAACGTCGCTTCTACCGGACAGGCAGGTAATTTTTTTTCCATAAAAACCCCCATTTCTTCACAATTGTTTCTTTTTGGTAACTATGGCACAATAAAGTGCTTACTTTACGTTTTTTCCCTACGGATATATTATAATCTCAAGAGCGGGAAAAAGCAAACCGCAAACAAAATCAAAAACAAAAAACAGGAGGAATGAACTATGAAAATCGCAGTTATTTGTGCAAATGGCAAAGAGGGAAAGTTAATTGTTGAGGAAGCTATCACAAAAGGGGCAGACGTCACCGCTGTTGTCCGTGGTGAGAACCAATCAAAGGCAACAAAAGTTATTCAGAAAGATTTGTTTGATTTAACAGTTACCGATTTGGAGGACTTTGATGTTGTCATTGACGCTTTCGGAGCATGGACGCCGGAAACCCTGCCGCAGCACAGCACTTCTCTAAAACACCTTTGCGACCTTGTTAGTGGAAAAGAAACAAGGCTTCTCGTTGTCGGCGGCGCAGGCAGCCTGTATGTAAATCCGGAACATACCGTACAGGTAATGGACGGAGCAGATTTTCCGGAAGTGTTCAAACCGCTTGCTTCCCATATGGGCAAGGCACTTGATGAGCTTCGTACGAGAACAGATGTAAAATGGACGTATATCAGTCCTGCCGGAGATTTTCAGGCAGACGGGGCTAAAAGTGGAAAATACATCTTAGGCGGTGAAGAATTGACATTGAACGCCAGAGGAGAAAGCGTAATCAGTTATGCCGACTATGCAGTGGCTATGGTTGATGAAGCATTGAATGGGGACCACATTCAGCAGAGAATTTCCGTTGTAGCGGAATAAGCAGATTAGTAAAGAAATCTGCCCCCAGCAGGCAATTGAAAGGAGAACCCTATGACACAGACAGAACGACTTCTTTTTTTGATACGCTATCTGATAAACGAAAATAACCAGCTAACATCCATCGATATTCCCGCGGAGGACATGGCAAGAAAGCGGCTGTTGCGCTCCCTTATGAACATTCGCCCGCCAAAAGCAGTTTCCGGAGAGTTTTTAGAAATACAGAATGAATATCTGCAGGAAGAGTGTAACCGCAAAGGAGTTATTTCTCCCGACAACCTCTCATCTGCAGAGCAGGGAATTTACTTGTGGCAGGGAGATATTACCCGTCTGACCGCAGACGCTATCGTAAATGCGGCGAACAGCGCCCTGTTAGGCTGCTTTGTTCCCTGTCACGGCTGTATTGACAATGCGATTCATTCTGCCGCAGGGGTTGAACTTCGTCTGGAATGTTCCCGTATCATGGAGAAGCAGCGCACAAAAGAGCCTGTGGGAAGAGCCAAAATCACCAAGGCCTTTAATCTCCCCTGCCGATATGTTCTTCACACGGTCGGCCCGATAATACACGGCAAAGTCACAAAAAAAGATTGTGCGTTGCTGGCCGACTGTTACCGCTCCTGTCTGGCTCTTGCCACGTCATATCAGTTAAAAAGTATTGCTTTTTGCTGTATTTCTACGGGAGAGTTTCATTTCCCCAATGAAAAAGCGGCTGAAATAGCAATACAGACGGTGCGGGATTTTCAAAAGAATAACCAGAATAGTCCGGAGGTGATTTTCAATGTATTTAAAGACAGCGACTACCAAATCTACAAACAGCTATTGGGATAGCAGGAAGACAGGGCATTCCCTGAAACAGGCAGCGGCGATGATGAAACGTGCCGACGCCGTTGTAATCGGCGCGGGCGCAGGGTTGTCTGCTTCTGCCGGATTTACTTATTCCGGAAAACGCTTTCACGATAACTTTGCAGATTTTATCGAGGCATACGGATTTGAAGATATGTATTCGGCAGGTTTCTATCCATTCGCAACATTAGAAGAATATTGGGCATATTGGAGCCGTTACATTTATATAAACCGTTATCAGAATGCGCCTAAATCCGTCTACGGCGATTTGTACAATCTGGTACGCGACAAAGACTATTTTGTTTTGACAACCAATGTTGACCACTGTTTTCAAAAGGCGAGGTTCGATAAACAGCGGCTGTTTTATACACAGGGTGATTACGGGTTATGGCAGTGCTCAAAACCGTGTCACGACAAGACTTATGATAACGAAGCTACTGTGAAAAGAATGGTTGCCGAACAGAAAAATATGCGCATTCCGTCTGAACTGATTCCGCACTGTCCTGTCTGCGGCGCACCAATGGCAATGAATTTGCGGGCCGACCATACCTTTGTCGAAGACGACGGCTGGCACATGGCAGCCGAACGCTATCAGGACTTTATACGCCGCCACAAAAACTCGAAAATTTTATATCTGGAACTTGGTGTTGGCAGTAACACTCCGGCCATTATAAAATACCCGTTCTGGCAGATGACGGCGGAAAACCCAAATGCCACTTATATCTGTATCAATTATGAGGAAGCGATATGCCCACAGGAAATTAAAAAACAGGCGATATGTATAGACGGGGATATCGGGACTGTTTTAAAGCAGTATTTCATATGTGTAGTACAAAAAAATGTGTAAATGCACAAAAAATAGGAATACTATCTTGAAAAAGCATTATATTTATATTAAAATATAATTACTAAAAAGTGTGCGTTACACGAAAACAAGGAGCGAATAAATGGAAATTGAAAGAAACACTTATCTTCAACAACTTATCCTGAGAAAAGATAATGGTATGATAAAGGTGATTACAGGAATACGAAGATGTGGAAAATCATTTTTACTGTTTAATATATTTAAAAAATACCTGATAAACAACGGTGTAGACGAAGACCACATCATTGAAATTGCTCTGGACGGTATTGAAAATGAAGAATTAAGAAATCCCAAGACGTGCTATCAGTATATAAAAGCTGCTATGAAAGATAACGAACACTATTATCTTCTTTTAGATGAAATACAACTTATGCCCCGATTTGAAGAAGTACTAAACAGCCTGCTTCGCATAAGTAATATTGATATCTATGTGACCGGAAGCAATTCCCGATTTTTGTCCAGCGACATTGTAACAGAATTTCGGGGCAGAGGGGATGAAATTAGAATTTATCCTCTTTCCTTTTCGGAATTCTATTCCGTTTACAATGGAGAATATGAAGATGCGTGGAACGATTACATGATTTATGGAGGACTTCCACAGATTGCCGGATTTCAGACGGAGCGTCAGAAGACAGAATATTTAAAAAATATTTTCACAAATGTATACCTGAAAGATGTTGTTGAAAGAAACGGTATTCAAAGCGTAGATGAGCTGGGTACACTGGTTGATATTCTCGCTTCTGTCATTGGGGCCCAGACAAATCCAACTAAAATTTCCAATACCTTTGCAAGTGAACGACAGATAAGTTATACAAACAAAACAATATCCAAACATATCGACTATTTGGAGGAAGCATTCCTGATTTCGAAATCCAACCGCTATGATATTAAAGGAAGAAAATATATTGGCGCTAATTTAAAGTACTATTTCACTGATATTGGTCTTAGAAATGCAAGATTGAACTTCCGACAGCAGGAACCGACCCATATTATTGAAAATATCGTCTATAACGAATTACTCATTCGCGGATATAATGTTGATACAGGCCTGATAGACGTATATGGAAAAAATCAAAAGGGAAAACGTGTCCACAAGCAGCTGGAGGTTGACTTTGTCGTTAATCAGGGAAGCCAGAGATATTATGTTCAGGTAGCTTATGATATGACATCACCCGAAAAGCAGGCGCAGGAATTTCGTTCCTTACGCAATATTCCCGATTCTTTTAAGAAAATAGTGATTGTAAGCGGGACGGCAAAACCATGGAGAAATGAAGAGGGCTTTGTCATCATGGGAATGAGGTATTTTCTTCTGAAATCGGATAGTTTAGCGTTTTAATATACCAAAAAACATAAAAATAGTCCACAATCCCCCTCCCTGAAAGCATTCTTACAAAACATCTGATTCTTTTACGAAAAAAAGCTTGCAAAATATACAGAATCCCTTATTATGAAAGTATATACTTAGTTCTATTGTGCGCACGGCACAGAGAACTGTTTCAGTGAAATCTCCCGCATCCGTATTCACGGGAATAAAAACCTTTATCTGCTACACCGCATGCGGGAATTAAATTTTTTAAAAGGAGATGACCAATGGCAATTAAAACGGGTAAATCAGCGCTTGTAAAGGCAGTTTCGGAATTAAAGGAAGCGGATTATACAAAAGATGCTGATTTGAATGACATTTACCAACGATTACAAGATGGAAGAAAGCAATTTGGGGAGATATTTGACAAAAATATAAAAGCAGTCATGCAGATAAGTTCTCTGGATTTGACTATGCAGTATCAGACGGAGAAAATCGTTGAAATCTCCCGCAACGTAGCAAATGCCACCGAGACCATTTTCGGCGCCTCATCCGTTTCCGGACAGGAAAATAACCAACACGAGGAACTGACCAATACGATTGTTGAAGTATCTACGGATACCAATGATGTATTTGAAAAAATTCAGACGGGACAAAACGAATTGACGACAATTCGGGAACTTTCCGGACAAACCATTGATGTATCTTTAGGTCTGCAAAAAGATATGGATAAACTGCTCCAAATACTTGACTACATAAGCAATGTCATTGATGAGATTAACGACATTTCCCTGCAGACAAATCTTCTGGCTTTGAACGCTTCTATTGAGGCAGCAAGAGCTGGAAAAGCCGGTGAGGGTTTTGCAGTTGTAGCAGAAGAAATCCGCATGTTAGCCGGACAGACCCAGAAACTGACAAGCGACATGGAAGAATTTGTGGGAACTATTAAAGAAGCCTCTGAAAAAAGTGTCCATAGCGCTTCCGAAACCGTTGATTCCTTAGAATCAATGTCTGGAAAAATAAACCATGTCTGGGACATCAATCAGGAGAGCCAGCAACGTGTTTCTAAAATAAACGATTCCATTCGTTCCATTGCTTCCGTAAGTGAGGATATCAGTCATTCCATGAAAGAAATGGAAAACCAGTTGCGAAACAGCACCAATTTTATGAATCAGGTAAGTTTTGATTTGAAAAAGGCAATTGAGCCGGTTGTTGACATTGAGAAAACATTAGATGATACCGTTAAGCAGATGGGTAATATGTCGGAAGACGCTTTTTATCACATGGAAAACTCCGCATTTGCCAAGTATGTCCATGATGCGGTTTCCGCTCACAAAACATGGCTCAGCAATCTGAAGAAAATGGTAGAAACACAAACCGTCACACCTCTTCAGCTCGATTCATCCAAGTGCGGTTTTGGTCACTTTTACTATTCCATGAAACCGAGAATCCCTACCATTATGCCAATCTGGGATGCACTTGAAATGAAACATAAAAAGTTCCACAAATATGGCGCTTCGGTTATTGAAGCCCTTAACAACGGGGCATTTTCAGAAGCCGAACAGCTCTATCGGGAAGTCGCCGAGTACTCAAAAGGACTGATTGCCGATTTGGAAAAGATACAAAAAGCGGCGAAAAAATAAAAGAAACGAAGCCGGTCACACTCTCATTATTTCGTGTGACCGGCTCTCTGATTCAAACGTCAGGCCAAAACGACCGTAAACTCTTCCCCTATCTTTTTATATTTATGCTTTTCATAATTCATCCAATGCGGCGCCAGCCTCAGTTTTTTGACTTTTTTATCAAAGCCGCCGGTAAAACTCATAATTACTTCAAATTTATTCTCTTCTCTCATTTTCCGCACAATACAGTCATCATTCAAAACCCGCTCGCCAAGGTTATCCGTTCCCTGCAGAAAAAGATTGATTTCCGTGCTGCTTCTCTCTTTCTTCGGCTCGTATGTCATATAAACTTTACAATCGGTAGACGTACACACGACTTTGTGAAGCGTCAACATATCTCCAGTAGAAAGTTTCATCGTCGTAGTTGTCAAATCCTTTTTCGTATGGCTATTTGCCTTATCCACATTCACGACCGTCTTAAAATCCCACGAATCGGATATCGCCGGCGTCGTGCAAATATCCGATACCTGTATTTGCAACTCAACATTTCCTTTTACGTCCATGCCCGTATTCAGAGCCACCTCGCCCACGCTTATCTGTGTATGGTCGTCCGCCGTCCAGCTCGTATAACTCGGGGTATCCACAATTTCTTCGCCGTTTATATAAATATGGCTGACGATATTGGCGTATGTCAGCGGAAGTCCCCAACGCTCATCGGAGTGAACTTTAATACAAAAGGCCACCTTATTGGCGTCTACTAAAACTTCTCCCAGCGTAACGGCCAGACCATTTTTATAAATCGTCTCCCCTACCTTGCTTACTTCCTCTTCGGCCTGCTTCTTCCTGTCCTTGTCACCGTACACATAACTTTCGGTAATCGGGCCAAACAACCGCTCCATCGTAGCTTTCACATTATCTTTAAAAATAGTTCCTCCCAGTACGAGAAACAGAAACACAAAACCTGCTGCAACCGCAATCCCCTTTGACTTATGCAGGAACCTGCTCTTTTTTTCAGACATTGTAATTCGGGACAAAATGGATTCGTTCAACTCCGGTGTCGGATTCTCTTTTGCGCGCAAAGCGTCTCTCAGCAATTCATCCATTGGCTGCTTGTTCATCCATATACACCTCCATTCTTTTCCTCACTTGGTTTCTCCCTTTATTGAGCCGGCTTTTTACCGTTCCCACTGGAATATTCAGCGTTTTGGCAATCTCCTGTACCGATAATTCCGCTGTATAAAACAAATACATCACCATACGGATTTTTTCCGGCAGTTCTTCCACAACCCGCCTGACCCGCTCCTGCTGCTCTTTGCGCAGCGCCTCCTGTTCCGGCAGATTCTCATATACGGCTATCTTCTCTCTGCCCTTTTCTTCTCTGTATTCTTCCATCGGAATAATTTTATTCCTTACCGCCTGCTTTCTTTTTTGATTCTGCCAGAGTTTAATTGCAATTCCCAAAATATAACTTTTCGGATTACCATCCATTGATATTTTATGAGATAACTCCCACGCCTTAAGAAAGGTATCCTGATAAAGGTCGTCCGCTAACTCTCTGCTCCCTGTCAAATGGAGGCAAAAGCTATAAACTTCTTTTCCGCTCTCTGAAATTATCTCACAAAATCTCCCCTTGTCCATAGCTTTCACCCCCCTTTTCTGCATGGTATACCTTTCTTTACTTATATATTGTAACGAAATAAAAAAAGGTTCAAAAAAGATGAAAATCCTGCCACACAAAATGTGCAATGACAAGATTTTCACAAAATGCCCGTTTCAATGCAAACGGGCAAAAGTTTTAGCGATAAATAATTTCGTGGCGGCCCGGCCCGTTTGATACCATTTTTATCGGCACACCGAGCTCTTTTTCAATAAATTCAATATATTTCCGGCAATTCTCCGGCAATTTTTCATATTCCGTAATTCCCCGAATATCCGACTTCCAGCCCGGCAGCACCTCATAAACCGGCTTCGCTTTCTTGAGCATATTCGTTGTAGGAAAGTCTTTCGTAACTTTGCCATCAATCTCATATCCGACGCATACCGGCAGTTCATCCAGATAACCGAGTACATCAAGAACCGTAAGTGCCACCTCCGTAGCTCCCTGCACGCGGCATCCATAACGGCTGGCTACGACATCAAACCATCCCATCCGCCGCGGACGGCCTGTCGTGGCTCCGTACTCACCGCCGTCACCGCCTCTCCGGCGCAATTCATCCGCCTCTTCTCCAAAAATTTCACTGACAAATTCTCCTGCGCCTACCGCACTGGAATAAGCTTTTACGACCGTTACAATTCTCTTTATCTCATAAGGTGGCACCCCGGCGCCGATAGCTCCGTAACCAGCCAGCGTAGAAGACGAAGTAACCATCGGATAAATACCGTGGTCAGGGTCTTTTAACGAACCAAGCTGCCCCTCTAACAATATTCTTTTACCATCCTGTAGGGACTGATACAAAAAGGCGGACACGTCGCACACATATGGCTCAACCATTGTCTTGTACTCCGCCAGCACTTCCATCAAATCGTCTACCTGTAAAGACGGCTTGTGATACAAATGCTCGAACAGCACATTTTTCTTTTCACAGATACCTTTCACCTTCTCACGAAGGGAAGCCTCGTCAAAAAGCTCTGACACCTGAATACCTGTCTTGGCATATTTATCAGAATAGAATGGCGCAATACCGGATTTGGTAGAGCCAAAGGATTTTCCTCCCAAACGTTCTTCCTCGTACTCATCCTGCAAAATATGATATGGCATAACAATCTGGGCCCTGTCAGAAACTTTAATCTTCGGCATCGGTACGCCCTGCTCCACAATGTCCTTAATTTCCTTAAAAAGGTCCGGAATATTGAGCGCTACACCATTCCCGATAATACTCGTTGTATGATGATAGAATACCCCCGAAGGCAAAATGTGAAGAGCAAATTTACCGTAATCATTTACAATCGTATGTCCCGCATTACTTCCGCCCTGAAAGCGTAAAATAATATCGGATTCCTCTCCGAGCATATCGGTAATTTTCCCTTTTCCCTCATCTCCCCAGTTCGCTCCAACAACCGCTGTTACCATAGCCATTCCTCCTATCCATCTCGTGAACAATGATTTCCGTGCGCCAATCGCAATCGCACACGCACATTATTATACATGAAAACGGCGATTTCGGCAACAAAAATTTACTCCTGCGGCAACTGCTCTATCTCGGACAAGCGGGCCTGCGGCCAGTCCGTAGACGTGTGAATATTCAAAATGCTCTGCGTCTCATGGAGCGCATTATAATACCACATGGCGGCTTCGGCATAATCGCCCCGCTCATAGAAATATTCTCCCAATTCATAGCACATCTCCGAGGAGCCCTCGGTCAGAAGGTCTTTCAGGCTCATCTTTAACATCGTATGGCTGTCGCCCCGCATACGCGCGCTGCGGCAGACGATACAGGCGGCCTCTTTCACCTCGTCCAGACTGCGCTCCGAATCGACGGCGCTCTCCGCAAAAAAGCTCTCTGCCTCTGCCAAATCATCGACATCACCAGAAATATAAAGTTCCATCGCATACATATGATGAAGCCGTTTGGAGAGACGGACGCCCTGCGCTATTTTCGCCTGAAAAACATGGAAATCCCGTTTCGCATGATTCTCATGCGGCATATGGGTAATCACGATATCCGAATCAAAGACTACAGGGTCGAGGCGTACCTGCTCGTGCACCGGCTCAATCCACGTAAAACTCCGCAGGCGCCGGAACAGTTTCGGCCGGTATTCCTCATCAAAATTGTAGGCGGTGCCGTGGGCAAGCTGGTTGCCATATTTCATTTGCACAATCTCAATCTCCGGCAGCAGCACCTCTTTTAAATCGGCGAAGAGCCGGTAGTTTTCTTCGTCGAGAACCTCGTCGGCGTCGGCCGAATAAATATACTCTTTCGTCGCCTTGGAAAAGGCAAAATTTCTTGCCGCCGCAAAATCATCAATCCACTCAAAATCATATATATTATCCGTATATTTTCCGGCAATTTCCTTTGTTTTATCGGTGGAACCGGTATCGACAATAATTATCTCGTCCATCAGGCCGGCGATACTGTCCAGACATCTTGCCAGCACCTTTTCTTCATTTTTTACAATCATGCATAAACTGATTTCTACCATTCTCTGCTCCTCCTATTCAATGCGGCAATAGCCGCTCACTTGTATCTGTACCGTACGGCTGCCGCGAAATTCATTGACAATCGGAAAATAAGTAAACGCCACATCAATATCATTTTCTTTGCCCTCGTACATGCGCTTCAATTCCCGCCCGCCAAAATTTTCCACAAGAAATTGTTCAAACTCCTCTTTCCCGCGGAAGAGCATGGCCTCGCAACGATTCCCAAGACGGTTCTGCACATACATTTTCAGCACGTTGCCATCCTTGCCAAGCTGCTGCGCCCGCAAAATCGAAAAATGCTGTTCCGCAAATACCGGCTTCGGATTCCCCACGCCAAAAGGCTCCATTCTCCCGAACTCTTCTACGAGCCGTTCAGTCGCAAAGCCAACCGGCATTGGCGCGTCAATTCTGACTACCGGACAAAAATCTTCCGGCAACAGAACGGACTGTTCATTCAAACGCCTCGTCAACTCCGGCAGATTCGCCTCCGGCAGCGTCATCCCCGCAGCCATTTTGTGTCCGCCAAAACGGCTCATTAAATCCTTGCACGAAAGCAGTTCGTGAAACATATGATACGCCTCTATCGAGCGGCCGGAGCCTTTTACGTTACTGTCCGATATGCGCGTGAATACAATTACCGGATGGCCTGTATTCTCCTTTATCCTCCCCGCCACAATACCCGCCAGACTCTCGTGAACATCAGGAAGCAGAAGTACGAGCACATCACTCAGCGGTTTGCCCTCCAACATCGCGGAAGCCTGTTTTACCCCCTCTTCCGTCATCTCTTTTCTCGTCTCATTAATCTCTTTTAATTTCTGCGCTTTTTTAAGCGCCTCCCCGTATTCTGTTTCCATCAGCAAATCAAACGACGCCGACACCGTTGAAATACGCCCCGCCGCATTGAAACAGGGACCAATGACGAAGCCAATATGTCCGGCATTAAGACGTTTTCCGGCCATTCCCTGAACTTCCAGCAGGGCCCGCAGGCCGACATGGGAAGTCTTCTCCAACTGCTGCAAACCATATTTCACGAGAATGCGGTTCTCATCCCGCAGCTCCATCACATCGGCCACCGTGGCAATCGCCGTGTATTCCAGCAACTTCCATTTTTCCTCTGCGGCCACACCACAGGCATCGTACAGCGCACAAATCAGCTTGAATGCCACGCCAGCGCCGCAAAGTCCGCAAAACGGATAAGTCTCTCCGTCCTGTTTCGGGTCGACAACCACATCGGCCGGCGGCAGTTCCTCCTGAACTTCGTGGTGGTCGGTAACAATTACCGTCATCCCCTGCTCTTTCGCATATGCCACCTCTTCGTTTGCCGCTATACCATTGTCGCACGTCACGAGTACAGTCACTCCCGCCGCTTTTGCCTCATTTACAATACGCCGGTTTAGTCCGTATCCCTCGATTATGCGGTCGGGTGTATAAATATTTGCCGTGAGCCCAATCTGCCGAAATCCAAGCCACAAAATATAAGCGGAAAAAATGCCGTCGCAGTCAAAATCAGAAGCAATACCGGCTTTCTCCCCCCGCGCCTCTGCCTGCCGCAGCAGTTCCACCGCTTTCAAAACTCCCTTCATCTGTCGGGGGTCGTGCAAATCTTCTAAGCCGCCGTACAGATAACGCCGCATTTCTTCCTCTGTCTCTAAACCACGGTTTACCATACAGCGCACCAGCAGGGGCGGCACGGAAAGTTTGGCGGCCAGACCGTCAAAATCCGCCTTTTTTGTCTCCAGTATCCATCGTTCACGCATATGTACGTTTCTCCTTCTTCTTGTTCTCTACCTCTGAGTATAGTCTATTTTTCTTATTTATACCACTCCTTTTTCCCTTGATTTTCTATGCCAATGCCGATACAATAGAAAACATAACATACGACAGAAAGGGGATTCGCCATGAAGTGGATTCGTTTTACATTGGACACCCATACGGAAGCAGTTGATATCCTCAGCTATAAATTAAATGAAATAGGGGTAGAGGGCATTGAGATTGAGGACAAAGTGCCCCTTTCCGACGCCGATAAGGAAAAGATGTTTGTCGACATTCTTCCCGACGCGAAAGATAATGACGGCACGGCTAAAGTCCACTTCTACATGGAGCCGGAAGACTGCGTGCCGGAGACAGTTATGCTTCAGGTTCAGGATATCTTTGAAGAGATAAAAGAATACTGCGAAATCGGCAAAGGAACTGTCAGCCTGTCCGAGACGGAAGATAAAGACTGGATAAATAACTGGAAAGCTTACTTTAAGCCGTTTCGCGCCTCAAAAGATATTGTCATCAAACCGACTTGGGAGGACTATGAGAAAGAAAAAGAGACGGATATTCTCATAGAAATCGACCCCGGAATTGCTTTTGGCACCGGCTCCCACGAGACTACCCGACTTTGTATTCAGGCTCTTGATACTTATGTCAAAGACGGCGACTCCATCCTTGACGTCGGCTGTGGAAGCGGTATTTTGTCCATCGCGGGAATTAAGCTCGGAGCCGGACATGCTACTGCTATTGATATCGACGAAGTGGCCGTCAAAGTTGCGGCAGAAAATTTTGCTGTCAACAAAATTTCCCCAAGCCAATATTCCCTTTATGACGGAAATCTAATATCCAATGCCTTTCTCAAAGTAAGAGCCGGAACAAACCATGATATCGTCGTAGCCAATATACTCGCCGACGTTATCATTCCCCTGACCGCCGTTATCGGCCAGCATTTGAAAAAGGGTGGAATCTATATTACTTCCGGTATATTAAACACAAAAGAAGAGGAAGTGAGGGAAGCGCTCACAGAAAACAACTTTGAAATACTTTCGGTAGAACATATGAAAGAATGGTGCTGTTTCATTACGACTTACAGATAAAATCGACAGGCGTCCTCTTATAAGGGCGCCTGTCCGGCTACAGTTCCTGTCCGGCTTTCGTGACAGCTAAAATATACGACCTGATAGTCTCTGCTTATACATTCCAAAAAATGCAACGCCCGTTTTGTCTTCTCTTCATCTAAGTTGACAAACGGGTCATCCATAATCAGAAACGGCTTCTCTTTCTGATACATGGCGTCCACGAACGCAAGTCTCGTACAAATGCCAACTAAATCCTGACATCCTTCGCTCAAAAATCTTGTTTCGCGCTGCAATCCGTGTTCGGTCACAGTCAGATTCACATCCGCGTCGAATTGATACTCTTCTGCCGTTCCTCCGCTCATTATCTGATAATACTTCTGAAATCCCTGTTCTACCGGCTGCAGATATTTCGCCGTCAGGTGTGCTTTTGCCTCCTGAAGTAACTCCATTGTCTTACACAACCGCTCGTATTTCTGCAGGCCCTCTTTATAACGCTCTTCCTTTTCTTCGAGTTCCACTTTTAACTCCTGAAGCATATTCCACTGCTCCACATCTTGGGATAAGCGGCTCTCATATTGCCGTATCAGTTGCTCTACGGCCTTTTGCTCCTCCCCCGTCTCGTGGATTTTTGCGGTCAGTTCCGCGAGAGATTCATCCTCTGCTTCTTCTTTACCCTCACTCTGCAGGCTTTCTTTCTCGTGCGTTTTCTCAAATGACTCCCTGCGGCCGAGCGCCTTATCATATCGGGCCGACGCCGCCTCATAATCCCGCACGTTCTTCCATAATTCCTGTAATATATGTTCCGTATCGGAAACATCCCCATATCCCAGTGAAGTCAAATATGTCCGCAATTCGCCAAATTGCTCCTCATAAGCCTCTTTCGCCCTCTTATCATCGTTTCTCTTTTCCGTCCAGCGTCTCATATTGGCACACTCCACACGCAAAGAGGCAAGCTGGGCCGCCCAGTTTTCTTCTGCCTGTACTTCCGAGGCAAATTGCTGCAGGAAAGCACGGATGGAAGCCGCCAACTGCTGCGCATGACGCTCATTTTCCTGCCCGCCGGCATTATTTCTCTTCGCCGATAACTCCTGATATCTTCGTATCCTGTGTACCCATGAATCCAAAAGCTGTTCCAGCTTATCCCGTTCTGCGTCCTGCCCATATTTTGAAATAAAATCATGTATATTTTCGTATGTTGCCGCCACAAACTGTTCGTCCTGCGCCACCTGTTCGCGCAACTCCTGCAGTTCCCTGTTTTCCGCGGCGTCCGACACGCGCTTCTTTCTATGCATAATGGCAAATGCGATACCGGCAGCTTCTACCACCAGCAAAACCATACCGGCGGCAAGATGAAACATCATCACTCCCACAGCGAGCAGAAGCGCAGGGATACCGACGGGAAAAAACGGCAGTATGGTCTTTTTGTCGTTCTCCATCTGTAACAACATCTTCAGTGTTGCCTTTTTTGCCGCCAATGTGTCTTCTTTTTGTCTTGCTTTCTGCAGTTCTCTCTGCAACTTCCCGACAACATCCGCAGACGGTACATCATCCTGATATTCTTTTTCCACCCTCTCTATGTATTCTGCTTCCTCTGCCGTCAGCTCATAAGAAACCATTTCTCTCCGCAGACGGCCAAGTTTCTGGTTATCAATCTCCAGTTCTGCTATTTGCTCTTCGGCGGGATACTGCCCGCCCCATCTCTCTTTCAGAAGATAATACTGTTCCAATTCCTGCTCCGATAATTCGTTTGCCTTGATAAAATCCGCCAGTTTGCGGCAGTTTTTCTCCCGCTCCTGATATTCCTCCACTTCTTCTTCGGAGGGAATCGCATCCGGCCGGAGAAAATGTCCTCTCACCATGTCCAGATTATTTTTCTCCTCGTCGCACAGCGCACAGAGGTTTTTATATTCCGTGCGAACACTCTGCAAATCCAATTCTCCTGACAGCGCCTGCTGTCGCTTCTCCATCTGCGCCAGCTCTTCTTGCAGCTTCTTACTCTTTTCCACCTGTTCCAGACGCAGACAATCCGTTTCTTCCATCCTTTTGGATAAGATTTCTTCGTTGCGGATTTGATTTTCCAAATCCGCCATTTCTTCTTTTAAGCGGTGTAGCGACCCCTTTTTATGGTTCGGCCGCATGCTATTTGTAATATCTTTTAGTCGGGATACCGCGGCGGCAAAATTGTTGACGTCGTCGCTTTGATGAATCAGATTCCCTATTTTGGCATTAACGGCGTCAGTGGCATAAGTTTCACAGTCCTGCTGGGAGACAAAAATAGTGCGGCAAAACGATTCCCTGTCTATCTGGAATAGCTCCTCGCCAATATTCTTACTGTAATCTGCCGATTCCAAATTGGTATCCATACTGCGCAGGTGGAACTCGTCTTCTGCCTCTTTTTTCCCGAAAATTCTTGTCATTACATAACTTTTGCCGCCCACGGCAAAAACAACGCTGCCACCGTAAGTCCCTTTCTGCCACGGCTGATAGCGCTTTCTCTCATTCACCAGTTCATCTCTTTTTTTCTCCCCGTCAAAGCCGTAAAACATGACGCACAAAAAAGCCGCCAGCGTACTCTTTCCCCAACCGTTTTCCTTACAAAATATTTGACAATGCTCCGAAAAATCAAATGAGACGTCGCTCAGCTTGCCGAAATTTTCTATTCTGGCGCTTATCAGTTTCATATCTGTATCTCCATTTCTGAACGTTTTTAACCTATCTCTTCCCCCGCCAAAGCCTGAATGCCAAAGCGGATAATGGCCCCTTTGTCTTCTTCCGACATATCTTCTCCAGCCCGAACAGTTCTCACAAACTCTCCTTTCAGCGATATATCAGCAGCAAACGAATCATAGTCAACACGAATACCGGAATTATCCCGAATGCGGACAAAATAATACCCGTCTTTCAGCCAATTCACAAGATAATCGAGATTTTTTTCACACTCTATATCGACCATTCCCTGTAAAACAATCCGGAGCAGATGTCGCTTATCGTAAGATAACAATTGCAGCCGCTCCTCTATGCGGCGCATAATCCCGCTTGTATTCATACAACCGCTGATATCAACCGCAACCTCATACAAATTGCGGTATGCAAATGGCACAAATTCGCACGAGTACGTCCCCTGCTGCAAATCAATATCCAAAAGAACAAAACCATGTTCGCCGCATTCATCGAAC
This sequence comes from uncultured Eubacterium sp., assembly GCA_910589595.1. Classification (GTDB taxonomy): domain Bacteria; phylum Bacillota; class Clostridia; order Lachnospirales; family Lachnospiraceae; genus Eubacterium_F. The sequence goes on from CAJUTM010000017.1 coordinate 49,049, forward strand.
CCCCGCCCCTCCAGACATCCGGCATAGCAGTAAGTTCCGCGGGAATCCAAACGCTTCTTTTTGTATGTATGAACATGCCCCAAAGCTAAATAGTCAATACCTTTATTGCGCATATGACTGAGCGGAATCACCTCTGTCCTGTCTCTCGATTCGTGTTCGGATTCCTGTCCGTGAAGCATGACAATATTAAAATCTTTCAAATTCAGTGACAGCGAATGGCTCGCATAACCGGCATTCTCTTTTGTCAGTTCCAATCCGGAAATAACCAGACGCTTTCCATCCTCTTCTCTTACATAATTGCGCCATTCTTCCCCAAACTGTTTCAGGTTGACCGGCAAACTCTGCTCTTCTGCTGCCGAGAAATTCTCGTCATGGTTTCCCTGCAAATAATAAAATGTAATCTGCTCATTTTCTTCTATCGCCTGTCTGACTGACTTTCGCGCAGTTGCCGATACGTTTTTTCTGTCAAAGAGGTCTCCCGCAATCAAAATCGCCTCAACCTCGTTCTCTCTCGCATATTCTACCATCCGCTCAAAAGTGCGAAGCAGCTCCGCTTTGCGCTCTTGCGCCTTTTCTTTTGACAGATGTGTCGTCATTGCCGAATCCAAATGTAAATCAGCACAATGTATAAGTTTCACAGGGCATTCCCCTCTCTGATAATTATAAAAGAAACTGTCGGGGCGGACATATAAGAACGCCCCCGACAGTTTCTCATAATTCATAACTTAGCGTATGATTGTTTAATCCCAATAACGTTTCTTTGCGTCAATTACTGTATAGAACGCTGATTTTGGTGCAAACAATCCACTGAACAGACATGGTTTACCACTTGCTCTCCACGATACACCATCATGCAGACTCCAAATCGTAATACCGGTAATCTTAGCGCCTTTCTTCTTGCTCTGAAGAAGGGAACCAAAAATCTGGTCATAGTATGCAGCCTGATCCTGATCAGTTTTGCCATTAAGAGTAGCATCTAACTCAGTTACCTGAATTTCCATTTCCGGCATATTTACACGGAAGCACTCCAGTGCCTGTGCATATACATCCGCTGAATGAGCAGGGTCGCCTGTCGTCAGGTGGGACTGCATTCCAATACCGTCACAGATTTGACCATCTTCGTTAATGAAGTCAATCAAATGTACAATCTCTTCCGGACACTGATAGCAGTTGAAATCATTATAGAACATTTTCACGTCTTTGCGGTCATACTTCTCCAAAATCTCATGCGCCCACTTAAAGGTATCCTTTACAAAGGATGGACGAAGCGTTACGCCGGTACCTGCCTCAGGGTCAAGCGTATTGTAAATCGTGTGGAAATATGTGCCCTGTGCACCTTTACTGTGCAGGTACTCATTTACGGCGTCATATGCATAAAGTACGCATTTGCTCTTATCGTTGCCGGCAAGTTCCAAATCTTTCTTCACAATATGCTCAAGTGTGGATTTTACAAAGTACTCCAGACGGCGGTCCATATTTTCTTTTGAAGTATTATACTTCTTGCTTGCCGTCGGTCTCCATGCTTTCTGGAAGAAATATGTAGGCATCTGTGCATGCCAACACAATGTATGTCCACGAAGTTTCAAACCTTTCTCATGGCAGACTTCCAAAATCTTGTCAATCATTTCTAAATCCAAGTCAGGGAATACAATTTCGCCTTTGGAGTTCTTATTGTCTTCATCCTGCTCATAGCCTTCCGGAATATAGAAGCCTTTTGCCTTTGCCTCTTCTACCGTAATCTCTGTCATTTCTTTTTTACCCATGATAGATTCCGGTTTCATTTCATTACCCGGAGTGATAGCATTGTACTGGTTCGTAATGAACTCAATACCTTTATCTCCGAGGATGGCGTCAGAACCGGTTCCGGCTGCAACGATTGGGAATACATCCTTATAAACATCCTTCAGGGAAGCGATGCTCTTATCGCTGCTTGTAGCTTCCTTTTTTGTAATCTTCATATCATCGACGTAGATTTCGCCTTTTGATGTGTCGTCACTCTGGAAATAGAAGCCGTAGAAATACATATCATCCGGCACGGTTATGTTCGCCTTGAACTGCTTCCAGACACCTTTACATGTCCAGCGTGTCTCTGTCAGACGGTCAGGCATGTAAGCATATGTCTCGTCGGTAAACTCAGTTGCTTTTACCTGCTCGTTGAAGTTCAAAGCGCTTGTCGGACTGTAAGCCCATACACTTACTTCATATGTAGCGCCGGCTTCCAATTTGCCTTTCAGGTTTAGCATCGGGCCCTGCCACTCTTTGGAGTTCGCATCACGATAGCACTTCAATACCTTACCGGTACGCGGTTTATAAGCGCTGTTCGTTGATTCCGGTACGTCCTTGGCATCAATAACTTCCAGATAATCCTTATCCGTGTTGTTATCCGCTGCTGAGGAACGCAGGATAAAGCGGCTGATACCGTCTGGACATTCTTCTGTCGTATCACAGGCGCTCTTCTTCGTACCAACTTCAAGACCTTCAAAGTCTTCATCATAAACTACAGCCGTCTCCGGATCTACTGCCGGACTCGGTGGTGTCGTCGGCAATGTGTTCGGGTCTACCTGCTTCGGTGCGGTAACTGTCTTGTAGCTGTCATCCAGTTTGCGAAGTCCGCCGCCCGCTGTCGGTGTCGCTGTCGGGCCGTCTGACGCAGGTGGCGTCACATTTGTACCGCCGGTTGATGGTGTCGGTGTCGCACCTGTGCCGCCGGTTGATGGTGTCGGTGTCGTTTTATCCGATGCTTTCTTTACCTTAACGGTACATGTCTTCTTATAAGTCTTTTTACCAACTTTAATCTTAGCGGTCAGCTTTGCACTGCCTGCTTTTTTACCTTTAACTGTTACACTATTTTTCTTTTTCTTGGAAAGAGAGATAATCTTCTTTCCTTTCTTTGCCAAAGACCATTTTGTTTTCTTGATTTTCTTGGCCTTTACCCCTTTTACCGTCACTTTCTTTGTCTTTCCTACCTGTACGGAAACGCCTTTCAGCTTTGGTTTAGCCGCTGCCTGAGCTTCCGGTGCAGCAATGGCAGGAATCATCATGGAAAGTGCCACGGCAGAAACAATAATACTTCTGAATTGTCTCTTCACTGTCTCATCCTCCTTTAATATGTTGTTTTTACATAGAAAAACGTAATTTAAGTATAGCATTGACGCCTTTCTTTTCCATTGAACTATCTAGCATAATTATTGATACATTTAGCAGTCGCTTAAGAATCTCTTTATCTTTTTCATTCTCTCTTTTGTCATGCGAAAGCCGTGCCAGTATGCCATTTCCAATTTGCGCACATCGCTTTCAAAACTGTTCAGCAGATGGTTCGGGCGGAGAAGCATTGCCTTTCCCTCTTTTACAAGCTGTTCACAAAATTTCACCTCCTCGTTATATCGTTCCGGACGGCTTTTGATTGCCTTTTTCATCTCCGGATATTTTCTTCCCAGCACACGGATACCCATTTTATCGTATTTCCCGAGGTGCTTGACATATCCGTGCGGCTGTGTGAGTACAATAATTACTTTATCACATCCGTCGGCCAGCGCTTTGCGAACCGGAATCGGGTCTGCCAGACCGCCGTCGTAATACTTTTGTCCATCCATCTCAATCGCAGGAAAAAACACCGGCAGCGCGCAGGTAGCACGCAGCATTGTATATTGTTCGTCCATATCCATCGCATTCTTATATTCTGCCTGTCCGGTAACGGCATTTGTCACCCCCACCAGACAAGTACCCGTATAAGAGCGGAACGTCTCCATATCAAAAGGAATCAGTTTATTGGGGATTTCACCAAATACAAAATCCAGTCCGAACAGACTCTTCTCTTTTATCAGGTTCTGCCGGCTCATATATCGCTTGTCATTCCGGTATTTCTGCACAATTTCCAAATTTCTCTGTGGCTGTTTCGATATATAGGAAACACCGTCCGCAATTCCGGCCGATACTCCGATACAATAGGGAAGCAAAATATTTTCCGATAACAGGGCGTCCATTACGCCGCAACTGTAAATAGGACGAAACGTACCGCCCTCTAATATAATCCCAGTCATATTCGTACTCCTTTCATCTGTTATTCCCATTTTACCATAGAAGCGTTGGACTAGCAAACAGAAAAGAGTATTTGCATAAGTTTTCCATCTTATAAAATCATCATCGGGCCGGCCGGAACGCTCACTGTGCACATATCAAAATCCTTGCTTCCTGTGAACGATATGTTATAATATAATCAACACGGAGCAACCACGGAATTTAGTTTGATATCTGAATGGAGATAAATATGAAAAAACGTACGGGCATATTTGCCGTTTTAATACTGGTGCTGCTTACATTTTGCGGCATTATATCGCTGTATCTGTATCTTCCCTACTGGAATCTGCAGCAGCAGAAAATACTTCAGGAGCAGAAACTGGCGGTAGATTTATACAAAGATATTTCTTATCCCAATAAAAGTATCGGGGACGTCAATCTGACCCGCATGAACGCCGCGTCATTGACTGCCCTTCTGCAAAAAGAACGCAAGCCTTATGACGACAGCACGGCGACACTGCAAATCAATAACGACACAATCAAATACACGATGAAAGATTTGGGACAGCATATTTACTACAAATGTTCCGACGGCTCGACGTTCGAATCGGGAGAAGAAGATGCCCTTGCCCGCTACATAGTATCGATAGACAAAAAGCGTTCCATTAAAGAGCAGTATGACATTATTAAGGGAAATGAAGAGGCCACAACACTGAAAATTTCCATTCAGTGCGAGTGTCGGGAAGCGCAGCTCAATAAAATAATACGCGCTCTCTCAAAAAAATACGACGTTGCTGCCGAAAATTCCCGCATTACCTCTTCTTATGTCGTCCTGCCGGCAAAAGAGGGCTGCGTACTGGATACGCAGACGATTGCCAAAGAACTGCGTACTTACCTTAACCGACAGACTACAAAAAATTTTTCGGGCGGATACAAAACAACGAAAGTCAAACCCGTCTGGTATCCGGAAGACTTAAAAAAGGTCAACACACTAATTGCCCGTCACACAACTACTTTTAAGGAAAACACTTCCCGCGGCTACAACATTCGTCTGGCTGCTTCCCGCCTTAACGGCGTCTGTCTTCTTCCCGGAGAGGACATTTCATTTCTGGATGTTCTGTACAACAAAAAGGATAAGAAGTCTTATAAAAAATCTGACGCCTTTTTCCGCGGAGACGTTGTTCAAGCTGAAGGCGGCGGTATTTGTCAGGTTTCCACAACTGCTTACCACACCTTTCTTCTCGCAGGGATTGTACCGCAAAAGCGCTATCCACACAGCATGCCGGTCGGCTATTCCAAATTGGGACTGGACGCGGCGCTTTCCGTAGGCGGAAAAGATTTAATCATCAAAAATACCCTTGATGTACCAATCCTTATTCTCTGTAAAGCACAAAAGGGCACTCTGACCGTGGCCATTCAATCTTATAAAGACGCCCTGAAAGGAAAGACCTATAAACCGAGAAGCGAGAAAATTACGGATAAGGAGGCAAAGACTTTCCTCGACGTATACGTCGGGAAAACGAAACAGGAAACCATTTCTTTATCCCATGATACTTATAACTAAAATTGTTACATATATTTCAATATCGGGCCCCAGCCGTTCTCCTCAAAAGGCACGACTAAAGGATTTTTTGTCTCGTCATATTCGACAAGAGCGCCGTTACATGCTCCCCCCATATTAGGCAGCTTTGTATACCCTCCGAAGAGAATAAAAAAGCGCTTTTCTTTCACTTTATATTTGCGGAGCAATTCATTCATCTTATCGGTATCTATCAACAGCTCATTTTCTTTAACCGCTATGGCTGAACGCACTTCTTCACAATCCGGAAGCAGTTGTTCCGCGGCATTGTAATTTGTTACCAGTATACATCTGTCCTCGGAATAGCGCGGATATGATACGGCTTTCACGCTTGCCAGCGTACTAACGGCAACCGCAAAAGCGAGAATGTACATTGCTGCGATATGTCTCTGATGAACCCGACAGCACCTCTTTATGTTTTGAAATCTCGTCTTTAAATTCCGAAACTGCTTATCACCGACAAAAGTAGCATATAACGCCCCCTGCTCTTTACTTTCCTGCAGCAGGCGGATACTTTTCAGCAGCAGATTTCCATATTCTTTGGCACTCATATCTGACAAATGCATACACAGTGTATCACAACAATTTTCCATATCGGCTTTCAGCCATTTGACAGCGCCAATCAGCAGCGGATTAGGCCACAACAGACAGCGGATACCATTCCATATGCCGAAAATCAACAGGTGTCCTAAGCGGATATGTGCGTGCTCATGTAATACGATTACTTCCAGCTCTTCTTCGGACATACATTGCAAAAACACCTCCGGCACTACAATACGATGGCGTATCCAGCCAATAGTAAACGGTGTGACCGCCTCCGGCCCCACATAAACTTTAATTCCCCCGCAGCAGACGGCAGGCAGTCTTTTTATCATGCGCATGAGACGGTATTTCTTTCTGAGCAAAAATGCCGCCATTACCACGACACCGCCGATATAAATCCATTTAACCGCGGCAACTTCAAAACAGAATTTTGTCCACCAAAAAGTAGCTTTCACAAACACGGGATTTTCATAACAGGCATGCAATTTCCCCAAAAAGGGCAAAATGACAATAACCGACCACACAACTGCTCTTCCAAATATGCAGCGCCTTAATATCGTTTTGCGCAACATATAAATGCATAACAATACCGGCACGGAAAACAGCACGCAGCGGCCTAACTGAATCGTATAATACATACAGCCAAAGCTGATTATCTCTTGCAGATTAAGAAACCATAGCGACATTGATACACCTCATTCACTTTCTCCATCCAATACTTTTCGCAATGCATCTATTTGCTTTTCTGATAAATCAAAAGATTCGGCCAGAGATACAAGAACTCCCGTTTGACTTCCGGCAAAATAACTTTCTGCAAATTGTCTGCTCTTCTCCTGACGGCACTCTTCGCGTGTCCGTTTTGGAAAATAATGATAGATTCGGCTATCTTTTTCATCTATTGTAAAATCTACCATCCCCTTTTGTTTTAAGCGGTTTAGCAGTACACGCGCCGTCCTCGGCGACATCTTGCGTTTTTGGTTGATACGATGAATAATTTCCAAAGAAGAAAGGGAACTTCCACTCTCCCATAATACTTCCATAAGCTGCCACTCCGTCTCGCTAGGCAAAAAATCTTTTTTCATTCCTATACAACCCCTCATTTCCAAGTTTCTGAAAAAAAGGGAACTGCCATAAAACAGTTCCCTTTTGTTATCTGATTTACAATTTTTTAAGCCTCATCTTTAACGAACGTAACAGCTTTAACTACAATATGGCAGTTCGCCGGAATGGCATCTGTCAACTGAAGATTAAATCCTGCTATCGTAGGTACTTCTGTCGGATTTAAACTGGAAATCGTCAGAATATTCGTATCACCAGTATAGACACTAAGGAACATCTGGTCCTTTGTCGTATCGTCATCACCAGTATAGTTTGTGTCTACACCGTTACTATATCCATTCAATGAATTGGATGCTGCAAAAGCAATTTTACCATTTGTAGGTACAGAGTCATCCGGATAATCGGAAAAATCCTCAACCGCTTTACCGTCGGCATCCTGAAGCTCCCAATCTACTTTTAAGGAATCATACTTTGACAAATCAATATTTTTTGCATCCATATATTTCCCAAAGTTTACAAAAGTCTGGTTTGAGCCTGCCGGAAACTTAATTCCGTCTGCTGATTTTACAGCGCCCTCAGCCGCTGTAACATTAGCGTCTGTAAAGTCTAATTTCTGGGTTGTAATAATTTGCGGTTCTCCGGAATCATCACCAATCTTTAATTTGATGGAACCGACTACACCACTTCCATCGGTCGCTGTCGCCGTAAAGGTACACTCGCCTGTCTTGTCCTGATTGTTGGCAAGAACAGTACCCTGGAAATTAACCGTAGCCAATGTCGGGTCACTGGACGTCCATTTTACAATTTTACGGGAAGCATTTTCTGGATTTACCGTTGCCACTAATGTAGCAGTCTTGTTATTTGCTACCGTATCTTTTTCACAAGTTACCGTAATGCCGGAAACTTTATTCGGTCTCTCTACTTTGACAAAGTCAATCGAGTGAATCGTCACTTCCATACCCGCACGCTGTGGGCTGACAGCAATGGCAGAAATAGTGGAGAAATCACATCCGGAACCAGCTTCAGAACCTTTACCGGAGTACAAATCCTCAATCGGAACAAATACCGTACGTGTTGTATACCCATCCTTAACCATCTTGCCTACACCGCCATCTTCTACGAGATAATCAGCAGCAGGAACAGGACCGGACCATTTTGCCTCGTATACCTCTGTCGTACATGTTCCAGGGAAGCCCTCGCTTTCCAAAGCATCGTACTCATTGTAAGTACGGAAGTTCAACTCATTTTCAGAAGTTACTTCCATACGGATATAGTCGTAGTCTGACATATCTTTGATGGCATCCTGAAAACCAAGATATCCTTCGCCCTTAGGCAGGTCTACTAACTGGTCGTCACTTGTACAAGGATTAATGTAGAAAGAAACACCGGAGTTATAATCTACCAGAGAAGTAAATGTTACGCCGTTCTTGCCATACTCTGTATAACCGGCAACTTCATCTGCATCTTCCGGTCTCTTGGAAATACAAGTCAGAGTTGTCTCGTTCTGCTCATTAATCGTAATCGGATATGTGTTTGACTCAATTACTTTTTTACCATCTACAGTATCAACTTTAGGTTTCTGAGTCGGGTCGTTATTTCCACCCGGTGGAGTTGGTGTAGATTTGCTGCCAGTTGACGGAGTCGGTGTAGGAGTATTCTTAGAAGCCACTTTCTTTACCGTAATCTTGCACTTTTTCTTATATGTCTTCTTACCAACTTTAATCTTTGCCGTCAAAGTTGCTTTTCCGGCTTTCTTACCCTTAATCTTTACACTCTTTTTCTTTTTCTTGCTGATAGATACAATTTTCTTGCCTTTCTTGTTCAAAGACCATGTAGTCTTCTTTACTTTGGCTTTTCCTTTTACTTTTAATGTCTTTGATTTACCAACATTAACAGTCAATTTCTTTGCCAAAGTAGGTTTTTTAGCCGCTGCGTCCGCAGAAGCAGCCGGCGCAATTGCCGCAACACTGAATGCCATTACGACAGCCAGAGATTTTGCTATTACAGATTTGACACTCTTCTTCAAAACTGTTACCTCCTATTTTATATTTTAGTTTTTATTTTAAAGCGGACTTCCTGCCAGAGCAGGAAGTTCACTTTAGCAACTTTGCCGATTTGGGAAATTAATTCTTTTTCTCAAACCATTGTCCACCATTTGCCTCAATTTCGGCATCGGTAGGATTGTTATTTACATACTCGTCTACCTTGAAGCGCAGGCTCTTAACCAGCCATTTGTGCTCATGCAGCGACGGATCATATTTGTTCGCTTTCAATACAATGTAGCGGACATTTGTCATGTCGTCGCCCGGTACTGCCGTAGATGGTGCCGTCGGTGTTGCCACCCAGTTCGCCCACAAGTCCTCTTCTACGCCGCGCTCACCGCAACTGGTTCCCTCGAACGAGCGGTGTGCATGGGAACCGCCAAAAAACGGATATCCCGCATACTGTACCTGCTTAATCCAGAACTTATCCTGACGCAAGTCTACGTTGTCTGCGTACAACTCGAAACTCATCTGTTCCGTTGCTTCACCTACAATCTGGAAGCCTTTGTACTGAGTCATGTCATAAGTCTGACCCAAATCCAATACAACGTGGTCATTATTTGCCTGTGTAAAGGTGATATCCAAGCCGCTTGCACTCTGTTTAACGCTGTCAATGGAAGAGAATACTTTTGTCTGGTCGTCTCCCTCTGCATTTTTAGGAAGAATCTTCACTTTAGACAAATCTACAACCAAATCCTGTGCTGCTTTCTTCGGCTCGAATACTTCTACCGTAAAGCTCATGGAAACTGATGGATTCTTCGTAACAACAGCCTTAATCGTCGCTTTACCGGTACCTACTGCTTCCATTACCGGACTGGATTTAGAACCGTCCACTTTAATTACTTTCTCATCACTGGAAGACCATGTCAACTGTGTCTGCGTTGTCGATTCCGGCTCATAGACAATGTCTTCCTGTGCGATAGACATCTTCAGGCCTTTGGCAATCTTCGTCGGTGTATTTTCCAATTTGACACCGGTACATGGAGTTTCTCCCTCAAGGAGTGTCAGGTTATCCAGATACAAGGTCAGGCTTGCGTTGTTATACATACCGGAGTAAGTACTACCAATTACCAGAGAAACACGCTTGCTGGACAATACGCCATCTTCGGTAATATTTCCTTTGTTAAAGCCGAGCTTATTCTGATGCCATCCGGCTTTGTACTTATCATTTTCAGACTCTTTGAAACCTACCGTACGGTTTTCAGGCTTCTTGCCGTCTGATTTCGACCAGTCGTTATAGAACATCGGGAACGAATGGTTGTTATATGTCATATAATCAAACTCGCCGCCCTTGACATTATATGTCTCGTCTTTACCGGTCGCATGGGAAGCGTCCGAACTAAACTTAACCAAATCTTCTGAAACACCTTTCTTCTTAGCGTCATCTGCGGTCAGTGTCGTATCGAAATAATGCTCTGGCGTTATCGTCTTATATTTACTGAAATATGCTGCTACTGCCTTATGCTGACAATCGCCTGTGTTACTGGAAACAACACGGGACTGAACCATAATACCGGAGTAGTCATCCAGCGCTTTTCTGAGAGACAGGTTGAAGATTGGAGCATAGTCGTATGCCTGTGCATCTCCGTTGTACTCAACTCTCAGACACTTGTTGTTCGGATTTTCAGGGTCTTGTACGACCGTCATCTTACCAACGTTTTTACCTACATATTCTTTACCTCTTGTTGCTTTACCGGAAGTGCCTTCCATCGCATTGCTCTCCCAGTCATAACCTACCGGATAATCTTCAAAGTCTTCAACAACCGTCTTTGTTCTGTTATCTTCCGGCTCATAGTTTGGCGTCGGCGTAGCTAACACTGGTTTGGATTTGATGGTTACGTTTACTTTAACTTTCTTGTTCGTACCATCTTTCGTATAACCGTAAATCACGGTCTTACCCGGTTTTATAGGGGTAACTACACCATATGGAGAAACATAAACAATCTTTTTGTTCTTCGCTTTCCATTTCATTCCTTTGTAGCCGACTTTTGTCGGGGAATATTTTACACTGATGGTTGCGAGCTGCTGATTGCCTGTATCGGCCGCTTTATCATCATACTGCTCGGTAAGCTCCAACGGTGTCTTTTTTGCAGAGACAAATTTAATTGTCTTTTTCGTCGTCTTGGTACGTTTGGATGCATCCGCTTCTTTATTATTTGTTACACTTGTTGAAATCTTCAGCTTGCTAACGGATACTTTCTTAATCGGTGTACCAATCTTAATCTTTAATGTTGCTTTCTTTTTCTTGTTAGCCTTGGAAGCGATTGTGATTTTGGCAGTCTTGTTTTTCTTTCCTACTGCTTTCACATATACTTTTCCTTTTGACTTAACAATCTTAGCAACTTTTTTGTTACTGGATTTGTATGTAACCTTTTTACTAATCTTTCCAGATTTGGTTACTTTTACTTTAATTCTCTTTTTCTGGCCTTTTTTCAAAACCAGTTTGCCACCGTTTGTCACGGGGCTTGTCACTTTTACGGACTTAATCTTTGCTTTCTTCGCATCAGAAGTCGTTCCGGTGACAGACAAAGATGTCACAATCAGCGCCAACGAAAGAAGAACAGTCATCAGCTTTGTGACCATTTTTGGTGTCTTGCTCATTTTAATCCTCCTTTTTTATATAGTATGTACAGACACTTACACACTCTGAATGTAGTCTTATTGTATCACTGTTATTATAAAAATGCAACCTAAATCCCAAAACCAAGCCTATTTTTTTGGATATGTTGTACATTTTTCTGACACATTTCTTGACATAGTCGGGGAAACTGCTACAATTAAGACTAATAAATGGAAAAAACTAAAGGAGTTCTATGAATATTTCACAAAATTTATTACAGGAGATACACACGTTCTTCCCTGCGGAGGAAACGGATATCCGCAGCTATTCCCCTCTTAAACTCGCTTATCTGGGGGACGCTGTCTTTGAAATCATCATCCGCACCATAATTCTGGAAAAGACCGGCGGGCCGGTGAAAAATCTTCACCGGCGCACAAGCGAGATTGTCAACGCCGCCTCACAGGCCGCCCTGATTTTGGCTATACAGGACAGTCTGACGGAAGAAGAACGGAAAGTTTTCCGTCAGGGGCGCAATGCGAAGACCTCTTCCGTTGCCAGACATGCTGATATCCACGACTACCGCAACGCTACCGGATTGGAAGCCCTGTTCGGCTATCTCTATATGACCGGCCGCTCCCAGCGCGCGGTGGAATTGCTTAAATACGGACTGGAACAGCTACATATAATTATATAGGAAAGGATACATCTTATGGCAGAAGAATGGATTACCGAAACAAATAGTTCCCGCATTGAGGGAAGACACAGCGTATTGGAGGCTTTTCGTTCGGGACGGCTCGTCGAGCGGTTATTCGTGCAGAACGGCTGTAAGGACGGCCCGATTCTCTCCATCCTGCGGGAGGCAAAAAAAGCGGGAACGATGGTAGATTTTGTCTCTAAAGAACGATTGGACTACATGAGCGAGACCGGACATCATCAGGGCGTCATCGCTACGCTTTCGGCCTTTGCCTACCGCTCCATAGACGACATGTTCGCTCTCGCCGAACAGAGGGGAGAAGCGCCTTTTCTTCTGCTTCTCGACGGCATTGAAGACCCGCACAATCTCGGCGCCATTATCCGTACCGCCAATCTGGCGGGCGCTCACGGCGTAATTCTGCCAAAACGGCGCGCCGCAGGTCTGACCGCCACCGTAGTCAAAGCTTCTGCCGGCGCCATCTGTTATACTCCCGTTGCCAAAGTGACAAATCTGGTCTCCACGATGGAAGACTTGAAAAACCGCGGTTTGTGGTTTGTATGCGCCGATATGGACGGCGACATCGTATACAATCAGAATCTGACCGGCCCCATCGGCCTCGTAATCGGTAATGAGGGCTCCGGCGTAAGCCGCTTGGTAAAGGAGCATTGCGACTACAGTTGCGCCATACCGACGAAAGGGGATATCGATTCGCTCAACGCCTCTGTCGCCGCCGGCGTCATGGCATTTGAGATTGTGCGCCAGCGCAGAAACGGGGTCTCCCATGAATGAACAGGAATTGCTTGCTCTGGCGCGTCAGGGAGACGGCGCCGCCACCGACTGCTTATTGGAAAAATATAAACCTCTTGTTCGCAAAAAGGCGAGAACTCTTTATCTCATCGGCGGCGAAAATGACGATTTGATTCAGGAGGGAATGATTGCCCTGTATAAAGCTATCCGCACCTATGACGAATCATATAAAAGTTCTTTCGCCTCCTATGCGACTTTGTGTATCGAGCACGAACTCTATAACGTAATAAAAGGCGCTAACCGGCAAAAAAACATACCGCTCAACACCTATGTCTCTCTGTATTCGCCATTGAACACCAATGAAGACACGAATTCACGGGAAATTCTGGCGGATACGCTGCAACCGGCAGAACTGACTAATCCGGAAGACATTATTATCGATCAGGAAAATGTTACGGATATCGAGAGCACAATTAAAAAGCGGCTCAGCAAACTGGAACAGCAGGTCGTAACTCTCTATATCGATGGCAACAACTACCAGCAGATTGCCACCGCGCTCGGTAAGACGCCAAAATCCATTGATAATGCCTTGCAGAGAATTAAAAAGAAGTTGAGCTAATTGCCAATACCACGGAAACAGGAATTAACGGTAAGAACATCAGAATTAATGACAAAAAAAGCTGTTAACGGGACTTGAACCCGTGACCTCCGCCTTACCAAGGCGACGCTCTACCACCTGAGCTATAACAGCGTGTATGGTGTAAAAACCTTACGATTTGTTATTCTACCAAAAGAACCGGCGCCTGTCAACCGATTTCTCCCAAATTTCAGCGCCGCATAGGAATATGTCCAGAGTGGCGGAGATGATACCGGATTTTATCCGTCGCTTGAAACACCGCAAATCATTAAGCGGCTGCGCTGAAATTTTATTGACCGCCGCATAGGAATACGATATACTTGAAATGTAGTTTTTTTATTACATTTTAAACCAAAATCGGACGTAAACGAGGACAATTCCCATGAATACAGGCAGCCGCTCAAAAGCACAAATTATTCGTTCCCATACAATAACTTATTTTAATATTCTTAACCTTGTCTTGGCGGCGCTCGTCGTAATTTCCGGACAATACAAAAATATGCTCTTTATGGGTATTGTGATTTTCAATTCCCTGATTGGAATTATTCAGGAATTAAAAGTAAAATCCCTGATTGATAAATTATCGGTGATTACTGCTACGAAAGCAAAACGAATCAAAGGCGAAGAAATAGAAGAAATTCCCATCAGCCAAATTCAAAAAGAAGATTGTCTGCTTGTAACGGCAGGCGACCAGATTGTTGCCGACTGCACAGTTTTAACTTCGGACGGTCTTGAAGTCAATGAATCCTTACTGACCGGCGAGTCCGTGCCTGTCCTGAAAAAAGCCGGCGACACCCTTTACTCCGGCAGCTTTATTACTGCGGGCACCGGCACCGGACGGGTTTTGCACACGGGAGAAGAAAACTATGCAACACAGCTCGTCCGCAAGGCACAGACAAAACGCCGCGCTACGTCGGAAATGCAGGACGCCATAAAAAAAATCATTCGCTATGTCAGTTATACCATCATTCCCATCGGTATGATTTTATTCTGCATCCAATATTATCGTGTCGGCAACAGTTTTCCAAATTCGCTCGTCAATACGGTTGCCGGCGTGCTTGGCATGATTCCGGAAGGTCTTGTCCTGCTCACAAGCGTATCTTTTATACTGGGAGTGGGGAGACTCGCCCGCAAACGGGCTCTCGTTCAGGAAATGGAAGCCATTGAGGCGCTGGCCCGTGTAAATATCCTTTGTTTGGACAAGACCGGTACGATTACTACCGGAGAGCTCATGGTTGAAAAAGTATTGCCACTTGGCGCTTCTGAAGCCGAAATCGAAAATATTCTGGGCTGTATGGCCTATACTTTTACCGATGTAAACGCCACCGGCAAGGCGCTGCAAAATTATTTCCACGATGGCAGCCAAATACCCGTGACCGAGCGCCTGCCATTCAGTTCTACGCGAAAATTTATGGGCATCACTACCGATACATCTTCGTATCTCCTTGGCGCACCGGATTTTCTCACAAGCGATGACGAACTCTTAAACAAGGCAGAAAGCTACTCACAAAAAGGACTTCGCGTCCTGCTTCTCTGTTCCTGTCCCATTCTCTACCGCAGTCCGGATGAGATTCGGCAGAGTACGCCGCTCGCGTTGATTGTTTTAGCTGATTGCGTAAAAGAGAATGCCATGGATATTTTTAACTACTTCGCCAAACAGGGAGTTGATGTGAAAATCATTTCCGGAGACAATCCTGCCACTGTTTCCTATGTAGGACAGCAGGCAGGCATCCCTAATGCCGAACAATATGTCAACGCCGCCACACTCCCAGAAGATTTTGACGCCCTGCGAAAAGAAGTGAAGAAATATGCTGTATTTGGCCGTGTTACACCGGAACAGAAGCAGCAAATCATAAAAGCGTATCAGGCAAACGGCAAAATTGTCGGTATGGTGGGCGACGGAATCAACGACGTTTTAGCTCTCAAAGATTCCGACTGCGGGATTGCCATGGCCAATGGCGCGGACGCCGCCAAACAGTCTGCTCATATCGTCTTGTTAGATTCCGACTTTTCTTCCATGCCGGACATCGCAAAAGAAGGACGAACTATCATTGCCAATATTGAACGCGTCAGCGCTCTCTATCTGACAAAGACAATATATTCCGTCCTTCTCTGCGTCATTTTTATCATTATTGGAAAATCTTATCCTTTCATTCCCATCCAGCTCAGCCTCATTGGCGCCACGGCAATCGGCATACCAAGTTTTCTTCTCACACTCGAAAAAAACGACGAAGTTACCACACATGGCTTCCTGCGCCATGTACTGCATATTTCGCTGCCAGCCGCCATCATTCTCGTTGCCATCTTGTGCGCAATACAGGTTTTTCAGGCCCATTTCGGATGGAGTCCTGTGATGACGCGCACTCTGAATCTGCTGTCCGGCGGTATTTTGTCACTATCCGTCGTGGGCGTTGTCTGCCGTCCGTGGAACAGACGCCGCACGCTCATCCTCCTCGGAATCACACTTATTTTTGCCGGCGCATTCTTCCTGTTTCCGGACTTTTTCAGCGTCGTACGATTTTTCCCTGTCAAGTGATGTCATTAATGTAGCAATGCTCCGGCAGCGGCACAGAAGTATCCAGCATCCGCACCATAAGATAAGGAAATGGTTGCTTTATGCGTTTTGTGTCTGGCAGCCGTATACCTTCCAAAAAGTAAGTATCTTCTATATATATGTCTGTTTGCAGATACGATTGCAGCGTCTGCAAAACGTTTTCCCTGTACTCCGGTAATCCAATCCATTCCGTTATTTTATTTTTCTCTTCTTCATAAATCCAATTTGCCACCGCCAACGGCGTATTCTGCTGCCAGCAAGTGAGCAGCGTGCCCCCCAATGCCTCTAATTCCTTACAAACTTCATTATAATAGGAAACACTGTGAATGAGACGCAAATCAAATTTTTCTCTCTCCAATATATGTTCTGCCATATGCGATATCTGCTCTTGTTCCGCCAACTTCAATTCGCTCCATCTGCGTACTTCACACCGCTCGTCCCCATTCCCTGTCAATTGCAGCGTATCACGACAATATACGGAAAAAAATCCCAGAGGCTCGTAGATGGCGGTATTCGCCGGCGATAGGAAAACGAGCGGACTTCCTTTGGTAATCTCTTCTTCAAATCCTTCTGTCAGCAGCGCCGTCATCCTGCCCTGATGGCGAAACTCCTCTTTTGTAGCCACCCCCACTATATATGGCAAAACTATCTTTTCCCCATACAAAACGGCTTCATATGGAGTAAAAAAAGCCATTGCACACAATTGTTTCTCCTGCCAGTTATCGAAACAGCGGCTGCGCGGCGCCTTATTGGCAAAATAGTATTGTATATAGGTTTCCGTGTCGCCAAACGCTCTCTCCCATAACTCGCGGTGCGCCGTCCAATTTCTGTCCATTCCCATTCTCTCCCTACTTATTATTCATTACTTCTTCCAACAGACAGATTGCCTGTGAAGAAATTCCCTCTCCGCTTCCCGTAAAACCAAGGCCCTCTTCCGTCGTCGCCTTAACATTTACCTGCTGCACGCTAATCTCAAGCGCCCTCGCAATATTTCCCCGCATTTCATCAATGTGTGGCCTCATCTTTGGTTTCTGCGCTATTATTGTCGCATCCAGATTGACAATGCGATACCCCTCCGCTTTCACCAAATCGCGCACTCTTTCCAGCAAACAAATACTCGAAGCTCCCTGATAAGCAGAATCCGTATCTGGAAAATGCAGGCCGATATCACCTAATGCCGCCGCTCCTAAAACAGCATCCATAATAGCATGCAACAGCACATCCGCGTCCGAATGCCCTAACAGTCCCTGCTCATAATCAATCTTTACTCCTCCCAATATCAAATCGCGTCCGTCCACCAGCCGGTGTACATCATATCCCATTCCAATCCTCATTAAAACACATCCTTTTTCTTTTATAAAGTCCACCGAAAACATACGGTCAGACCTTTTACTTTCGCGTAAATAAGCGGCGACTGAAAACCGCACAGAGCGGTCTTTCCTATAAAGTAAATAAAAACCCTGAGAACTATTCCTCAGGGTTTTAAAGTAGCGGAAACTGGATTTGAACCAGCGACACCACGGGTATGAACCGTGTGCTCTTGCCAACTGAGCTATTCCGCCATCGAAACTGCCAAGGCAATGCTGTCTTGACATTATATAAAAACTTCATTATAAAAGAAGTTTAAATGGGACCTACAGGGCTCGAACCTGTGACCCTCTGCTTGTAAGGCAGATGCT
>CAJUTM010000018.1 GCA_910589595.1 uncultured Eubacterium sp.
AGGAACAGATATGAAGGTTGGAATATACAAATCTCTGCTTAATCAGCAGACACTAGTTAAAATTATATTTTGAAAAAGCATACTATGTGGAAAACCAATATTATATCGTTTTTTCTTATAGTCATCACGCTCCCACCAGCATAATAAGTGTACCGCCCACAATTAGGCAGAGACCGGACAGTGATTTCAGCGTAAGTTTTTCTTTCAATATAAAATAGGAAAAAGCGACTGTTACTATGATACTTAGCTTATCAATCGGAACGACGACGCTGACAACACCGTTTTGTATTGCATAATAGTAACACAACCAAGAGGCTCCTGTTGTCATGCCGGATAAGAGAATAAAGGAAAGTTCTTTCCGATTCACGGTCAGCGCCTTTGAGTATTTTCCTTTGGCAACAACAAAAATCCATGCCATTACAAGCACAACGCCTGTGCGGATAGCAGTAGCGAGATTGGATTCAATTTCAGAGATACCCACTTTGGCGAGGATAGATGTCAGAGACGCAAATACGGCAGAAAGAGACGCGTAAACAATCCACTGACTGCCATTTTCTTTTTGTACCGTTGCTTTTTTCTCAATCATCAGATATATTCCTGTCGCCAGAATGGCCGCACCAATCAGCTTAAATAGCAAGTGTTCCGTCTCCTTAAATAAGATGATGGCAAGCAGAACTGTTAATACCGTACTGGATTTATCCACAGGCGCAACTTTATTTACATCGCCGATAGATAAGGCTTTAAAATAGAAGAGCCATGAAGCACCGGTAGCGAGTCCTGAAAGAATTAGGAAAAGCAGAGATTTCATCCCGATATTTGCAACTGTGTCGAAAGAACCAGTTATGTGTACCATTATCCATGAGAAGAACAACACAACAAAAGTGCGTAAAGCCGTTGCTATATCTGAATCTGTATGTTTAATTCCGCACTTTGCCAAAATCGCAGTAACGCCAGCGAAGAAAGCAGATAAAATCGCCATTAAAATCCACATAATATCTCCATTTTATATCTTAAACTTGATGACAAACAGGAAAATAACAGCATAGATGTGCTCATGCCCTATTGTTCATATATTAGTACCATTTTCCAAAGCGTCTCTAATTATCCTTTCGAGATAATATTTTTTAAAGTTTTCTGTTGGTTCAAGTCAATCCACCTTAATCATGCCGATAGCGTAATTCCATGCTGCTTCTGCGGTCATAAGAATCCCTCCAATTAATCCAAACTAATCTTAGTATACCACAGAAAAAGGGCAAATACTACATCTTATGCAAATTGGATAAATACTACCGAAAATAATATTAAATGTTATATTGCCAGAAACCATAAACCCAGCGCGGAGCTATCATAAAGTGAGGGCCATAAGGATCCAATTCATGATCTATGAATAAGTAAACTAAACGTATATGATACGGATAATAAGATAAATCAAAACTGACGCCCCTTCCCGCTCCAATCTCCAAATCCCTCGGATAATCGCTGAGGATATTCCACAGGTTCTGCTTTACTGGTGCATACTCTTCTTCGTGTAAATTCGTTTCGATTCGGGTGCGGTCTTCACTAATCTTAAATACGCCGTTTTTCACATTCCCGTTTTTTTCACGGATTTCAAAATACTCTGCAATTGCTTTCATGTCCTCCTGATACTTATTTACAAAATCTTCCATCAGCGGCTGGGTACTTTCCAGATTTTCAAACTTTGCGGGATATGCATAGCGGGAAACGTTCACGTCAATTTTCTTCGTATAATTGCCATTGTGTGCCCTTGCATATACCTGACATTGTCCGGTAGTATTCTGCGAATGTATCACCCCTTTTTCATTTACGGTAACGATACTCTCATCTGTGGAATACCAGCGCAGGGAAGTATCTACCACTACTGCTTTTTTATTCTTCGAATACTTGCTTTTTTCTATGACGATTTCCGGTGCGGCAGTCTCATACAGCCCCATATTATACTGGTATTTTTTAGAATAAATCGTTCCTGCATTGACCTTTTTGGCGTTCTTTTTGTAGGGTTTGGCGCCTACGGTATAGCTGAAGCCGCTGTATTGTACTGTGCCGTTACCCTTTTTGCAGGCTCTAACCATATAGGTCTGATAAGATTTTGTTTTGGGACTGAGCCATTTTTTCTTATTCGCTTTTATCTCTGCGACCTTTACAAACTTATGTTTTTTCTTTTGATAAACCTGATAGCCGTCGGCGCCGTGCACTTTGTTCCACGTTATTTTTATTTTTTTTGCTTTGTAACTGCGGGCGCGGACAAAGGTCGGTGTACTCAGTTGATTGCTTTCGGTTTCATTTGCCTTTGCTATATGCAGATAGGGACTGCTCGTACACAGCATGCACAAAAGAAGCACTATGGAAATCAATTTTCTATTCATACTTAATCCTCTAAATCTAAACTAAATGTTATATTGCCAGAAACTATAAATCCAGCGCGGAGCTATCATAATGCTGGGTTCATCAGGGTCCACTTCACAATCAATCAATAAGTAAACTAAACGTATATAATAGGGATAATAAGATAAATCAAAACTGACGCCTCTGTTTACTCCAATCACTAAATCTCTCGGATAATCACTGAGGATATTCCACAGGTTCTGCTTCACCGGTGCATACTCTTCTTCGCTCAACTTTGTTTCGATTCGGGTGCGGTCTTCACTAATCTTAAATGTACTGTATTTGGAAGTTCCTTTTTTTATTTGAAATTCAAAATACTCTGCGATTGCTTTCATGTCCTCCTGATACTTATTTACAAAATCCTCCATCACCGGCTGGGTATTTTCCAAATATTCAAACTTTGCCGGATATGCATAGCGGGAAACGTTCACGTCAATTTTCTTCGTGTAATTGCCATTGTGTGCTCTTGCATATACCTGACATTGTCCGGTAGTATTCTGCGAATGTATCACCCCTTTTTCATTTACGGTAACGATACTCTCATCTGTGGAATACCAGCGCAGGGAAGTATCTACCACTACTGCTTTTTTATTCTTCGAATACTTGCTTTTTTCTATGACGATTTCCGGTGCGGCAGTCTCATACAGCCCCATATTATACTGGTATTTTTTAGAATAAATCGTTCCTGCATTGACCTTTTTGGCGTTCTTTTTGTAGGGTTTGGCGCCTACGGTATAGCTGAAGCCGCTGTATTGTACTGTGCCGTTACCCTTTTTGCAGGCTCTAACCATATAGGTCTGATAAGATTTTGTTTTGGGACTGAGCCATTTTTTCTTATTTGCGTTTATCTCTGCGACCTTTACAAACTTCTTTTTTTTCTTTTGATAAATCTGATAGCCGTCGGCACCGTCCACTTTGTTCCATGTTATTTTTATTTTCTTTGCTTTGTAACTGCGGGCGCGCACAAAGGCCGGTGTACTCAGTTGGGCGCTTTCTGTCTCATTCGCCTTCGCTATAGGCAGATAGGAACTGTTCGTACACAGTATGCACAAAAGAAGCGCTATGGAAATTAATTTTCTATTCATCTTAATACTCATCCTTTCTTATTTGAATTGCATCCGATACTATATGTTTACCATAATCCCGATAATGTTGAAACGGATCATTTTTATGTTGAGTTGCCTCTCCATAAGCAAGCAGCAACATCTCGATATCATTAGCATTCATGGATACATTTTTTCTACAGCCTTCCATTATATTTGTCCATATTCTGTCCTCAACAGAATAAACACAAGTCTCATGATTTCGATATAATTGGCTGACACCCGTTGCTTCGTAAGCATCGTCCAGTCCTAAGGCATGACCCATTTCATGAGCAGCACAAGCTCTGTAACCAGTACGATTTTCTTCGGAAGCGTTTAACTGTGTGTTCGTTGGCATATATACAAATATATAGTTATCGTTAGACAACATATCCCCTCCGCGCAAACCATAAGTATGAAACCAGTATCGAAAGCTGCATTGCTCAAAACGCCTACATTCTCCACCTATTCCTACCAACATAAATGTCTGGTTCTTATTGTAGGAACCATTGCCCTTTTCATGAAATACTAATTTTGTATCAAACTGTACACCTGCCGCAAAATCATTTTCATTACCTTGTACACGTATGGAATAAGCGTTTTTTACTCCCTCTTTGAATTCGTAACAATATGTTCCTCCCTGTGGTTCTCCTTTATATGTAAATTGTTCATCGCGAACGGGGCCTTTGCGGCCGTTGTCTCCATAGGTGCAAAATTCTACATACAAATGGATGTATAATGTTTTTGGCGTCAGGTGATATTTTATACAGGGATAGTATGTTTCCCCATCATTCGACAGGGAAAAATCTTTCATCTTTTGGGTAGATTCCTCCGCAGAAAATTCTCCCCATTCCATATGTACGCCTTTCCAATCGTTCGCATTGCGCATAAAACAATCCCAATTGGTTTTTTCGTCAACAGCAGCCGGATATACCTGTGCGGATGAAAAATTGCTCATTGCCCCGTTTATCCGTTTCTTCTTTTTCTTTTTAAATGCGCAGACCTTATAATAAAAAGTTGTATTTGCCGGTAAATTGTTATTAGTCCAAGTTGTTGTCTTTTTGGAATTAATACGTTTTATGCACTTATAGGTACCCTTGGCGCGGTTACTCCGGTAAATGCGGTAACCACTGATTCCCTTTGTATGTTTGCTCTTTTTCGATTTCCATGTAATTTTTAATCGTTTATAATCAAATGCCTCAACCGTAATATCCGGTGCACTGGCTTTGATTTTTACCTTATTACTGGTAGCGAGACATTTACCCATCTGATTATAGGCTTTTACATAGTAGTAATATTTTTTCCCTTTTTCTAACTTTGTATGGTTATATGATTTTTTCGTTGTTTTTGTTGCCTTATATTTTACCTTGCTTTGCTTTTTCTTCTTACTTCCGGCATAGATTTTGAAATAGCTGACGCCGTCAGGCTTATTCCACGTCAGATAATTGCCGCCCCAATCATTATCCTTTTTTAACGTAATCGATATCTTTTGCCGGTTTGCAGAGGCCGCTACAAAATCAGGTTTTACCTGTATGGAAATACTGTTTGTAGTCCCGCTATATACTTCTCTGGCTTGTATTTTTGCCGTTCCTTTCCGGATTGCTGTGATTTCACCTTGTTCACTGATACGGACTACGTTCGAGTTGCTGCTTGACCACTCGATTTTTTTTCGTGTCGCCAAAGCAGGCAGGGTAGTAACCGATAACTCTTTTTTCTCGCCGATTGCAAGGACAGTTTCTGTATCAGTATTATTAAATTGTACGGATACAACCGGAATTTCTATCTCTGTCTTTTTCGCATAAGCCGTATCCTGATTTAACGTATCATTAAAATCATAACTTTTTGGCAGCTTCACCCGATAATATTCGCCACACAGAGCAATTACCGTCAACTTCTGATTTGCCGCTGCGGTATTGCGTACCTCACATTCCGTACTGGCGCCGCGATAGAAAGTTGCCTTGCTCTTAACATAGCCTGCCGCTTTTTCTGTCTCTGATAAATTAGTAATGGAAGACACGATACAATCATGTTTTACTGTCTCGTTTTCATTGGTAACTACCGTAAGCAGGATTTTTGCTGTGCCTTCTTTATGCGTTTTTACCGTAGCCTGCTGATTATTTCCCTCTACCGTCACAATACTGGTGTCGCTGCTGCTCCAGACAGCAGACTTTACCTTTCGCTTTTTATTGAGTTCGATTCCCCAGCCTGCTCTCACTTCTCCGACCGTCATACTCCGGTTCAGCGCATGTCCTAAAGTTCCCTCCGTGATGAATACCTTTACCTCTGTCGTTTCTGCCGCCCGTATCGGTATCGTCGGAAGCATACTGATAATAAGCGTAAACGATAAAAGAATAGATGTCCATCCCATGTTTTGCATGTTTTTCATTTTTTTCTTCCTATGTTTTATATTAAAAACCCCACAAAAGGAACAACCTTCTGTGGGATTTTTTTGCTTATCAAAAAGTTCGCCCTCTGTAAAGGTGCGTATTTTTCAAACACACCCACTTTATCTGAAAATATGTATCCATCGTATAGTATAGATTTTTTATTCTTTTTTTGCGGATATTTTATAAATTTTATAAAATTATAGCATATTATTATGAATAAAGTCAATTATTTAATAGTCGTTGATTGTAAGTCATTTTTTAACAACTTCATCAATTTTTTCCATGCCTGCGCAGCCTTTTCAGCTCGCCCGAAATCATTTCTCTCGTTTTTGCCCGGTCTTTTATCCTGTGGAATGCCTGCTCCAGTCCGTCCAGTTCCTCTTTCATAGTCATTTTCCGGTAACCGGTTTCTGAAGTTTTATCTTCCACATAACGCTCTCGTGTACCCTTTTGATAATCCTGAACGATTTCGTCGCAGAGTTTTTTATAGGCTTTGACATAATCTTTTTCTTGATGGTGGCGACTGTGTGAAGAGCTACTTAAGCGACTGTCTTTTATTTTTTTAATTTCCGCGGACAATTCATTAACATAATTATTTGCAGTCAGGGCGCTTGTCGCCTGTTTTGCCTGTCTTATGATGTCAGCTTTATTTGCGTTTTTGCTGTTTCCATGGAAATTTTTTCGGAAGCTATTCATCCCCTCTTTGGAAATGGAAATCTTTACAGCATTATCCTCTTTTGGAGACGATACACTTTTTTCTGTCTGACTTGAATTGCTGGATTTTTCACTTGGAAGCCGGACGCTCTGCGTGCCGGTCTGACTCACATTACTTTCTACATGATTGATTGACATAGGTATTCTCCTTTCATTTCTACACCTGCAAATCGAGGTTGGCGCCGACTGTCATCGTATCTTTATCGGTGGTCTGTTCGGCGTTTTCTTTTATGGAATCCATGATTGTTTTCATATCTTCGTCATTAAGATAAATGATACCATCTTCGGAATTTTCTGCCTTATCTAAAAGGAGCTGTTCTGCCTTGTCGGAGGTTTTGTCTTCCTCTTTGTCGGCCGCCTTTTCCTTTGAGCGTTCCAGCAATTTTTCCGAATTTTTCTTTCTTTCCTCGCGAAGTTTATCGCTCAATTTTAACATACCATCATTTCTGGTTTGCATTCGGCAATGATATTTTCCGCTTTCATCAATATAACTATGCTGATACACTATAGTCCAGCCAGTGGCTTTCGCTATGCTTGCCGCCAGTTTAGACATAGATTCAACGCCCTTTATCATGTCTTGCATATCCTTCGCTTTTTGGGGGTCATTTTGCATTTTTTCCAAAAGTTTGGGATTAACGGTCAGTGACTTGCCGCTTTTATCGGATACACAGGCATTCCCTACACGAAATTTCACACTTGGAACAAGTTTCGCCAGTTTATTCGCATACTCTGTCGTACTCTTTGATTTATTGCTCTCCGTTGTTTCCTGCGTTTTTTCTGTTTCTTTCTTCTTCGTGCCGTCTGTTGCATTGCTTCCCGCCATGCTCTGCGCCACATAGTTACTGTAGTTATTTGTAATCTCCATAATAATCCTCCATTCCGAAGCGCAGCGGAGGAAGTACGAGCAAAAAGCAGCGAAGCTGTTTTTGCTCTGTACATCAATACTATTTGTGGCGCTTCGGCACAAATAGTGGTGTGAAAAATAAGCTATCGAGCTTATTTTTCACACTAATCCTCCATTTTTAGAACGTTTCTGCTTTGCGGTCTTTTAGCATTACTTTCTATAATGATTGATATAGGTATTCTCCTTTCATTTCTACACCTGCAAATCGAGGTTGGCGCCGACTGTCATCGTATCTTTATCGGTGGTCTGTTCGGCGTTTTCTTTTATGGAATCCATGATTGTTTTCATATCTTCGTCATTCAGATAAATGATACCATCTTCGGAATTTTCTGCCTTATCCAAAAGGAGCTGTTCTGCCTTGTCAGAGTTTTTGTCTTCCTCTGCTTTTTCCGCTTCTGCTTCCAGCAATTGCTTTTCGGTGGTTGCTTCCTGCAGTTCTTCCTCTTTGTCGGCTGCCTTTTCTTTTGAGCGTTCCAGCAGCTTTTCTGAATTTTTCTTTCTTTCCTCGCGAAGTTTATCACTCAGATTCAGCATATAATCATTTCGGATAAGGGCAGTAGAACAGTATTTCCCATTTTCATCAATATAACTATGTTTGTAAACAACAGTCCAGCCGCTGCCGCTGTAAATGCTGTTCATCAGCCTTGTCATTGACTCGACGCCTTTAATCAATTCTTTCGTTTCCTTTTCCTGTTTTGGGTCATTCTGCATTTTTTCCAAAAGCTTTGGATTGACTGTCAGCGTCTTACCGCTCTTTGCAGAGGCAAAAGAATTTCCAATGCGGAAATCTACGCTCGGAACAAGTTTTGCCAACTCGTTTGCATAGTCTGCCGTACTCTTTGATTTACTGTTCCCCGTTGTTTCCTGTGTTTTTTCTGCTTCTTTCTTTTTCGCGGCGTCGGCGGCATTGCTTCCCGCCATGCTCTGCGCCACATAATTACTGTAATTGTTTGTAATCTCCATCGCCATAAATCCTCCATTCCGAGAACGTTTTCGTTCGAGGAACCGCAAGAGAAAACTGCGTAGCAGTTTCTCTTGTCGGATAGGAGGCTATTTGTGACGTTCTCGGCACAAATAGCCGTGTAAAAAATTAGCGCATTAGCGTAATTTTTTACACTAATCCTCCCTGATATTAGAATAGTTTGAAATCCGTTTCAAGTTTCTGCTTTTCGGCCTTTTAGCATAACAGACAATATAAATCTATCCTGTGCCGCGATACAATCTATGTCGCCCCCGTATTTTAAGGCGCAGTACCGAATATTTTTAAGACCGATTCCATGTGTCTCGTGTTCCGCTTTTGTGGAACATGGATAGCCATCCTCTTGCCAACTCACCTCCCCGTCAAAACTGTTTTCAATTTCAATAAAAAACATTTTCTGTTTCCAAAATGATTTAATTTTGATATACACTTTGCTTTCAGGATGTTTCTGCCTTGCTTTCTGGCATGCCTCAATCGCATTATCCAGTCCGTTATTTAAAATAATGCCTATGTCGTAAGCTCTTACGTGAACATCATCCGTTAATAAGAAGCTGTCTGCTTCCAGATGAATATCTTTCATTTCCTTTGCCGCATAATAGAACTTATTGCTGATAACGGCGTCGCTTACTACATTCCCCGTTTGAATTTTCTGCTCCAAATGCAGAAGTGTTTTCTGCATATCATTAAAATATTGTGTAATTTCCTTATTCTCTTCCGGCTCGCCTTTACAGAGCAGTTTCTCCATAACGGCCATCTGGTTTTTCATATCGTGTTTAACATGCCGGACACTTTCGTAAAAACGCTCCATTTCCAACATCGAATTTTGTATCTGTGAAATCTGGGTTTCCAGAATGTTCTTCTGTGTCCGCTCTTCCTGCAAATCCGAAATCTCTTCCTGAAGCCGGAAGCCATATAAAATAATGAGCCAGACAGCAACAAAAACAATAATGATAAACAGATATATTATTTTGTAGTTGTCGTAATCCATAAGGTGTCCCTGCTCATTTATCATAAGAAGCATAAAGTAGAGCGCCACGGAGACGAGGCTTCCCATGAGGGCGGGAAGCATATCGGAAATAAATTCCTTTGTGCTTCTTTTATCTGCCGGACGGCTGTGGTGTTTCCCTATGATTTTTACCGAAAAGTAAAACATCGCCACGGCAGACAAATCAATCAATAAATAAATGCCATCTACCAGCAGTTTAATAAGCGTAACATTATGCAGAGCTTCGATGTGCCATGACAATTTTTCCAGCCCGTCTACCAGAAACAGCCGGACGCCGACGCCAATCTGACTGCAAACATAGAGGAGTGCAGCAAAAAGCAGAGTCAGAAACAGGTGTGTCAGTTGTCTTCCCTTATAAAAGCATAGTCCGATAATATAAATGGCGGCTGTGCGTAAAAGAAAACTCATCAGAGAATCGCATAATGTAAAAGGCGGCTTGGAAAAGACAAAATAGCGGATTGCCAGATTGGCAGCAAACCATGTCAATATCGTTAAAGTACAGGTTAATTTATCTTTATCAATCCGTTGTCTGCGAAATCCACCCAAAAGCATATACAGACAGTAGCCGTGGATAAGGTAGGCGGCGGTTTCAATAAAAGGCTCCAGCGTCTCATACATGGGAAACACCCCCGTTTCGCAAATATCTCATATACTGCTTCACAAAATCATGGTAGCGGTCTTTGGACAGATAAATTCTCTCTCCGTTAGAAAGCGTAATCGTCTCCCGGTCGTATTCCGTCACATGGAACAAATTTACCAGATATCCCCGATGGCAGCGGCAAAAGTCCGCTCCGGTTTCCCGCTCCATATCTGCCATGACACCATAAAAAGATATTTCGCCTCTCAGCGTATGGGCGGCAATTTTGCGCCTTTGATTCTCAAAGTAAAGAATGTCGCATAAATTCAGCGCCATATTCTTATGACCCGCCTTAATAAATATCTGCCTGTCCTTTCGGCCCTGTCTCTTTTCGATTTCCTTTTTTGCCCTGACAAGCGTCTCCTGCAGCTTCGCATCATCGACAGGCTTTACCAGATATTGCAGGGCAGCCACATCGAAAGCATCAAATACATATTCTTTTGCACCGGTGAAAAACACGATAATACTTTCTTCGTTTCGTTCCCGCAATTTTTTGGCAGCCTCTATTCCATTCATTTTTTCCATTTGAATATCCAGAAAATATATATCAAACAACGCTCCGCACAGGAGCAAATCTTCACCGGAAAGAAAGCGCTCTATCTCGCAGTCCGGCATAAATCTTTTAATCCTGTCGCTAATCTGTTTTGCGTAAGCCGGCTCGTCATCACAGACAGCAATTTTCAGCATGGCATCACCCCGATTTCTTTGTAGGTTCATTTTGTATATCGGCCGATTTTTCCCTTGATTCTGCAAAATGTAACCAATCACCGTTTAAATGTAACCAAAAGCTTTTTATTCATTTTAAAATGGCAAAGAGTATTTTTCTATGGTAAAATATACATATTAGAAAAAGTGAAATTTATTTAGAAAACGAAAGCGAGGCTGAAATGACAGAAGTTAAATTTTATGAAAAAATTGAGGACGAACTGCTCCATTTTGCAGTAATAATATCGAAAACAAAAAATGAATTTATTTTTTGCAAGCACAAGAGCAGAGATACATGGGAAATCCCCGGAGGTCATCGGGAAAAAGGGGAAGATATTGCAGATACGGCCAAACGTGAACTTTATGAAGAGACAGGCGCCTTGGAGTTTGATATAGAGCCGGTATGTGTCTATTCCGTTACCAGTCCGGATAATTTTGACGGCAGAGAG
The DNA here is from genome assembly GCA_910589595.1 of uncultured Eubacterium sp. Taxonomy (GTDB): domain Bacteria; phylum Bacillota; class Clostridia; order Lachnospirales; family Lachnospiraceae; genus Eubacterium_F. The sequence goes on from CAJUTM010000018.1 coordinate 11,267, forward strand.
AGTTTTGGAATGCTGTATTTTGCCGATATAAGATGTTTGGAAGAAGAGTTACATAGTGAGATTGAGAAAATTAAAATAACACCTGAATTGCCGGAGAAGTGGACATATCCTGATATTCAGCCATATTTGCTCGAGGAGGCAAAGAGGCGGGGATATCTGTAAAAAGTGCAACTGATATCAAAATTTTTTTTCGGTGGTATGCTAACATATTCCTGACAAGGGGGAAAAAGGTTTGTTTGAATGGAATGAGAGCGTACAGAAAATGATAGATTGGATAGAGGCGAATTTAACGGAAAATCCTTCTCTTCCGGAAATGTCAAAGCAGATTGGATATTCACCATATTACTGTTCCAATCGTTTCCATGAAATCGTGGGAATGACTTTTAAGAGTTATATTGCCGGCAGACGGCTTGCCAGAGCGGCTTTGGAAATTCGGGATACAAACGCCCGTATCATTGATGTGGCAGTTAAATACGGATATTCTTCACAGGAAGCTCTGACAAGAGCGTTTACGAATGCATTTGGCTGTACGCCGGCGGCATATCGGAAAAGTCCCATGCCCATTTCCCTTCCCAATTCAAAGGTTGTTTTTTTCCCGGAGCATTATAAAAATAAAGGAGGCTGCACGATGAATCGAACATTATTGACGGAGGCTCATGTTCGCGTAGAGCACATTCCGGCGCATAAGTATGTCGGCATTTGGGACATCAATGCCACCGATTATGCGAGTTTTTGGGAACGGCATGATTGCGACAGCATTTGCGGAACAATCGACAGTATGAGCCATGTTTCACATCGTATTGTTACCTGTCATACGGCAGGATGGTTCTATGAGAATGGCAGGAAAGGATATTTTTACGGCTTTGGCGTACCGTACGATTATCAGGGCGTCATTCCGGACGGATTTGAAATCAGGGAATTGCCGGCAAGTGATTATCTTGTTTTCTTTCACCCGCCGTTTGATTATTTGAAAGATTGTGCCGAGGTAATGGAGAGGGTAGAGAAGCTGGCATGGAATTATGAGCCGGAAAAAGAGGGCTATGAGTGGAATGAGGAAGTTTGTCAGGATTATCAGCGCCATTATCCGGAAGTAATTGGTTATGAAGTGCTGCGCCCCATCCGCAAGAAAATGGATTGACATTGAAAATACTAATACAGGGGGCGGAACGAAATGCCCCCTGTTGTTTCTTTTAATTGCAAATTTTATCTATTTAACGCTTTCTCCATTTCGCGGATGACAAAGGCGCTGAATCCTTTCTGGCCTTTTGTGTTCAAATGCGTGCCGTCCTGATAAAACCAGTTCGGATGTTTCTTTGCTTCTTTGTCCCAGTAAATGACATGGACATTTGGATTTTTCTTTGCCAGATTATCAATCGTCTTGTTTACCTCTTTCTGAAAATCCAGTTTCTTTCCGTAGGCATTAATCCAGTAGATAGTCCGTTCGCTTCCCAGATAGTCAATGAGTTCCTGACCGGTGACCGGATTAAATTTACTATTGGTGCCCAGAGAAATAATAACGGTATTTCCCAGTTTCTTCTTTTTATTCAGTTTTTTGGCTACGTCAAGTCCGTGATAAACCTGACGAGAAATCTTGGCGTCAATAACGGCGTTTTTCTTCTGTTCCTGAAAAGCCGGAGCGGCTCCGAGAAAGACAGAATCGCCGATGACAGAAATAGTTTCTTCCGGCTCATCGGTCGTCTGCGGTTCTGCCGCCGAAGAAGACGCGGCTTTTGTTTCCGGAGCAGCAGAATCCGTTGCCGTATCGTTATTGTTTTGATTTAACATCTGTTCGTTACGCGTCAGTTCCTGTTCCAGTTCATCCTCGTCCGAATCCGGTGAATTGATTATGCCGTATATGGCGATGACTGTACAGCAGAACAATACTCCAATACCAAAAAAAAGAAAAAATTTGTTTCTCCGTTCTCTTCTATCCATTTCCATAACCTCCCTCGTGTTTCTTTATCCGACAAGCGCTAACATAATGAGCGGATAGTGCCATAAGTAGATACCATAACTTTTCTTTCCGAGCAGGGAAAGCACGGATGACTGCGGAAGACTTTCCGTCTCTGTTTCCCTATTTTCCATTACATGTATCAGAAAGGCGTAAAACAGGCTGATAAGGAACATGCCGCCCTCATAGAGAAAATCATACTGCCCATCTATTGTCATAAACAAAATGATAAAGATAAGCGCAAAAGGAATAAAAAGCACGGATGTTTTCATTTTTAAATGACTGCACAGTTTCGGATACTGCTGTCTGACTGCCCCCAGAAAAATGCCAATCAGCAAAGAAAATGCCATCGTATCCGTTCCGTAATATACGCGGGACGGATCGTCTCCGGGGGTATAGAGGACAATCATTTTTGCTGCGGAAGCAACAGCAAGCAGCAAAAAGAGAAAGCATATATTTTTGCGCTTGAAAGCCTGACAGCATTTTTGATAGAGCAGAAACAAAACCGGCCACAGCAGATAGAACTGGATTTCAACCGCCAGAAACCAAAGATGGGTAAAAGGGGAGGCGCAGGCCAGCTTGGAAAAATAGGACGTCTGCTGCTGGATTTGCCACCAGTTGTCATAACCCAGAAAAATGCTGCAAATTTCCTGACGAATCCCGATTAACTGGCTGCTCTGCGTAAGCGTCAGATAACAGCATACAACCATCACCATTGTAAACAGGGGAGGAACGATTTTCCGCAGACGCTTTTTGTAATAGCCTCCAATATGAAAATTTCCATTTTCCCAGTTCTTCTGGCTGGTGACAAACATCAGATAGCCGGAGAGCACAAAAAACAGCGGTACTCCCAAAAACCCACCCCGTACGACAGAGGGGAATAAATGGTACAAAACAATGCCGATAATCCCGATTCCCCGCAAAGCGTCTAATCCTTTTCTTTTTTCATTCATCGTGTTTTCTTTCATAGCAATCGAACCTTTCTATTATGTAAAGCTGTCGTTGATTTACTTTGTAAACCAAATTATAGAACATGAGGTTTAGGTTGTCAACCACTATTTTTAAATTTATTGTTGGATACGAATTTTGTGAAAATTTATCCTATTACAGGTTGACAAATTAAACTAGCCACATTATAATATGGTTTACAAAGTAAAATACAAAAAGCAATTGTGTCACGCAAGTGCCACAGCAAAGGAGGATATAGTGAAACAGGAAATTCGCGTAACGAACAGTGAGTGGTATGTGATGAACTGTCTGTGGGAGGAAGCTCCGAGGACTTTAATGCAGATAGTACCGCTGCTCAACGAACGGGTGGGATGGAGTAAGAGTACCTGCGCCACTATGGTACGAAGGATGACGGAGAAGGGTCTGATTGGATATGAGGAGAAAGGCAAGACGAAATGTTTTTACCCGAAAGTACAAAAAGAAGATGTGGTAGTACAGGAAACAAGAGACTTTATCCAAAGAATTTACGATGGCAGTATCGGCATGATGATGAGTGCATTGGTACGCCAGAACGATTTATCCAAAGAGGACATTCAGGAGTTGCAGGAAATACTGAAAATGGCTGAGAACGAGTCGGAGAAAGAGGGATAAGCACAGTTAAGAAAGGAAGTTAAGGGAAAGAATGAGCAGTTTTTTGGGATGGATGTTGGAATCTTCATTGCTTGTATTGATGATTTTGGGGATTCGCAAAATTTTCATGGGAAAAATTCGATATGCAGGCATCTATGCTCTGTGGTTTGTCGTTCTGCTTCGTTTTATGATTCCGGTAAATTTTATTTCCACGCCGTTTAGTGTGGGAACGATAATTTCGGATATTGTTTCCACAAAATCAAAAGAAAATCTGCCAAAAGAAGATGTGAGACAGGCAGTAGAAACGGAAGTGAAAATTGACAGTCCGATATCCGGCGTCATGGGGGGAGAGGGCATACAGGAACAAACGACGGAAATACAGGGCGGCAGCACAGTCTTTTCATTGGGGAGCAGTATCCCGACAAAAGACAGCGTGCAGGCGGAAAGCGGTACGGAAAAAGGAAGCTACGGTTTGTTTTTGGTGGGAATCTGGCTGCTTTTATCTGCTCTTTTACTTGTATGGTTTGTCATTTCCAATGTAAACCTTATGCGCAAATTAAAGCGCAAGCGAAAATTTTTTGCAAAACGGGGCAAGGTGCCGGTATACGCCGTCTCATTTATAAAAAATCCGTGTCTGTACGGTTTTTTCCATCCGGTCATATATCTGCCGGAGAAATTGGTTGCGGGCGGTGGTGAAGCAGAGGCGTCTGCGGAAGAACTGGAGCAAATGATAACCCATGAATATGTGCATTATCGGCACGGCGACCATATATGGGCGATGTTTCGGATGTTTTTAGTATCTGTTTACTGGTTTAATCCGTTTATGTGGCTGGCGGTTTCTTTATCGAAAAAGGATGCGGAACTGTTCTGTGACGAGACGGTACTTCATATTGTAGGAGAAGAAAAGCGTTTTTTCTATGGGAAAATGCTGCTCCGGCTGGCAGGGGATGCAAATTGGGGAGAATTTCGCTATCCGCTTATGTCAATGAGCAGACGGGGCAGGGAAATGGAGAAGAGAATCCGCGCGATTAGTACAAAAAGGCACTATTCCCGCTGGATTGCCATACCTCTTGTGTTAGCCGTCTTGGTGACGGCCGGCATTACATGCAGCACGGGAATTGGCCTCTCCGCAAGAAAAGTCGAGAAGACAGAGCGTGTAGAAAAGGGAATAACAGGTAGTGGAACAGCGTTAAAGAGTTTGGGTGAGGGAAAAGAACTGGAAGGATATGCAGGAGTGGTATTTGAACCGGAAGTGAAAATAGGACAGCAGACATTTGCCGCCCCGGATTTCCGCTATACCAAGAGCGGTGAAAGCGCGCTTATTGCAGTTGCCGGAAGTTCTTTAAAGAAAGTTTTTGGACAGTATATACAAAGTTTTACGGACGCCGTCAATACCGGAAAAACAGATAAACTAAAACTGGTGTTGGCTGAAAACTGCGATATCTATACCCAGCAGTGCAATATCGCAGAAAATTATTATAAGCGTGGAATCCGCGAGCAAATCATCGCATGTTCCATCGCTTCCATACAGGTGATTACGCCAACACAGGTAAAACTTAATTCAAAAGAGAAAATAAAAGTCTCTTATGCCGACAGTACCTCAAAAGTAATAAACCAAAAATATGAGTATGTTTGTGAATGTATTAATCAAAAGTGGTTCATCACAAAAATGGCCGGCACATCTTATTGAAAATTTGAAAATTGCTCCACGAAAAATAAAAGACGGTACTGAATTGCTAAAATAGCGATTTGGTGCCGTTTTTGTCTTGCTAATTGCAATACAATGTTGTACAATGGTTTTAAAAGTGAGGTGTTCTCTATGAAAGATTCAACCGTAAGCGCACGTGTCGAATACGACATAAAAACGGAAGCAGAAGATATCCTGCAAAAACTGGGCATACCTGTTTCTGTAGTTATTAATTCCCTTTACCGTCAGATTATATACAGGCATGGCATACCGTTTTCTTTAACGATTCCACAGGAGCTACAAACTATAGACACTATGTCAGATGTTGAACTGAACAAAAAGCTTCAGAAGAGCTATGAGCAATCTCTTGCAGGGGAAGGTGTGCCTTACAATGAGGTGTTTGATGAACTCGAAAGGAGTCTTATAAAATGAACACCTATGAAATTATTATGACATCCGATGCAGCAACAGACCTTGTTGAATTGCGTAATTATATAGCGGATGTGTTGCTTGTACCAGATGTAGCATTGACCTATATACGTGCTATCCGTGCAGAAATAAGCAAACTGGCTAATATGCCTCAAAGGATAGCGCCAGTTTCTGAGGAACCGTGGCATTCTCGTGGTATTCGTAAACTAATAGTAAAAAACTTTTATATTTATTTCCGCATTGATGAAAATGCCAAATGTATCTATATTCTTAACATTATCTATCAAAGTCGTGACCAGCTTAATATATTGGCGGAAATGGACTTTGATTAATAAATTACCTTACCACAAATCATAGGAGGATTCAAAAGACAATGAATGCAAAGAAAGTTAAATTGTCTCCTATACTGAAATATCCGGGAGGAAAAGAAAAGGAATTAAAATACATACTACCCAATCTGCCAGAGAATTGTAAAAATTATTACGAGCCTTTTGTCGGAGGGGGCGCTGTATATTTATCTTTGGACAGCGAAGCATATTTTATTAACGATAAATCAACAGAGCTAATCCACTTATATAAGATGATTAGCGAGCAGAATCGGGAATTTCTTGAAAAGCTAAATGCGATAGACGAAAATTGGCGTGTTTTGGAGCAGGTTGTTAGGAATCATACGGAAGAATTGGTTGGCATTTACTATGAATACAAAAACGGGAAAAGGAACCGCACGCAATTGGATGATAGTATTTCCGAGTTTTTGTTACACAATACAGAACAGTTTAACGGTTTATTGCATACGAGCTTTAACATTGCCATTGAAAATTTCGTCATGGAAATGAACAAGAGTCTGAAAAACAAGATTGACCGCATGAAAAAATTGGAGGAAAAAAAGGGAGATATGCCGCCGGAAGATGTGGTGCGCAATCTGGAGGGCGCCTTTAAGAATGCTTTTTATATGCATTTTCGATATTTATATAACCATATAAGAGAATTGGAGATAGAGACTCCGTTTGCTACGGCAATCTATTTCTTTGTGCGGCAATTTTGCTATGCCTCCATGTTTCGCTATAACCGACAGGGAAAATTCAATGTTCCCTATGGCGGTATATCCTATAACAGGAAATCAATATTGAAAAAAATAAACTATTTTACGGATGAGCAGCTCATTCGTCAGTTACATCATACGGTCATTGAAAATATGGACTTTGAACAATTTTTTAAAAAGCACGAGCCGACGGCAGAAGACTTTGTCTTCTTAGACCCGCCGTATGATACTGAGTTTAGTACTTATGCAAAAAATGAATTTGGGCAAGATGAGCAGAAACGGCTTGCCGATTATTTGATTGGACAGTGCAGGGCAAACTTCATGCTAATAATAAAGAACACGGAATTTATCAGAAGCCTGTATCCCGTGGGAATGGCAACGGCCAATGAAAGACAGTTGTATGTGAGTAAATTTGATAAAAAATACTTCGTAAGTTTTCAGGACAGAAATGATAAAGAGGCGGAGCATCTTATGATAACGAATTATCCGCTTTGCCTGACATGAAAGACAGTTCGTGTACGGAATTTAGTTATTCGTGCATTTTCCTGTATTTTGCCGGAAAAAAGATTACAATAAATTCGGATAAGATACCTAACTAATACTTGTAAAGTGCTTTATGGTTGTTTTCACCCGAATTTATTTTGTAATAAATATACGAAATGATAAAAAGGAGGTGAAAGAGATGAGCTGTTATTCTGAAGCAGAAATAGCAGAAGTTGTAATAGACATTATTCGTAATAATCCTGGAATAAGAACATCCGAGATGATTTCAGAGGCTAGACGAATCATGGAGCCGAGTGGAGAAGATTTACAAATCTTGCAAGACAGAAATGATGATAAATTTTCACAAAAAGTCAGAAATATTAAGAGTCATGATACGCTTACTGGTATGATAAGAACAGTAGGTGAGAAAAATCGTCAATGGTATTTATTATAAGATTAGTAATTGCCGACTGTATACCATAAGTTTAATGACAAATATATTTGTCTGTGCTATAATGCATAAAAAAAAGAGACGAACCGTTGTCAGAAAGGATAGTATCATGGCTTATTCATTGTTTACACGTAAAGACAGAATTGACCGAATTCAGCATATTTTGGAATCTGGTGATATGGGTGAAGCATTTAGTTCTGTTAATTCTACAACGATAACGTGTAGGCATAGGATATGTATATGAATTTTAGAAATTGCAAGACATAGACTCAAAAGGCCCACTTATCCCTGTAGAGATAAGTGGCCTTTTTGTATCCGCGAAAGTATTCGAGTGCACCTGCGGTTCCGTAAAGCGTGACGCTCGAGGGTTTATAAAAGAGGGGGATGCCATAAATGCAGAAGAATCCGATAATTAACATGGAAAAGACAGGGGAAAATATAGCAAGGCTGCGTATGAAAAGCGGGCTTTCGGTTCGGCAGTTACAGGAAATTTTTGGTTTTTCCACTCCACAGGCAATTTATAAGTGGCAGCGGGGAGTTGTTTTGCCAGCGGTAGATAACTTAGTTATTCTGGCAGAAGTGTTTCAGGTACAGATTGAAGATATACTTGTAATGGAAGATACATAGTCCGATGTAAATATCTTTGCGTCAAAGTCCTTTATGTGCTAAAATGTTGACAAAGCAGTAACAAACAGTAAAAAAAGAAAATCCGAGGGGCGTCATGACGAATAAATGTTTACAGTGTGGAAAAGAATTTGAGATTACAGGAGCAGAGCTTGACTACTATAAAGAAAATGGTCTGGACATTCCGACGAGCTGTCGAAGCTGTCGGCGTGCGGAGCGTATAAAGAGAAACGAAGCGATTGTTCCGAAGCGCAGAGAGAGAAGAAAAAACCGGAGAACGGCGTTACAATCAGTGCCGAAGCCGGTCTTTCTCCTGCTTGTTTTACTTACCTTTTTATTAATCACCTATGTTCGGGGGAATCTTGGAAATACCGGTAACTCTCCGCAGCAGACGACAACGCCGTCAAATGTGCAGGAGGCCATACTGTTCCGAAGCGAGGGGATGATGAATCAGCACTATGAAAAACATGGCAAAGCGATGGGGTATGCCTCTGCCGAAGAATATCTTGCCGGCGCCAATGCGACTATAAACCATTCCTCGGCTTTGCATAAAAAGCAAAAAGAGGATGGAGATGATATATATTATGTAGAGGCGACTAATGACTTTGTCGTTGTGTCCACAGATGGATATATCCGCACATATTTCCGGCCGGAGGACGGTATCCGCTATTATGAAAGACAATAAGCGGTATTTGTCTCTTTACAAAATAGTGAACCTGTGCTATCCTAACACCTGTGAGCGGTATTCGTAGGAAACTGCATCAGGTGATAATGTGTTGCCACCGTCAGGCTGTGTCATGGGGGTGATGACATGAAAATAGGAATCATAGGTGCCGGAAAAGTCGGCTGTTCCCTTGGCAGGTATTTCGTGGAGCAGGGGCTTGGCGTATCCGGCTACAGCAGCAAGACAAAAGAGAGCGTGGAAACTGCCGCGACTTTCACAAATACGAGAGCCTATGACTCTCTATACCAATTAGTAAGCGAAAACAATCTGATTTTCATCACTACTCCAGACGACTGTATTTCCGAAGTCTGGGCTCAGATTGTGCAGTATGATTATAATGAAAAGAATAAAATTATATGCCATTTCAGTGGCTCATTGTCATCCGATGTATTCTTGAACAGGGAGAAGAGAGGTTTCTATGCCTGTTCCTTTCATCCTATGTATGCGTTCAGCGATAAATTCACATCTTATAAACAATTGAATCAGGTTATGTTCACCGCCGAGGGCGATAAAGAAGCGCTGGCAGAGCTCTGTCCGTTGTATGCGTTCAGCGATAAATTCACATCTTATAAACAATTGAATCAGGTTATGTTCACCGCCGAGGGCGATAAAGAAGCGCTGGCAGAGCTCTGTCCGTTACTGGAACGTTTAGGCAATCCTGTTTTTGTAATTAAAGGAAAGAAAAAAGAGCGTTATCATGCGGCCGCTTCGCTAATCAGCAATATGATGATTGGCCTCTATCAGATGGGCATTGATATGCTTGTCGACTGCGGCTTTTCCGAGACAGAGGCAAGGAGTCTTGTAAAGCCGCTCGTTGAAGGAAATATTCAACACCTGCTGGGTACTTCGCCGGAGCAGGCTTTGACCGGCCCCATTGAGCGCGGGGATGTGGAAACGATAAAGAAGCATTTAGCGCAATTAACCGACAGGGAGCATCAGGTATATATTGGTCTTGGCCGGACGCTGACAGAGGTGGCAGAGCGCAAAAATCCGCATAAAGATTATGCGGTCATAGAGGAGCTTCTGCGCGCAGACGAAGTGCAGGAAGCAAAGAAGAAATGAGGATTGATTATGAAGAACACGGTTGTTACTTTTCAGCAGATGAAAGAAAAGGGAGAAAAGATTTCCATGCTTACGGCCTATGATTATTCCACTGCCAAACTGGAAGATGAAGCGGGAGTAAATAGTATTTTGGTAGGCGACTCATTGGGAAATGTCATTCTTGGTTATGAGGACACCATATCCGTCACCGTAGACGATATGATTCATCACGGCAGGGCGGTCGCGCGCGGCGCCCAAAATGCCCTTGTCATTATCGACATGCCATTTATGTCCTATCAGACGTCCGTTTATGATGCGGTAGTAAATGCGGGACGGCTGATGAAAGAGGGACATGCCGGAGCAGTTAAACTGGAGGGCGGAAGAAAAGTCTGTCCGCAAATCAAGGCGATTGTGGAAGCCGGTATTCCGGTATGCGCACACCTCGGGCTGACGCCGCAGTCCATTCATGCTTTTGGCGGCTTCAAGGTTCAGGGGAAGACGGAAGCAGCCGCACGGGAGTTACTAGAGGACGCAATGGCCGTACAGGAGGCAGGAGCATTTGCCGTAGTTCTTGAGGGGATTCCCAAAAAACTTGCCGATTTGGTGACGGAAAAACTGTCAATTCCGACCATAGGCATTGGCGCGGGCAACGGCTGTGACGGACAAGTTCTTGTATATCAGGATTTGCTTGGCATGTTTTCTGATTTTACGCCGAAGTTTGTCAAACGTTATGCCAATATCGGGGAGATTATGAAAGAAGCATTTACGCAGTATTTTGAAGAAATCCGCAGCGGTGCGTTCCCGGGAGAAGAGCATGAGTACAAAATAGATGATGACATTATAGATAAATTGTATTAAGAAGAGGAGGAAAAGGCAGTCATGCAAATAGTAAAAACGGTAGAAGACGTAAGAAAACAGGTAAAAGTCTGGCGGGAGCGAGGGCTTAGCGTCGGACTTGTCCCGACGATGGGATACCTGCATGAGGGGCACAAAAGCCTGATAGACAAAGCGGTAGAGCAGAATGACTGCGTTGTGGTAAGTGTATTTGTCAATCCGATTCAGTTTGGCCCGACCGAGGACCTTGCAACATATCCGCGTGATTTGGAACATGACGCCGCAATATGTGAGGAAGCTGGAGCTGACCTTATTTTCCACCCGCAGCCGGAAGAGATGTATTACGACGATTTTTGCACATATATTGATATGGATAATCTGACGAAAGGATTATGTGGCAGAACGCGTCCAACGCATTTTCGCGGGGTATGTACGGTAGTCGGCAAATTATTCCACATTGTCGGACCGGATAGAGCATATTTTGGACAGAAAGACGCACAGCAGTTGGCGGTTATCCGGCGCATGGTTCGTGATTTGAACTTTCCGCTGCAGATTGTTGGCTGCCCGATTGTACGGGAAGAAGATGGACTGGCGAAAAGTTCCCGTAATACTTATCTTTCGCCGGAGGAGCGGAAAGCAGCAGTCATACTTCACAAGGGCCTTGAAAAAGGAGAAGAGATGGTGCGGGCAGGAGAACGTGACGCCGGAAAAGTAAAAAAGGCGATTTGCGACATTATCGAATCAGAACCGCTGGCAAAGATAGATTATGTCGATATTGTAGATTTTGACAATATTCAGGAAAAGGAAGTACTGGAGGGCTCTGTTTTGGCAGCTGTAGCCGTTTATATAGGAAAGACGCGGCTCATTGATAATTTCATCATAACGATATAAAGGCATGTCGGAGTTGTAAAACGACGGAGCAGTGTAAAGAAACAGTTGGAATCAAAATATTCTTTAATTTCATTATCAATAAGAGTAGATATGTTAAGTGGAGGGGAAAGTATGACAGTGCAAATGCTGAAAGGGAAAATTCATCGGGCGGTTGTCGTTCAGGCAGAATTAAATTATGTAGGCAGTATTACCGTTGATCCGCAATTAATGGAAGCGGCGGGCATTTTGGAGTATGAGAAAGTCCAGATTGTCGATGTGGAAAATGGAAGCCGTTTCGAGACGTATACGATTGAGGGCGAACGGGGGAGCGGTATGATTTGTCTGAATGGCGCAGCGGCGCGGATGGTGCAGACCGGCGACCATATAATTATTATGTGTTATTGCGATATGACGCCGGAAGAGGCAAAAAATCATAAACCGAAAGTCGTTTTTGTAGATGGGGAAAATCATATTGCGCGCGTTACCAATTATGAAAAGCACGGTCAGTTATCGGAATAAACGAAAAGCACGGAAATGAGGGAAATTATGTTGACGGGAAAAACGATTGTTCTCGGCGTGACAGGGAGTATCGCCGCATATAAGATAGCTAATCTTACAAGCATGTTGACGAAGCTGCATGCCGACGTTCATGTTTTGATGACAGAAAACGCTACCAACTTTATTAATCCGATTACGTTTGAGACGCTGACCGGACACAAATGTCTCGTAGATACGTTTGACAGGAATTTCAACTACAATATCGAGCATGTTGCGCTGGGGACGAAAGCGGATATCGCACTTGTGGCTCCGGCGTCTGCAAACATCATCGCCAAGATGGCGCACGGCATTGCCGACGATATGCTAAGTACGACGCTTCTTGCCTGCAAGTGTAAGAAAATTGTGGCTCCGGCGATGAATGTCAATATGTATGAGAATCCGATGACGCAGGCAAACATACAGAAACTAAGGGATTTTGGCATGATTGTTGTGGAGCCGGAGACGGGTATGCTTGCCTGTAAGGCCGTAGGCAAGGGGAAAATGCCATCGGAAAATATATTGCTTCAGTATCTGTTGCAGGAAGTGCAGTATGAGCATGATATGACAGGGGAAAATGTATTGATAACGGCGGGCCCGACGAGGGAAGCAATCGACCCGGTGCGTTATCTTACCAACCACTCGACCGGAAAGATGGGATATGCGTTAGCGACGGCAGCAGCCAGACGCGGAGCGAACGTGACGCTTATCAGCGGACAGACAAATCTCGATACGCCTCTTGGCGTCACACGGGTTGATATTGAGAGCGCCGCCGATATGTTTGAAGAAGTCAGCAAGAGAGCGGGGCAGCAGGATATCATTATCAAAGCCGCAGCGGTTGCTGATTATACACCGCAGGAATTTAGCGATGAGAAGATAAAGAAAAAGGACGGGGATTATTCCGTTGCGCTAAAACGAACGACAGATATTCTGGCATGGCTCGGCGAACACAGGCAGAACGGGCAGTTTATATGCGGTTTTTCCATGGAAACGGAGCATATGCTGGAAAATTCGCGCAAAAAATTGCTGCAAAAGAATGCGGATATGATAGTGGCGAATAATTTACGTCAGGAGGGGGCGGGCTTCGGTGTGGATACGAATATTGTTACGCTCATAACAAAAGAGGAATGTTTGGAGCTGCCGCAGATGAGTAAGGAAGAGGCAGCAGTAAAAATCCTCGATTTTATAAAAAAGATAAAAAAAGCTTAATAAAATATGTATATTCAGGTAGTAAATGGCATAGAATATGGATAGTGGTGAAAGAAGGCAAACCGCTGGGATAAATTGACACACACAAGAAAATGTGGTATGATTAGTCTTGAGTTGCAATATATCGTGGTTGGTTGGATAGGAGGGATATTCTATGGCAAATGCCAGCGTATACAGTGTTCGCCGTGCAGTAGCGAAACATGTAGGTAGCAAAGTCCGGGTTCGCAGTAACCTCGGCCGTCATAAATATGACGTGATGGAGGGTATCATTACCGAGACTTATCCCTGCATTTTTCTCGTCCGTGTAGCGAATGCAGAGGAGGACAGTTACCAGACAGTATCCTACAGTTATACCGATGTGATTACACAAGATGTACAGTTGACTTTATGTTAATGGAAATAGAAAAGCGGGCCGCAAATTCAGCGGCCCTTTTTGTATTATATATAGAGTCAGGGAGTCTGAAAATCTTTTGTTTCCGTTATCTCCTTTTCTAAAACAGTTCTATTTTACTGTATTTTCGAATATATACTACTGTGATATAAGTGGACGAGGAGGCAGTAGGCGTGAAACTGATAATGCAAAGAGTTCATATGAACAAATGTAACTGTAGAGAGAAAAAACAGATTACCTTAGACAGGGATTTCAATGTTCCGGACGCGAAACCGGATGCCTTGCAGATTATGAAAGAGCAGGGGGAGATACAGATTGAGGAAGCCCATATGATGGAGGGGAAAGCAAGCGTGCGCGGCGCCATGCATTTTCAAATTCTCTATGCCACGGACGGCGGGGCAGGTATTAGTGAAATGAGTGGAAGTATACCTTTTGAAGAGATGGTACCGCTGAGCTGTGCGGAACGGGGGGATGAACTGACCGTACAGGCGGCATTTGGGGATTTGCGGAGCGAATTAATCAATTCCCGCAAGTTGGGAATAAAAGCGATTGTGAATCTTGATGTCAAGGCGGAAACTGTATGTGACGGTGAGGGTGCTGTTGATTTGGAGGAAGCAGATAATGTCTACAGTAAAAAGAAGACGTTAGATGTATCCCGACTTGTATTTAGCAAAAAGGACATATTGCGGGTGAGGGACGAGTGGAAAATTCCCGGCACCAAAGATGCCATCGGCAGCGTATTGTATTCGGATGTACAACTTGGGGAGATGAATACGCGCATGATGGAAAATGAATTGCAGGTAGACGGGCAGGCAACTTTTTTCGTCATTTATTTAGGAGAAGGAGAAGAGGGGAGCATTAACTATTTTGAAAATACGATCCCCGTAGAGGGTACGATTGATTGCGGCGGCTGTCAGCCGGATATGGTAGTACAGGTGATGACCGGACTTCATAGCCGTGATATTGAAATCAAAGAGGACGAGGACGGAGAAAACCGTGTTATGGATGTCGAGTTGGTAGTTGATTTTGATATTAAGGTATACGGTCAGGAACAATTAGAGCTGCTGACGGATTTCTATTCGCTGAAGACGATATGCAAGCCGATTTACGAGGAATCCTTTTTTGAGAATCTTATTATGCACAATAAAAATAAGGCGAAGATTTCAGGGAAGATATCGGCAGGGGATTATGCGCCGCTGCAAATATGGAATGTAACGGGAGATTTGCGCATTGACCGCCAGACGCAGCAGCAGGATAAAGTATTGGTAGAGGGTATCATAGAAGCGAGTGTATTGTATCTGACGGGGGATGAAAAGATTCCGCTGGCTTCGGTAAAGAGCAGCATTCCGTTCGAGCAGAGTGTGGAGGCGGATGGAATAACGGAAAACAGTAACGTCTGGCTGCAGGGTTCTCTGGAGCAGATTAGCGGAACGCTCACTGGCGATAAGGAAATCGAGATAAAAGCAGTTGCCGCGCTGGATGTCATTGCATTTGAGCGAATCGAAGAACCGATAATACATGATTACGAGAGTGAAGAAATTGACTGGAAAGAGCGAAGCCGCGACCCCGGAATGGTTGGTTACGTGGTACAGGAAGGTGAGAGCCTGTGGGATGTGGCAAAACATTTCTATACGACGGAAGACAGCATTCGCGAAATCAATCAATTGGAGCAGGATGAATTAGCGGCCGGCGATATTCTTTTAGTACTAAAAGAAGTAAGCTGATTTGCCTCAAAAGTAATTTTACAGGGTAAAAAATATCCGACACATAAGTCTGGTAATGGGAACTATGTTCCATCATTTATCAACTTTATGTATCGGATATTTTGATTTCTGCTACTTGTTATTTATTCTGTTATACCGTCACGCCAGTCTTCCATTTTCTTGACAGCGGTGTCAATCGTATTCTTACAAATATCAGGAAGGTCTTCTCCCCATGCCTTGGTAGCCTGACTAAATCCTTTTTTCATAGCAGCGATTAATTCATCTGCCTTAGCTGAGTCTCCGCCGCTCAGAGCCTGTGCCATGGAAACTAAGCGGTCACTGGTCTGTTCCACACCCCAATAACCATCTTCGCCAATATCTTTTTTTGCCTGAGCAATCGTAGCAGGGTCAGCATTTACGTTTTTAAACAAATCAGCAAGATTTTTGTACTTATTTGCCTGCTTGCCCATTAATTCATTAACCAGATTTTGAAGATGAGCATTTTTATTTGACAATTCTTTCTTCATACTGGAAACGACAGAAGAATAGTCGGTTATCTTTTTTGATTTGCTATCCGTAGCATTGGCAGACTTTTCATATACAACACCGGTGTCTTTCGCGGTATCCTTTTCCGTTGCAGCCTGCTCGGCCTTTTTTGGTGCAGCCTGAGCTGTGCTGGTGTTAGTATAAGCAGCAGTCGCGTTTGTAACTCCATTTACACTCATAAGATTCCTCCTTTTCTTGTGAAACCTTTCTGGTATCACATAAATGATTTTATAGTGTATTAAATATATCGGCATAGGTTCTTAGTAACTTTAGCAAAAAACTAAAATTTTCCATTACCGATATAAATCCGTAACAAAAACAAAGCATTTGTAAGGAAGAGAGCGGCATTTTTCCTTGGCAAAGGCCGCCTTATCCAAATCGTCAAAAATACCGAAAACAGTAGGGCCGCTTCCGCTCATAAGAGAGCCGAGCGCACCGTTTTCCATCATGCACCTTTTGATATCCGCAATTTCGGGATGCGCGGGAATCGTCACCGTCTCCAGTATATTTGCCATCTGATGGCACAGATCCGTCAAATCATTTTTCTTCATCGACTGAATCATTCCGTCAATGTCGGGGTGTTCCGTATGCTCATCCAGAACAAGATTCGTGTAGACAAATTTTGTGGAAACATGAAAGGACGGCTTGGCAATGAGGACGTAGCAGTCCGGTGTTTCTGGAATCGTGGAGAGTTTCTCACCGATTCCTTCAGACAGGGCGGTTCCCTTTAAAATGCAGTAAGGAATATCAGCGCCCAGAGTGACGCCCCGTTTCATCAGAGCCCTTTTACTTAAACCCAATTGAAATAAATCGTTCATCGCAAGCATGCAGGAAGCCGCGTCCGTACTGCCGCCTGCCATGCCTGCCGCCACGGGAATGCGTTTATCCAGACGGATGTCAACGCCCTCCTGAATGCCGAACTCGTCCATCAGGAGCTTGGCGCTGCGATAGACCAGATTATCTTCATTCACCGGAAGAAACCGCAGGTTAGTATGAAGATGAATCCCTGCTTCTGAAGTTTTTGTAAGTGTCAGACGGTCAAACAGCCGTATGCTCTGCATAATCATTTTCACTTCGTGATAACCGTCTTCCCTGCGCCGCAATACATCTAAACCTATGTTAATTTTTGCAGGGGCATTAATCCATACTGAGTCCATATCTGCTTCCCCCGCTCTGTTTAATACCATCCCGGTACCCAGCCGTCGTCGCGGTGTTTCGGATTTTCCGTTGGATTACTGCCGATGGAATTTGGGTTTTTCGTCGGTTTTGGCGTAACTTTGGGTTTGGTCGTCGGTTTCGGGGTCGTTTTAGCGCCGCCACCGGATGAAGTTTTGCCCGATTGTGACGGATTCTTTACTGTACGCTTTTTGACGGTGACTTTACAAGTCAATGTTTTGCGGCCGACTTTGGCTTTGATTTTAGCAGTGCCCGCCTTTTTGGCAGTTACCAGACCTTTTTTATTGACGGAAGCAATTTTCTTTTTTGTGCTGCTCCATTTTATCTTGCGTTTTCCCTTGTTCTTAACCTTTAACTGAATACGTTTTCCAACCTTGATGGAAACCTTTTTTTTGTTTAATGCAGGCGTGCGCTTTGCCTGAACAATTACCGGCATCGCCAAGGATAATATCAATATGCCTGCCACCAGTTTTTTCTTCATTGTTTTGATACCCTCTTTCTGAACATAATTGTAATTGCATTATAACACAGGGAGGCCGACTTGTACATATGTCGGAGAGAATAAATGATTGTATAAATGATTGTAATAATTTTGGAATTTGGTATAATACATATAAAGGAGTATACTATGATGAATGAAAAAGTAAAATATTGGATAGATTTAGCCGAGTATGATTTTGAAACAGCAAAAGCCATGTTTGATACAAAGCGTTATTTGTATGTCGGCTTTATGTGCCATCAAACAATAGAAAAATGTTTAAAAGCTGTAATTGCTAAAACAGGGGATTTTCCACCTAAAATTCATAATCTTATTGAATTATCAAAGAGAGCAGCATTATATCATATGTTTTCTGATGAGCAAAAAGATTTTATGATGGATTTAAACCCCTTGAACATTGAAAGTCGTTATCCGTCGTATGTTGAAAAAATTAATACGATTTTAACAGAAACAAGATGTGCAGAAATTTTATCCAAGACAAAGGGGTTGTTAGAATGGATAGAAACAAAGCTATAGAATTATCAAAAATATATTCGACAATAGTCAAAAATGTATACAATCCATATAAAGTAGTTTTGTATGGCTCATATTGCAGGAATGAGCAGACAAAAGATAGTGATATAGATATAGCTGTAATTTTTAATGGTTTTTCAGGTGATTGGTTAAAAACATCCGGCGACTTGTGGAGGATGACAGAAAAGGCAGATACGATTATAGAACCTGTGTTACTGGATATACAAAACGACCCCAGCGGTTTTGTGCAGGAGGTTTTAAGAACAGGAATAGAATTGTAGCTATAAATCGGGGGGCAGAGGCCGTTGTCTCAGGGCGGCAAAAGTATGTTTATTGATATAAAATATAGTAAAATATAGGGGGTTTGATATGAAAATAAAAGAGGGCTTTATATTACGCGAGGTGGCCGGTTCGTATGTTGCGGTTGCGGTCGGAGAGCGTTCCAATGAATTTAACGGTATGGTAAACTTAAATGCAAGCGGCGCTTTTTTGTGGCAACAGGCAGAGAAAGGCTGCGGGCGCAGCGATATGATTCAGGCGCTTCTGGATAATTACGAAGTCTCGGAAAAGCAGGCGGAACAAGATGTAGACAAATTTATTTCAATTGTAAAAGAAAACGGACTTGTTGAGGATTAAAGTTATGGAAGGATATCAGGTGGCAGACGGGAGCCGCATGGAGCAGGAAATCAAAGAAAAGGGCAGAATTGTCACGGTGCCGGTCGGTATTAGTATGTGGCCCATGTTAAAAAACCGCCGCGACCATATTGTAGTTGTGGCAGTCAATCGTCCTCTCCGCCGCTATGATGTGCCGATGTACCGCAGGGCAAACGGCAATTTTGTTTTGCACCGTATTATTAAAGTGTGCGAAAATGGCAGATACGTGATTTGCGGTGATAATCTGTGGCGCAAAGAGTATCATGTTCGGGATGAGGATATTGTCGGCGTGCTCGCCGGGTTTTTTAAGGGTGAGCGCTATATTGACTGCGAGACGAATCCGTGGTATCACGCCTATGTATATCTATGGCGTTTTTTATATCCGTTTCGCGTCTGTTTATTGTTTCCGAAAGAAAAATTACGAAAACTAAAGTGGAAATTTAAAAAGAAGTAGCAGGAAGAGGAGAGAGTATGCACTTATATTTGATTCAGTTGCTGAGAGCGGCGCTTCATGGCAAACCGCCGGCCGCCCCGCCGGAAGATTTGGACTGGCGGCAACTATATACGCAGGCAGATTTTCACAGTGTGGCATGTGCGGCTTATTATGGGATTCTTATGCTGACGGAAGAACAACAGCCGGAACCGGAGGTTCTCGGCCTTTTCCGCAAGGCCGCTCAAATCGTGCTCGGGCGTGAGACAATGCAGGAATACGAGCTGCAGCATATTATGGAGGAACTTGATAATAAGGGTATACCGTATATGCCGCTCAAGGGCTGGAAGCTCAAGCACCTGTATCCGCGGCCGGATATGCGCTCCATGTGTGATGTGGATATTCTCGTACGGCAGGAAGATATGAAAGAATTTCCCGCGATTATGAAAGAAAGCGGTTTTGAATTGGAATATCATGGTATGCACCATGATGAATATATAAAAAACGAAACCTTGTCGATTGAGATTCACCGGCTTCTCTTTGAGCCGGATTCGGATTGGTACGAATACTTTAAATCCTATATGGAGAGGACGTCCGTGCTCGCTTCGAAACGACAGGAGCGGCAATTGCCGCCGGAAGATTTTTATTTGTATTTAATTGCCCATATGGCCAAACATTTCCGCAACGGGGGAACGGGAGTGCGCTCTATCATGGATGTGTATGTGTATCAAAAGGCGTATGGCGATTCTCTGGATACGGCATATGTGCAGCGGGAGTTTGAGAAGCTGGGATTGGGTGGTTTTGCCCGTGCGATGGAAGAGTTGGCGCAATCATGGTTTGCGGGAGAACAAATCCGCAGCGACTGTCATCCGAAGATGGCGGATTACATAATCAACGGCGGCGCATACGGACTGAAAGACAGGGGGATACTCTCGTCCGTCCACGAGGCGGGCAATCACAAAGGGAAATATTTGTTGCGGCGTTTTTTTCCGAACCGTCATTTTATGGCGGCACAATATCCGTGTATTGAGAAAGCGCCCGTGCTTCTTCCGCTTTTTTGGGGCGTCCGCGCTTTTCGAACTGTTTTTTTCCGACGGGAGAGTTTCAAAAGAGAAATGCAGACGGTTTATGAGAGAGATGGGGAAAAGAGAGAACAGATAGAAGAAATCTGGAAAGACAGTGGTCTTTCCCAATAAGGAAAGGAAAAACGAATGGCTTTTAAGTGGATTATCCGACATTCCCGCCCGCAAATTCCCGCGCTGACGGTTGTCACAATAATGAATGGAATTTATGCGCTGTTTAGCGTGGCGTTCGCCTTGTTTTGCAGAGGAATTATTGACAGCGCAGTCGCCCATAACACAAGGGCTCTTTGCCTCTATGGTGTGGGAATGTTTGTTGCCATTCTGATTGCCTTTGCGCTGCGAATCGGCAGCAACAGCATATATGAGCGCATTCATGTGCGGCTGGAAATTATATACCGTACCTATTTGCTGAATCTGTTAGTGCAAAAAAAATATCAACAGGTCAGCGGATTTCACAGCGGTGAGATACTGAATCGCATGTTTAATGATATAGAGGTGATTTGCGATGGTTTTACTTCGATTTTGCCAAGCTTTGTTCTTATGCTCACAAAAGCGATTTGCGCCATCGCCGTTCTCTTTTTTCTGAGTCCGCGATTTACCCTGATTTTCCTCACGGGCGGACTTGTTCTTGTCGGCGTAACGGCAATCTTCCGCAAGAAAATGAAGCTGCTTCACAAAAGAGTGCAGGAAAGTTCCGGCAAAGTGCGCTCGTTTCTACAGGAAATGATGGAGAGCCTGCTGATTGTCAAAGTTTTTTCCACCGAGAAAAAAATGATAGACCGTGCTTCCGGACTTCAGGAAGAATATTACGAGGCGCAGATGAAACGGCGCCGCCTCCGCATATGGGCTGGTGCTGGTATCGGCTTTGCCTTTGAATTTGCTTATCTGTCTGCGCTGATCATTGGCGCGAGCGGTCTGATAGCGGGAACGATGACATACGGTACGCTGACGGCGGTTCTGCAATTGGTCGGGCAGGTGCAGCAGCCGTTCACCAATTTTTCCGGATTGCTGCCGCGCTATTATTCCATGCTTGCTTCTGCCGAACGCCTGATGGATTTTGAGCAGCTTGAAGACGAGGAAAGGCAGGACGCAATAGACATCGCGGAAGCCTATGATAAAATGCAAAGCCTGTGTGGCAGTAATCTTTTCTTCTCCTACGGCCGTAATACGGTTTTACAGGATTTCTCTTTTTCCATTGAAAAGGGGGATTTCGTTTCGATTACCGGACTATCGGGCAGCGGAAAAAGTACGCTTCTTCTCCTTATGCTTGGCGCTTATCAACTCGGAGAGGGAACGCTGTACCTGTCTGCGAAAGATGGCCGCCGGATACCGCTCGGGGCGCAGACGCGCCGTCTCTTTGCTTATGTTCCCCAGAATAATCATCTGTTTTCGGGAACATTGCGGGAAAACATTACTTTTTTGTGCGACGATGTATCGGAAGAAGAAATTGCACAGGCGCTTCGCCTGTCCTGCGTGGAGCAATTTCTGGACACGCTTCCGGATGGTTTGGACACGGTAATAGGAGAACATGGTTACGGACTTTCGGAGGGGCAGGGACAGCGGCTTGCCATTGCCCGCGCACTTTTAAGCAATGCGCCTGTCCTGCTTCTCGACGAGGCGACGAGCGCGCTCGACGAGGAGACGGAACTGGCGGTTCTGGAAAATATTGCCTCGCTCCGCAAGAAGACATGTTTTATCGTCACCCACCGGAAAGCGGCAATTTCTTTCTGCAATAAGCACTTAACCATATCGCCGCAATAAAAGAATAGGAGGAATCCGATTGTTTACGATTCGAATGGCAGATATCAATATCTGTATACATAATAAATATTCTTACGTGGAAAATATGTGTCGCGATTATATGATGGCAGACGACTGCCAGATTGATTTTCACATTGAAGTATCCGCGGAAGAGATAGGGCGCGAACAGGCGCAGGCAGATATTCCCTGCAGTCCGGATTACTGTGAGAGTATTTGCATTTACCGCGCCATCAGTAATCAATTGATACGTTACCATGCCTTTTTGATGCATGGCGCATGTCTGGAATATCATGGCAATGCCTATGTTTTCTGCGCCAAAAGCGGCACGGGGAAGACGACGCACCTTCGCCTCTGGAAAAAGGTTTTTGGCTCTGACGTGCATATTATCAATGGCGATAAGCCGATATTGCGCGCCCGCAACAATCGTTTTTATGTGTATGGCACGCCTTGGTGCGGAAAAGAGGGATGGAACATTAATACGTCGGCTCCTCTGAGCGCGCTTTGTTTTTTGGAGCGCAGCGAGACGAATACGATAGACACCGTACCGGCCCCGCAGGTTATGGAGCGTCTTGCCCATCAAATCTTAATGCCCAAAGAACAGGGGGAGCTGATACGCTATCTGGATTTGATGAATCTGCTGATTTCCGAAACGCCCTGTCATTTGCTGCGCTGCAATATGGAGGACGAGGCGGCCCGCGTTGCGTTCGCGGGTTTGACAAAGGAGAGAAATCCATTATAATAGAATATAGTACTGCCGGACAGGCAGCAGCTAATTATGATTTTCAGAGGGAGGGTACAAATAAGTGAAAAAGAATAAAAAACAATAAAAAACAAAGAAAAAACAGTCTCTTGACAATTGGAGCATTTGCCGTGGTAGGGATATTAATTGTGGGAACGATTGTTGGAATTGCGGCAGGCGGCTTGTTCAGCGGAGACAGTAAAGACGAGGACAGCATTCCGCTGACGCGGCAACTGAAAAATACCGACGCCGCCACAGCGACAGCGGCCACGGCCGAAACAGAGAAGCCGGAAGAGCAGACAAAAGAGCCGGAAGCTTCTCCGGCAAGCGGGCAGGCAACTGCAGATACAGACAGCAAACAGAATTCAGAGACAGAAAAACCGAAAAAAACAAGCAAGCCGAAAAAAACGAAGAAACCAAAGAGCTCAAAGAATCCATCGGTTTCGACAGAAAGAACTCCGTCAAAGAACGACAACAGTCAGGACGGACAGGGAAAAACGGGACAGGATAATGAAATTTTGTTTAGTGAGTTTGAGTAGGGGGTTGCTTTTATCAGATATTGTGTGTGCTGAAGGGGTAGAGTAAAAACTTTGGCGTTGAACGATATGTATGCGATTGATTTTGATATTTTGACGTATGCAGATATGCTATATTGGATTGAGAAATATAATAAGGAAGAATTACAAAAATTAGTGTTTGCAGAAGAACATAAAAATAACAGTTGATTTGTTTGACTGTTATTTTTTTATCAGATTAGTTGCTTCAAGTGTATATACCTATATTGAAGCTTCATAGAAAGTGAAAAGCACTTAATAAGCCAGAAACTTTAAATTAGCGAATAAATGGTAAAAAACATCTCTTGTCAAGCCCCCAGACACATACTATAATAAGTTTAAGGGGGAGTGTTAATATGGAGAAAGCATTTGAGGAGCTGCAAATCAGGGATGATTTCATGTTTAGTGTTATTATGAGAAATCCAAAGTTTTGCAAACCTTTTCTGGAGAGGATACTTAATATAAAAATATCCCGCATTGAATATCCGAAATCGCAGGAGGCGATAGATATTACTGCGGATGCAAAAAGTGTACGCTTGGATATTTATGTAGAAGATGGAAAAGAAACGGTTTACAATATTGAAATGCAGACGACAGAGAATAGAAATCTGCCCAAGAGAACAAGATATTATCAGGGAATGATAGACCTGAATATATTGGAAAAGGGAGAAAACTATAAAAACCTGAAACGCAGTTTTGTGATTTTTGTATGCACATTTGATTTGTTTGGTGAGGGCCGTCATATTTATACCTTTGAAAACCGTTGTATCCAAAATCCGGAGCTTGGTCTTGGTGATGATACAACAAAGATTATTTTAAATACTAAAGGGACGATGGATGATGTCACACCAGAAATGAAAAAGCTGCTTGATTTTATTGATGGAAAAGAGCCGGAAGACGATTTTACAAGAGAATTGGACGAGGCGGTGCAGTCTGTCAGAAGAAATGAGAAATGGAGGTTGGATTATATGACGTTGCAGATGAAATATGAGGAGAAATATGAACAGGGTGTAGAACAGGGAATAATACAAGGGATAGAGCAAGGAATAGAACAAGGAATAGAGCAAGGGATAGAACAAGGGATAGTAAAAGGCATAGTAAAGGGAAACAGGGAATCAGCATTAAGAATGATAGAAGCGGAGAAATTTACAATAGAGGAGATAGCATTATATTCCGGTCTCACATTAGAAGAAGTAGTAGAGTTGGAAAAGGAATGCTAGCTGATTTAATGTCTGGCGGTTTAACCCAGCGGAAACGAGTATTCTCATTATATCTTTGAATTTTAAATATGTTACTGTTTTGGATTGGGAGAAGTTCTTTAGTCTATTGCGGGCGGGAAGAATTTCCCGCCCGTTTTGCTATTTTGTGTGACGTAAAGATGAAAGAGTGAAATAATAGAACTCCCTGCTGTTGTCCAGCATAATCAAAAATAATTTAGTAACAGACACGCATAGAGGCATTAATTATAAACCATAGCACTCCAATTCTAAAAAATAAATAAAATATAAATTATATAAACATAATATAAATTTTACAAAATAAAATTAAACAATAATAAAGAATAAATAAATTAAAAAGAAATAAATAATAAAATTTCACCGTTTAAATTTGTGTAAATGATATCTAAATACTAAGACTTCGATTGCATATGATATAAAAGAGCGAACAAAAAATATCCTCACAGAGAAGAGGGGGAGTTTCTCTTGTTTATAATTAGGAAAGATAGCCGGTGACAATTCAGAGAATTTACTTGCTGCCATCAAGCTGAGATGTGGTTAAAATATCTATTGTTTATACAGACTTATCTTCTGCATTGATATAGATTTACAAAGCAAGGCAAACGATTTTTATAATCAGGGAAAACAAGTTAGTATAAAAAGAATAAAGTAGCATAGAAGCAAGTATTGTAAAATGTAGGTTAAATCTATTCCTTTTGAATATTAAAGAAATATAAATCATATAAAATAAAAATAAAAAAACAAAATAAATATTAAATAATAATGAATTTAAAATAAACAAAAATGAAATAAATAATAAGCATATAATAATGATAAGATTAATAAATAAAAAATAAATTAAATATAAATTGAAAAGAAAATACATGCGTATGAAGTGAAGTACATTGATGCCTAACACAAAATATAAATATTTAATAAATTTATAATAAGCTAATTATTATTGATAAATAAAATAATTAGAAGTAATATAAAATATATATAAATAGAATAAATAAAATATAAATACAGAGGTAAAAGAAAGGGTGTAGTCGGCGGGGAGGCGAATGAAGTGGCTTTTTAGTAGTTATTATTGGAGATTTACAAATGAAAAGCGAAAAATAAATAGAATATAAAATATATAAAAATATAATAAATTATATAAATGAAATAGAAAATAAATATAAATAAATTATAAACCGCCGTGCAGGTGTGTAGAGTATGAAATAGTACGTGCTGTTTTTTCTTGTGTTTGCCGGAGAGAAATATACTGAAAGGGTATCCGGAAAGCAAGGGGGAGGGAGATAATGCCTTTGGTGTAATTGGAAAGTAATCGACAGCAAAGAATGGCGAAAGGGCGCATGGAAGAGTAAGTGTAAACGATGTGTCTTGTAATTTTTGTAAATTACATAATGTTAATAATGTATAAAATATTTAAATTAAATATTAATATTATAAAGAAATAAAAAATAATATAAATAATTAATAAGAAATATAAATAGAAAATAAATTACAGATTTAATTTGGTAGCTTGTTTTGTCATATAGAAAGAATTAGCAAAGGAGGCGCCAGAAGTGGTAATTCTGATGGTACACATTATAAAAAGGGCTTCTCTTGCACAGCTTTTTGATGTAAGCTGCAGCGTAGCCGCGAAACATCTGAAAAATATTTTTGAGGGTGGAGAATTGTCAGAAGAAGCAGTTTGTGCAAAATTTGCACAAACTGCGGATAATGGGAAAATATATCAATTTACTTTCGCGTAAATAAAAAAAGAAACTACAAATCCCGTGCAGGATTTGTAGTTTCTTTTTGTCTATTCAAACAATGTGAGGTCAATGGCATTTGCCATTACTTCATAGCCATCATAAGGATGTAGTCCATCTTCGTGTGTATACTTCTCCAGACAGTTTTTCGGGTTGTCAGGGTCGGCAACCGCATGTTCGAAGTCGATAATACCGTCCATTTGGGAGTCAGTCGAGCGCATCCAGTTATTAATCAACTGTCTTACCTGTTCGGAGCCCTCGCTGTAATAATCACTTGTTCCGAATGGTAAAATCGGGGCGCCGTACACTTTGATGTTATTGTCGTGGCACAGTTTTACCATTTTCTGGTATTCCGGAAGCAGTTTGTCAAACAGAGTTGCGTCCTGAAGTTTATTCAAATCGTTTACGCCAAACAAGATAATACAATACGCCACATTATCATGTTGCAAGAGGTCTCTGGAGAAACGGTCTTTTCCGGCGTCTGTCGGATATGCGCCAAGGATTGAGTTGCTTCCGATACCCTCGTTGATGACGGCGACATTTTTTGTCTTCTCATTTGCCTGAAGACGTTTGGCGAAATAATCTGCCCAACGGGTATAACTATCCGGCTGCTTGCCGAGATAGGTAGCGTCTGTGCCGTATCCATCGGTGATAGAATCGCCAAAGCATACGACGGCTCTGCCGCCCTCCGGCGTCCACAGTGAAGCGTCGGCGAGGAAGAACCAGCTTGTCGTTGTCTGGTAGTCGGTAAATGTACCGGTAGATACGTTGTTGCCATTCATCTGATAGGTAGTTGCTCTGGCGCCGCGGTGTCCGGTGATATTTTCTGTCGGCGTAGCGCCAAAGAATGTGGAAATGGCAATCTTCTCCAAAGCGTTTACATTGAACTCAATCGCGTCTGTGACAATTACTTTTCCTTTTGGAATGACAAATTCCTCGTTGTTTCCGACCGTGATAATCGTATCTGTCGATGTATCAATCGTAGATTCTCTCGGTGTCACCTGCTTGGCGATGTGCATGGATTTGATTGTCACATCTGATTTTCCGTATTGATTGGACAAGCGGAAGCGAATCTTCTGTCCTTTTGTTGTCACGCGGATAATCTGACGGACGGTTGTGCCCTCCAGATTCATTTTTGGCATGGCGGTGTCTTTGTTGACGTCGCACCGTTCTTCCGCTGTTCCCCATGTCGTAACCCAGCCCTCCGTATCAAGGACAGGCCGTTCGGTTAAATCGGTGAGTTCGACTCTTGTTATTTTAATGTTTTCAAATACAGGTGAATCGTAGTTAGGTTTTTTGATTTCCAGATATTTGGCGCCGTTTGCCGTCGCGGTAATAGTAAATGCCTCGCCAAATTTTACTGGGTTTTGTATTTCGGAAGCTCTTCCGGCGTCACCGGTTCCGGTTTCCAACCATGCCCGCATTCCCTGTGAAGCTTCACCAAACACAGTGATTCTTAATTCATCCCCTGCGTCGTAGTCTTTGTCTAATGGGATTACGAGTCCGTCGCATTTTGTTGCCGAGACGGACTTGTTGTTACTGTCATAACTTGGACTGCCGCCGCCGAGTACAACAGTACCGGAAAGGTCTAATGGTTTCCCCGGCAGGGAGAGAGAACCCGAATAGTCATTGGAAGACAGAGGTTTATAAATCTTGCATGACTTTACATAGTAAATGGCTCCGGCAGTTGTTGTAGTCAGAACGCGCGCTTCATAGTCGTTCATATCTGTTTTGATGGTTATTGTCTGCCAGTCGCCGGTAGCCTGAAAGGTCTGATTGTTTATTGGATTTTCGCCATAATAGCCACACCATTTCAGGGTTGTGCCAAGGGCTGCTTTTACTTTGATTTCATAGACATAGGTATCTTTTTTATTGCTAATCTGATACGTTAAGCCCTTGCCATTGGCGGCGGTAGTGAATTTTATGGCGCTTTCCGCAGTATCTAACTCTGCTGTGGCAGTATTACTGCCTTCGTTCCAGCCATAAAAATTATTTTGGTCTCCGTGATTTTTCAGAGAATCGAGAGTGGATGTGTCCAGAGACGCTACCATCTCATTGACGAGACTACCGTCTTCCAGTAAGCGCACGGAAGGGTAAACGCTCGTCATCTTCTCCACAACACCAGTGACTGTTTTTATCTCAGGAGCGCTTGATTTTTCTTCTTTTTCCAGCGTCTTCAGTGTTCCGGTCACCTGATGTCGGTTGAAAAATGCTCGCGCGGAATGTTGGTAATGACGGCTGTGTAGAGGATAGAATCGGTCTGCTTATTATAGTCGTAGATTTTGTCCCCTTTGATTACGTCAGTACCATCCCCGTCCGTGGCAATGCGAACGGTCTTGCTGCCGATGTTCAGTGTCATGCCGCACGCGCTGGCTTTGCTGGCGTTTTCTATCATAACGCCGATTCGCATTGACTGATGTCCGGACGCGGCGTCTAAGCGCAGGGATGCGCCGAGCACGGATACGGTCGGCGCCGTGTCGCCGGCAGCTTTGGCGTCGGTCGGAACAAAGGCCAGACAAGACAGTATCATCACAAAAGCAGTGAGAAGTGCCATACATTTTGTTTGCATTTTGCTAAGGTACATTTCGTTGCCTCCTTTAATTATTTTCTTATTATCGTTCTTGCTTCGCTCTGCTATTGGAAGCCGTTTGGCAGTATTACACTATAAAATAAATCTCTTTTATAGCTTCTGGGCTACACCGAATTGTTGTAATTTATTGCATAAAAAAAAGTTTATTGGAAATACTACTTACATTCCTACCGTTTTTATGGGGAAAATAAATTGCCGTATTGCTTTTTTTGGTAAGCAGAGCGGGAAAGAGGGTAAAATGTTTAAAAAGTGTAAGCTGACAGCGCTTGTATGCCTGTTTGTGGTAACCGGAGTACTTATGTTTTTTTATCACCGCGAGGTGAAAAAGCAGCAGGTGCAGCAGGATATTGCCAAAGAAATATTGCGCCTGCATGTTGTCGCCAACAGTGACAGCGACGAAGACCAGAAGCTGAAAATGAAAGTGAAAGAAACGGTTGTAACATATTTGCGTGGAAGTATGAGCGAGGCCGCTTCCGTGGAAGAGGCGAGAGCGGAAATTGAGAAGCGTCTTCCGCAGATTGAGGCCATTGCCAGAGAAAAAATGCAGACAGAGGGATATGACTATGAGGCGGAGGCACAGCTTGGCGAGTGCTATTTTCCGGTGAAAGAGTATGGGGATTTGACATTTCCTGCCGGACGCTACGAGGCGCTGCGCGTCAATCTCGGGGCAAGTACCGGAAAAAACTGGTGGTGCGTGATGTATCCGTCGCTGTGTTTTGTCGATTCTACTTATCAGGTTGTTCCTGATTCGTCAAAGGAAAAATTAAAAGAAAGTTTAAGTGAGGAGGAATACAATTCTCTGCTTGACGGCGGGGACAAGGTACAGTATTCTTCAAAAATCATAGAATGGATTGGAAATACTCTTTTTTCTTGAATTTTCGTATCTCACGTGCTAAAGTATATTCAGATTAATTTTGTTTTAGCGCAGATAGGAGGATAACAATGAAAAAATCAATTGCTGTGATTTTTGGAGGGCAGTCTTCGGAACATGAAGTATCTTGTCTTTCCGCGGCCAATATTTTCAACGGATTGGATACAAATAAGTACGAAGTACATAGGATTGGTATCACAAAGGACGGCCGCTGGCTCTATGTAGAGGATGTGGAAACCTTTTATGACGGAAGTTGGAGCAAAGGGAACGTTACCGCTGTTATTTCTCCTGACCGGAAAGACGCCGGAATCTGGAAAATTTCCGGAGAGCGCAGGGAGGTAATTCCAGTTGATGTTATATTTCCGATTCTGCACGGCAGATATGGCGAGGACGGCTGTATTCAGGGGCTGTTTGAATTATCCGGCATTCCGTATGTCGGCTGTGATGTAATTTCGTCGGCGGTGAGTATGGATAAAATATCGACAAAGATATTTGCCGGTAATGTCGGCGTCCGTCAGGCGGCGTATGTGGCGGACATGTCAAAGGATGATTCCGGAATTGCAGCGCTGATAGAAGAAGCTGAGAAAAAGTTAGGCTATCCGGTTTTTGTAAAGCCGTCCAATGCAGGTTCCTCCGTCGGCGTCAGCAGGGCGAATAACCGCGAAGAGCTGCAGGAGGCAATCCGGCTTGCCAAAAAGCACGACTCCCGTATCCTGATTGAGGAAAATATTTGCGGGCGCGAGGTGGAATGCGCCGTCTTGGGCGGATGGGAGCCGGAGGCTTCCAAAATAGGCGAGATTTTGGCGGCGGCTGAATTTTATGACTATGATGATAAATATATTAATTCTGAATCAAAAACGGTGTTTGATCCGGATTTGCCTGAAGAGGTAAAAGAGACGATTCGCACGAGGGCGGTGGAGATTTTTAAGGCGGTAAATGGATTTGGTCTTGCCCGCGTCGATTTTTTTGTGGAGAAAGATACAAATGAAGTGATTTTTAATGAAATAAATACGATGCCGGGATTTACCGATATTAGTATGTATCCTAAATTATGGGAATGCATGGGGATAGATAAAAGTAAACTGATTGATACGCTAATCGAACTGGCATATGAGAGATAAGTTGGAATGGGGGCTTAATATACTATGGAGCAAGAGGTGAAGCTGCGGATTTGCGGCATGCAGATTCGGGGCGGGAGAGCAGAAGATAAAGTGGAAGTAGTTTCCGTAGGGAAGATGTATGAGGAAGAGGGAGCTGTCTGCGTCTCTTATGAGGAAATGTCGGACGCGAATGAAATGGGGATTGTCCACGTTGTCAATAATTTGCTAAAAGTGCAGGATAATCAGGTGGAAGTAATTAAAAAAGGGGCTTCGGAAAGTCATATGGTTTTTGTGCCGGAGCAGGCGACTTACACATATTATTCCACGCCGATAGGGGAGCTGGAAGTGAGTATTTTTACAAAACAAATCGAGCGTGAACAGATGTCCAATGGTTTTCGTCTCGTGTTGCAATATGATTTGGAAATGAATCAGACGATGATATCACAGTGTAACGTGGATATTACCGTTGAGCAGTAAAGGGGAGGAGCGAATGAAACTTCATTTTACAAAAATGCAGGGCACTGGAAACGATTATGTATATGTCAATATGTTTACTGAGAAAATAGAAGATGCTTCCGCGCTGGCGGTACGAATCAGCGACAGGCATTTCGGAATCGGCTCGGATGGCTTGATTCTCGTTGCGCCGTCGGATATGGCGGACTGCCGCATGATAATGTACAATGCCGACGGCTCGCGGGGAGCGATGTGCGGAAACGGCATACGCTGTGTGGCAAAGTATGCTTATGAGCACGGTATCGTACACGATGAAAATATTACCGTGGAGACGGACAGCGGTGTGAAGTCGCTGGCGTTGACTGTAGAGGGCGGTGAAGTGACGTATGTGAGCGTCAATATGGGGCAGGCGTGCCTGAAATCAGCGGAAATTCCTGTAACTGCCGCCGGAGAAACATTTATTAATGAAACGTTGACGGTAGACGACAGGGAGTACAAGGCTACCTGCGTATCAATGGGAAATCCCCACTGTGTTATATTTGCAAAAGATATCGACGGCATGGATTTGGAGGCAATCGGCCCCCGTTTCGAGAACCATAAATGGTTTCCTGACCGAATCAACACGGAATTTGTGGAAATTATTGATGAACATACTATTAAAATGCGTGTGTGGGAGCGCGGTTCGGGAGAGACGATATCGTGCGGAACCGGAACGTGTGCGTCTGTTGTGGCGGCCTGCCTGAACGGACATTGTAAACAGGGAGAAGAGATTGAAGTACAGGTACGCGGCGGCAAATTATATGATACTTATATGACAAGCGGGGAAGTGATGATGAAAGGCCCTGCGACGACCGTTTTTGACGGTGAGATTGATGTATAACATATAAATGAAATATAAGATGGTGATATTTTTAGGGCCCGCGCTGGTTAGCGGGGCCCTTTTGTCTTATGGCTGCGCTTCTCAGGCAGCCTTTTGCTTATTACTGAGTCTTTTTCAATGCTTTTAATTTGGCTTTCTGCCAGAAACCAAGCTTTTCTTCCGGATTCTCCAGCACGTTGCGCCCTTTTACTCCCATGATGTAAATACCGCTGATGACGACTTTTAATTCTTTTTTCACAGGCAAAACCGGAAAAATTTTGTCGTCGCACATAAGCGACATTACTTTAGGGCCGATTTTGGCTTTTACAATCGGAACTTTCGAGCCGCGCAGATACTTTGGCGTATTTTCCAATACTACTTTCGGCAGACCGGCTTCCTTTAGCTTCATCCTCTTTTTGTCAATGACGAGAATGGTCGCCGTCTGGGACGCCGCCTGCATTTGGGCCTGCGATTCCTCCTGACGTTTCTGCATTTTCTTACCAACAAAATACAAGACAGCCATGATGGCTAGCAAAATTAAAACAATAACACCAAGTACTATTAAAAAGGTTTTCATTGTAATCCTCCATCTATCATTTTGTTACCATTGTTCCCTAATTCCTTATTCTAGCACGAATGGAAAGAAAAAGAAACTGTTAGTTTGGTTTTTTTGGACAATGTATTTTTCGTCGGGAGCAGATACCGGACGAGATAAGGCAGGATATCCATCTATATCCTTTTCATGCCCTCGGTATACATTTCGGCAATAATGCCGCGCACATGGGAGCCGAGATGTTTCTTTGTCTCCTTATCCAGCTCCGCCGGATAAATCGGTTTGCCAAATTCGATGGAAATCTTACCGCCGTGTATCCAAGGCAGGTGATTTTCGAAAATTGCTTCCGTGTTGCAGAGGCAGACCGGAATTACAGGGCAATTTGTTTTCGTGGCAATCTTCATACTGCCCTCTTTAAAATCCAGTAAAGTATCGCTGGCGTTCCTCGTTCCCTCTGGAGCGATGTAAATGGAATAGCCCTCTTTGACGAGGGAAATCGCCTCCAAAATAATAGTTAAATTTTGCTTTACATCCTTACGGTCCATAAACAGACAGTTCAGAAAGTACATCCACTGGGCAACGCAGGGCATTTTTTTGATTTCCATTTTGGAAACAAAGGCAGTCTGATTGGGAACGGTGGCGTATGCCAGAATGATATCATAAAAACTGCGGTGGTTGGCGGCATACATAACCGGCGTGTCCGTTGGAATATTTTCCAGACCAGAAACTGTCTTTTTACAGCCGGAGCAAAACAGCACAAGGCGGAACGCGCTGCCGGCAATGATTTGAGCCATATGTGCGGCCGCTTTTTTATTGAAAAAGCGCACGAGAAATTCCAATAAGTATAAGGGAATACTTAGAATGGCTATCACAATGTATAAAAGTAAAAGAATGACAGTGCGCATATATACCTCCATTTTGCAAATGTTTATCAACGCCAGCCGTTTATGTTTTATTTGTCGTCAGGGGCAGCCGTCGGCACTTTCGTCTCATAGTGCGCGGTGTCCTCGACATCAACGCCGGTTTTTGTTTTGGATTTATTGCTGACGCCGTAAAATTCTTCCAGCGTAAGTTTCTTCTTATATAAATAAGTGGCGACAGATACTCCTACATATCGGATATGCCACGGCTCGAAAGAGTAACCGGTAATTTTTGTTTTCCCTTTTGGATAGCGGATGATATATCCGTATTTATGAGCGTTTGCGGCAACCCATTTTCCTTCTTTTGTGCTGGCGAAGCGCTCGCTGAGCACGCAGTTAATCGAATTGGTGGAAATGTCAATGGTGAGTCCGCTCTGGTGTTCGCTGCTGCCCGGTTTTGCGGATAGGGCGTCGGTTGATTTTTTGCCGTAGAGCGATATATTCCGACGGTAAATACTTTCCTGCCGCTGGTAGGAGCGGTATCCGGACACGCCGTACAAAAGCATATGCTTTTTCTCGGCGGCGCGAAACATCTTTTCCAATGCGCGGGCGGCCGTTTTACGAAGTTTTCGTTTGTCGTCGTGTTCGCTGTGGCTGAAACGAACTTTTGGCTCGGTAAGGTCTTTCGGCACATAGTCTGACGGCAGCAAATAGTCCCGATTGACAAGTACGGTATAGCTGTCAGGAAGCGTATCAATTGGCGCTGTGCTGGCAGAATTAAGAATGGAATTTATATCTGCAGGTAAAAGGGGATTGGCGGTCGGTTCCGGACTTGATTCAGCGGTCGCTGTCGGATTTACCGTCGGCGGTGCTGTTTTTGTCGTATCCTGATGGCGAATGTATCCGCAAACGCCCAAAATGAGCGCTAATATCAATAATATAACAGGTATTGTTCGTTTCATAAGTATACATCCTCATAAATTTCTCCCGATAGGGTTTATGAGCATTATACCCTTTAAAACAGGAAAAATCAACGGTTTTCAAAGAGTGGCACACGGAATTTCTTCAGTGCGGTTAAAAGTATCATGCCGAGAACGTAGCAGGAGAGGATTTCTCCTATGCCTACCGTAGCCATCATATAGGGCAGGGCGTCGGCGGCGCCATAGGCATATCGCAGTACCAAAGGAACAATTACGGTATTTGCTGCAATCGGCGGGATGGGTACGAGCCACGGATGTTTGCGCAGGGCGTATGAACCGAGCGCGCCAAGCAGGGTGGCTAATGTACCAAATATGATATCCCACAACACGCAGCCGGTCATCCAGTTGCTGAGAAGACATCCGATGGTCAGTCCCGGTATAGCGGCCGGAGCGAAAAACGGAAGCACCGTCAACGCTTCAGATAGACGTATCTGGATTACGCCGCTGGCAAGGCCGAAAGCATTGGCAATAAAAGTAAGTACAACATAGAGTGCAGCTATCATAGCTGTCACACAGATAAAGTTAGTTTTTTGATTCATTTTTAATCTCCTTAGTTTTGTTTTATGAGTGGATGGTTTCGAACACTCAGGCAGGATATACAAAGATAATTACACTTCGCCGATTTTCATTATCCCCTTTTACTGCTCGTAATATTGTAGCGAAAAAAAACTTGTTTGTCAAAAGAAAAAAAGGTATAATAGAAAAGAAAGAGGAAAAGCAAATTTGCTCCGAAATGGGGACTGCTATGATAATTCCAAAAAATGCAGCATTTATTATAGGAACGTTAGAGAAACATGGCTATGAGGCTTATGTAGTTGGCGGCTGTGTTCGTGATATGGTACTGGGGCGGGAGCCGGAAGATTGGGATATTACAACATCGGCACAGCCGATGCAGGTGAAAGCTCTTTTTCGCCGTACGATAGATACAGGCATACAACACGGTACTGTGACGGTTATGCTTGGGGATGAGGGGTATGAGGTGACTACTTACCGGACGGATGGCGAATACGAAGACCATCGTCATCCGAAAGAAGTTTTGTATACGCCGGACTTAAAAGAAGATTTAGAGCGCAGAGATTTTACGATTAATGCTATGGCATATCATCCCGAGCGGGGAATGGTAGACTTGTTTGATGGTTCGGGCGACTTGAAGCGGCGCTGTATACGCTGCGTCGGCAATCCTGAAAAAAGATTCGAAGAGGACGCTCTGCGGATGCTCCGCGGAATTAGGTTTGCCGCGCAACTTGAATTTGACGTAGAAGAGGATACAATGCAGGCGATTGTCGGTAAAGCGCCGACGCTCGTCAACGTCAGTGCGGAGCGAATCCGTACGGAGTTGACAAAATTACTTGTCTCCGACGGGTGCGACCGTTTGCTGCTGTTGGCGGAGACGGGGTTGAGCCGTTATTTCCTGCCGGAACTCGATGTGATGCTTGCCACACGTCAGCAGAATCCACATCATTGCTTTGACGTTGGCCGCCACTCGATAAAAGTGATTCAATATGTGAATGAGATATATAGGGAGAATGCGGCTGATTTTTCGCGAAAGGAGCATGTCATGCTTGTATATGCCGCCCTGCTCCATGACGTGGCTAAGCCGGATTGTAAGTCTGTCGATGAGGAGGGGATTGACCATTTTTACGGACATCCCGAGCGCGGCGAGACGAAAGCAAGACAGATTCTCAGACGCCTTAAATTCGATAACGATACGGTGTCTGTAGTTTCGCGCCTGATTCGTTACCATGACCGCAGACATGGAAATTGTCTGGTAGACGGAGCGTATTCACCGAAAGGGAAAAAGGGAATGCGGCGATTGATAAACGAAATAGGCAAATCCGCGATGCCGCTTCTGTTCTGCCTGCAGGAGGCAGATTTGCGGGCGCAGAGTGAGTATAAGCAGGAGGAAAAACTGCAAAAGCTGGCGGCGGCAAAAAGGTGCTATTCCGAGATTATGGAAGCGGGTGACGCTGTCACCATTCAGGAACTGGCGGTTGACGGCAGTGATTTGATTGCGATGGGAGTCCCGTCGGGGCCGCGGATTGGCGGGCTTCTCCGGAAATTGCTGGAATATGTATTGGAAAATCCGCAGTATAATACAGAGTATAAATTAAAGGAAATAGCACGGCGTTGGATTGAAAAAGATGATTAGGAGGTAAACATCATGTTTTCAAATAAAAGAAAGACAATTGGTGTGTTACTGGAACGGGTAGCAAGCGAATTTCAAAATTGTTTATGTCAGGGCATAATACAGAGAGCAGAACAATTGGGCTACAATGTAGCCATATTTGGGGCCTATGGAAATTATGGACATAACGAGCGCTATCTTGTCGGCGACCAGAATTTATGGGAGCTCCCTGTCTATGAGGATTTGGACGGCGTTATTCTGGCTCTGGATACGATTGAAAATCTGGAGGGGCGCGAGAGAATTATTGAGTCGGTGAGAACGCGGTGCCATTGTCCGGTTGTCAGCGTCCGTGAAGTAGTCGAGGGGATAAACAATCTGTTGGTGGATAATAAGACGTGTATGGACGGTATTATTGACCATTTTATTGTTGACCACCGCATGAAACGCCTTTGCTTTATGACGGGGCCGGAAGACCATTGGGATGCGAGAGAGCGTTTGGAAAGTTTTTTCCGTAAAATGAAAGAACATAGCCTTCCGGTGAGCGAGCGCCAATATTTTTGGGGAGATTTCTGGAAAGGGAAAGGAAAAGAAGCGTGCGACTGGTTTTTAGGCGGGGAAGAAATGCCGGAAGCAATTATCTGTGCTAATGATTATATGGCGATGGCAGTTGCCAGTGAATTAAACGGACGCGGATACCGTGTTCCGGAAGATATTTGTGTCAGCGGTTACGATGGCATGAAAGCTACGCTGTCCTTTACGCCGTCGATTACGACCGTTGTCGTTCCCTTTTTTGAGATGGGAAGTAAGGCAGTAGAAATTATTAATGAAAAGCAGGAATGTCCGGAAAAGGTAGAGGATTATTATTTTGATACGATTATTAAAAAGAGGGAAACGTGCGGATGTATTACGACCGGAAGCAAGGAGACGCTTGATTTGCGCCAATGCCTGTACGAGACGGAAAATGTAAAACAAAACAGGGAAATGCAGTTCCATTTCATGTCTATACATCTGAGTGAGTGCCACACGATTAACCAGATATCTGAGCGAATTACATATTACAGTTACAGTATTCCGGGGTTGCGGGATTATTGTCTGTGTCTTTGCGATGATATTATGGAGAATGAAAATCCCTCTGCCTACACGGAGCAGATGGTGTTGCGTCTGGCGATAAAGGACAAAAAAGAGAACGAACATATCCGCATGTTCTTTGAGAGACGGGAACTTCTTCCCAGCATAATGACAGGAGAGGAAGCACAGGTATGGTATTTCGCACCAATCCATTTTCAGGATAAATGTTTCGGCTACGAGGCGTTCCGCTTCTATGATGTCGAAGTCACCGGAAAGTTGTATCTGTACTGGAATATTATTATGGGAAATCAGATTCAGAATATTATCACGTACCAGAAAATGCAGCGTCTGATGAATCAGTTGGAAAATATGTACGACAGGGATGCGTTGACCGGTATGTATAACCGCCGTGGTTTTGAGAACTACGCCAATCCTATGTTTGAGGAGGCGAGGGAAAAAGGGGAGACGATATTCTTATCCATTATTGATTTGGATGGAATGAAGCAGATTAACGACAATTACGGCCATGTCGAGGGTGATTTTGCGCTCTGCAAAGTGCGTGAGGCGATTGCCAAAGCCTGCGGAGATGATGTGATACAGGCAAGAACCGGCGGAGACGAGTTTGTCGTTGTCGGCAAAAACTTTAACGAGCAGCAGGGATTAATTTGCATGGGGAAGATGGAAAAATATCTCGATGATTTCAATGCAAGCAATGAAAAAGAGTATGATATCCATGCCAGCTTCGGCGCTATACGGCGTGTTCCGAAAGCGGATGATACGCTGGAAAGCTTTATAAAAGAAAGCGATGAAGTAATGTATATGAATAAAGTGGCGAATAAGGCAAAACGGGGAGAGGCGCTGCGGTAGATGTGTAAAATAACTGCAATATGTCTATAAGGAGAGAAGCGTTATGGCAGTCAGTTTGTTCTGTCGGAAAATGGCTCTAAGCTTCGCGCAAGTACACCTTTCAGGTGGGCGATGAGAATACCATAGTTTACGATTGGTATATGATTGTCGCGGCACATGGCGATGCGGAAAGCCATTTCTTTTTGATTCAGCGTACAGCCGCCACAGTGTACGACAAGCCGGTAAGGAGAGAGGTTTGATGGAAACTGGTTGCCGCTGCAAGTCTCAAAGCGAAATTCCTTTTTCGTAAATTCGTGCAGCCAGCGAGGAATTTTAACCGTGCCGATATCTTCGCAGCGGCGGTGGTGAGTGCAGCCCTCTGCGATGAGAATACAATCTCCATTTTCAAGTTCGCGGATAGCGTCGATTCCGGCTAGTTGGATGGCGAGATTTCCCTTATAACGTGAGAACAAAATAGAAAAGGATGTCAGAGGAACATCCTGTGGGACGATGTCGGCTACAGTAGAAAATGCCTGTGAATCGGTAATGACTAAGCGTGGTTTGTCTTTTAGATGCATCAGGGTATCGGAAAGTTCGGTGTCCCGACAGACAAGCGCAGAAGCGCCCGCTTCCAAGACATCACGTATGACCTGCTGCTGTGGGAGAATAAGCCTCCCTTTCGGGGCGGACGAATCCAGAGGAACAACGA
The DNA here is from genome assembly GCA_910589595.1 of uncultured Eubacterium sp. Classification (GTDB taxonomy): domain Bacteria; phylum Bacillota; class Clostridia; order Lachnospirales; family Lachnospiraceae; genus Eubacterium_F. The sequence goes on from CAJUTM010000018.1 coordinate 50,763, forward strand.
GAACGACTATATCAGCGGGCTGCAGTAAATCGCGCACTAACGTTCTTTTGTTGTCATTAGCGGCTAATTTTGTGGCGAGCAGTTCGCGTAGTTCAGCAATGTGAAATCCCGTTGCGGCGCTGACTGCGATATCGCAGGAGACAGCGGGCAACGCAATTTCATCTTTCCATAAATCGTATTTGTTGAAAACAATAAGATAGGGAATTTCTTTTTTCTGTATGCATGCAATAAAATCTTCTTCCTGATGAAAATCCTTTTCTGCTTCTTTTCCATCTGCTACTACAAGGGCCAAATCGGTCTTGTTGAGAATGCTTTTTGCTTTATTTGCCCGTTGTTCTCCCAGCGCTCCATCGTCGTCTAGTCCGGGCGTATCAATGAAAAGTACCGGCCCGAGAGGAGGGATTTCCATTGCCTTGTAAACGGGGTCTGTCGTCGTTCCTTTGATTTCGGAAACAATGGCAGTATCCTGTCCGGTAAGTGCATTTATCAGACTGGACTTGCCGGCATTGCGGCGGCCAAACAGGGCGATATGTAAACGCTCCCCACGGGGTGTATCGTTCATTGTTAAACCTCCTTTGGATAAAGGGAATATATGATGTTGGGGGCAAAAGGTATTTTGCCCCCAACTGATACTTTGGATTGCTCCGTTGTTTCACAACTCCCGCAATCCATCAAACATTCGAAATCCGCTGATTTACTGCGTAAATCGCTCCTTTCTCATGTTTAGCAGATTGAAAGGTCAAAACCTTATCATGCAAGCATGAACGGCATTTTGACCTTTCAACCTTAGTATCATATTATTTCAAAATAGTAATTTCGCCGATGATAGGAAGCTTTTTTGCCTCATTGGAGCAGGCATTTATGATACCGAGTACAATAAATACCGTGCTGATACAAAAAATACAAAATCCCAGCAGTGCGCTTATAAAAATGCCGGCAAACGGAACAAAAAACAGTATAAGGCGGCACATGGCAACCATAAAATAAGCGGCTGCTTCAAAAATAAGGAGTACAAGCCCCTGATTGGCGTGAAATCTCGCATATGGTGAATCTTTAGCTGCGAAAATCGGTACAAGTACCAGAAAACCTAGATACGCCAAAATTCCAAACACCTTATTCTGGTTTACGTCTTGTGAATCAAATACTGTATTATCCTGCATAAATATCCTCCATTCCAGAGCAGAGTGTTTACTCTGTTTCTCTTGTTTTTGATACTAGTACAGCGAATATTAAATAATTGATACATTCACTTGTTTAATTGTCCAGCTACTGCGTTAGAAAATCTAGCTGTAGCCACCGCTGCACCGTTGATTTTCTTCCTTGTATCTGAAACAATTATCCTACGTGAATATATCAAAGACTTAATTTTCATTGTACTAGGGTTAAAAGGTGTTTCGCCCCTTAACTGAATGATACTCTGGATTGCTCCAACTTTCAACCCTAGTATTATGTTATAATACAATTTATATTTTTGCAAGGGAAACTCTTGTGATAGACATAAATTTATGTTATGATAGATATATTAGAACTAAGGAGAGGTGAAAAAAGCAGTATGGAACAGTTTTTTTCAGATGATGATCTTCTCGGGCTGTTGGAGGAGTTAGATCAGGAAGAAGCCCAGCTTGAAGAGATGGAGATGGAGATTGAGATGCAGGCATCCAACCGGAGGTATGAGGAGATTATTCGCAAACATCGTATGGAATAAAAGGACACCCCTAATCAGGTGTCCTTTTATTTACGCGGAGGCAAAGTGAGGATATGTCTGTGCTTGCACAAGACTATCCGAGCGCGCCCGCGAACCCGAGCAGTCTCGCGAAGCGTGACGCTCGTGGTTGTGGATTAAATTTAAGTTGTTCGGAGAAAACGCATAGCGCTTTCTGTTATTCGTTTTAGTTTTTACCGGAAGTCTGGTCAATCCAAAACGCCCATGCGGAAATGGCAGCGACCACGACAACGCAGATGATAATTTTTACTACTAACATAAAACGCTCCTCCTTTCCTAATTTTATATAAAATCAGGAAAGTGTGGAATGATAGTTTTCTCCGTTCTGGTCGTGTATATAACGTATAATATACTGGTTAAAAACGACGTCAGGGGTATGAAAACGCCCCTTTTTCTGTCGGTACAAAAACAGAAAGAAGAATGCCGCGCCAATCAGGAGAATGACGGGAGGTATCGGAAAACGCATGGGCAGCCGTTGTCTGCCCGTTTTCATTAACCTACCCGGAAATGTCGTCTTGGAAACGATTCGCTCTCTTATATAGAGAGGATAGCATTCATTAGAAGCAGTTATTTTTGGTTTCACGCTCATTTCATCGGGATTGCTGCCCAGACAAGTGAACCCGGAAACAAAATGAAAGTCGGTAAATAAATTAGTCAACATAACAGATATGCACAAAAACAAGGCCAAAGAAAGAATTTTCTTTTGTATCCTGCGCATCCATAATTTGCCAATCAAATGTATTCACCTCCCTGTTGAAACGTCGGTTTTTATACCGGAAAAAATTGATATGAAATCAGGTCTCTTCCATGAAAAAAGAGACCTGATACAAGTAGCGTAAGAACGCCGGTTTCAAACAAATGCTTTAGTTTAAAGCATCTACCAGCTTCTTCAAAGCAGCAAGCGCTTCATCCGGAAGCTTATCATAACCTTCTTTTGCAGTAGAGAATTTCTCAACGGCATCTACGCGGTTCTGCATTGCGGATTTAAGAGCTGCCTTGTAGTCAGCGTCGTTAAGGTCAGGCTTGAAGTCAGCAGTTTTGCCCGGCCAGTCATTCATAATTTCAATATCATCAAAGTTGCCCCACTTCTCAAACTTAGCGTTTCCTTCTACGATTGTCTCGAGAATGCCTAAGGTGTCGGCAGGCTGGCATTTCGTACCCATGAAATCACCGGTGTTGACGATGTAGCAGTCTACGTCTTTCTCGGCAACCAGCTTTTTAAACTTATCATAATCATTGACAAGTGGATAAGTTCTGAATGGGTTTGCGTAAGGTACAATACGAAGTGCGTTCATATCAGTACCAGCAGCTACACGCTCGGCGGTAGATGTCTTTGTTGCCAGAGTTGCACCCATCACGGAAGCAAGAGCGGCGCCCTTTAATTTGATTACTGGCGGCATCGTAGGGTCTTTCATAATCCAGAAAATAGCATTTACCGGAGCGTCAATCTTATCTACGCGGTTTGGAGACCAAAGCTTGGATTTGATAGCGCGGCCGTTACCGTTACGGATATCTTCGGTAACGAGCTGAATCTTGCCGTCCTCGTCCATCGTTGCTGAACAGTTCTGAACCGTCAAAAGATATTGGTTATCTGGACATCCGGTAGGATAATCGGCTGTCTTATCGAAGTAAGTCGGCTCCAGTGCAATCGAAGCACAGGTGTCGGAGTTGATAATAAAGGCGTCATCGTGCAATACTTTAATACCGCCGAAAGCATCGTATTTGCCGCCGTGTTTTGCATGTGTCAGAGTAGATTTACCGGAACCCGAAAGACCATATACGGAAGCAACAAACTTTTTGCCGCCCTCTAAGGAGTATTCTTTCTGTCCGCCATGGCAGGAAGCGTAACCGTTGCGGTTTGCAAGCGCCCAAGCCATAGTCAGAGTACCTTTCTTGTGCTCGCCAAAATATTTCATACCAAGGATAGCGGCGCAGTTCTGGTTTGTATCAAAGTAGCAGAGGGTCATAGGGTCGCTCAGACAGCTATAATCTACGTCAGGGCTTTCCGTAGGCGCCCACTGCGGGTCGGAAAAGATGTAGATATCCGGTTCTTTGCCGTCGGCAATTAAAACGGAGTTTTTATACATTTTTACATATTCATCGCTCATGTATTGGAAGTTCAGCATCCAGTTGTAAAGAAGATTCTCTTCTCCTTCCGGAATCAGAAGATGAGCTTTTGCCATGAACTCTGTATCCAGACCAACGAAGCAGGTTGCATGATACAACTTCTTAAAACGAGTTTTGTAAACAGCATCCATAACCACTTTGTCCAGTTTTGCAGCATCTACGCCCGGCTCGCCTTTGATACGGCGCGCAGCAGCGTAACGTCCGGTTACGGCGCCATCATTGAAAAGAAGAACTTTGGCATCGGCATCCAAACCAAATTCCTCACCTCTGTATACAGGCATATCTGTTACAATTGTACCCGGTGAATTTTTCGCTAAGTTATAAGCCTCTTTTAATGTGTTTACTTTTACGACATTGTTACCATAAAATGCAGCTTCAACAATGGCACGAGTGTTCGTTACCGCTTCCCCCGTACGAGGAAAACCGACTTTGCCGGCGCCAATTTCACTGAGTTTGTAATTCGCTTTTGTTGCCATGAAATCTTACCTCCTAAGAAAATATATTATTGATACTTCAGTAAACGAAGTATTACAAACGGAAAATTCAAATCGTTTCCCAACTGTAATTATACCCGAAAGGGTAAAAAAGTCAATCGTAACTTTCCCTTTCCCGTTTATTTTTCGGAAGCCGCATATTTCTTCAGGATAGAAAATGAGGTAGGGCCCATGTTGAGCAGGTAGGTGTGAAAACTCTTGACGGAGGGAAAATGCTGCCGGAGTTCTTCGATTTGTAAGAAACCGACGGTATAGGGAAGATAGCTTCCCGGGCTGTCAATAATCGCATCGTAAATGCGTGTTGTGTTTTCTGCGCCGGATATGCCGTGTTCGCCCAAAAAGGAAGAAAGCTGCGTCTTATTCCAGTGGTCGTAATGAATACCGATATCGCAGAGGGCGTAGAGACAATGGCTGGCAATGGCGTTGTTTTGCAGAATGCCAACTTCTGCCGGAGACGCTCCGGTGTAGCGGTAGGAGTATATTTCCGCATAGGTGGCGTATCCTTCTGTATAGGCCGGATAGTCCATGAGATACCGCAGCAGGGGAAGATTCTGCTCGCGCATATAACAATTTTGAAAGAGGTGTCCGGGATACGCCTCATGGGCCAGTGTATTAAAAAGGGAAGAGCGGCTGTACTGTGGCGAGTAGTTTATGTAGATGGCATTATTTGACGTATCATCAATGGGAGGCGTGAGATAAAAGGCCGGACTCAGATAATTTTCCAGTGAGGCATCGACACGGTGCAGCTCATAGGCGGTGGAGCGGCAGGATGGAAAATCCGCTTTCATTTTCTCCTGCAGAGTGTCTAAAATCGACTCGGGAGACGAATTGCGCTGCTGGTAATCCTCGCATGTCCGAAATGCAGAGGGGTCTTCCGCCGCATAGGAAAGCAGTTTGTCTTCTGCCCGCTGCAGGCGTTTGAGCAGTTTTTGCTGCCAGACAGCAACCGTCTCGGAGGAGCCGCTTTTCTGGCGGAAGAGATAGGCGTAATATTTTTTTCCCTCCGGATAGGCGGCAAGGGCGCCGTCGGCGGAGGCGTCTGGCAGCAGGGCGGTCAGACTCGTAATCATGTCTTTGTAGGCGGGAATCAGATATTTTTCCAGATAGCTGTCGTGTCTGCGCGCAAGCTCAGTGGCCTCTTTGGGGAAGTTTGTGCGGATTTGTTGGTTAAAGCAGTTTTTTATCATTTGACAGCCGTTTTCCGAGAGGAAACTCCGGCATTGGCTGATGACATGCTCAAGCGTAGCTTTTGCGGGCAGTAATCCGGCTGTCTGTTTTTCTTTCTCCATCTGCACGAGCAATTGAAAATAAGAAGGAACGGACTGGAGAAGCAGGAAATATTGGCTGACGTCTTCCTGTGAATCCAGATGAAATTCAGCTAAGAGAACTGGTAATTGTGCCTGAATGCCGGAAGATGGATTGAGAATGTCTGCAAATTTGGCATAGGAAGCTCCTGACAGTTCCAGCGTCAGATAATCTTCCAATGTGTCATATAAAATCTGCTCCTGCTTTGGGAGCTCGTCTTTTTCGTATTCGTTCAGGCGTTGGAGCATGTTTTCCGTCTCCGAATGGGAAGAAGAGTTTGTGGAAAAGGCGGCAAATCCCTGCGGAAGTTGTGTGATGTTATAGCGGGAGGGCTCTTTCAGCGTATAGTTTAACGTTAATGAATCGCAGGAAGCCCAGTCGCAAAAGAGCGTGTCCGTAAATTCGCGAAAGGACATCCCGGGTGAACGGGGGGCGGTAAGGGGCTGGCAGGAAGCCAGTATGATACTAATAATAAGAAGAAATGAAATGAGGCAACGACGCATGTTTGACCTCCGGTAATGAAATTATTTAAAGTATACGAAGCTCGCAAAATAATTATGTTATTTCCGCATATTTTCCATTCTGTATCATAGAATTTAAGGCAGAGAAAAGGGAAATACGAGGAGGGGTTTTGTGGAAGACAGACAGGAGTTGGCGTTAGAGCAATATGATTTTCAGGTGAAAAACCGACGCAGAGCCAGAGGGGCTGTTCTGTTGGACACCAATGAGGGCTTGCGTCTTATGCGTGAATATACAAGCATTACCTCCCATTTTGCATTTGAAAATGAAGTTAAAGAGCATTTGCGATTGCAGGGAATGAAACAGTTGGATTGGGCTGTTAAAAACAAAGCAGGTGAATGGGTCACTGTATGTGAGACAGGAGAGCAGTACGTGGTCTATGAATGGTATGCGGGAGAGGACTGCGACTACAAGAGCAGTCAGGGGCTGATGGAGATTGCAGCAAATCTCGGCCGTCTTCATCAATGCTTAAAAAATTATTCGCAGGTTCCGGTCTCTGTTGGTGAAACGTTGTTACAGCAATACGACAGGCACAATCGGGAGATGAAGCGGGTATATACTTATATGAAAGGGAAGAAGCGAAAGAGTGATTTTGAGCGTTTTGCCATGGGGTGTTATGCTAAGTTTGCCGCTCAGGCGGCGGGGGCGAGGGAGAAACTGCGTCAGTCGGAATATTATCAGATGCATGGCAGCGAGACAAGAGACGTCTGTCATGGGGGATATAATTACCATAATCTGATTCAGACAAAGGAAGGACTGGCGACAACGAATTTTGAACACGCGGCAATGGGTATACAATTAATGGATTTGGTGTACTTTATGCGCAAGACGATGGAAAAGAATCTGTGGAATTGGGAAAAGGGGAAAGCGATTTGGGAGGGATATATTGAAAATGTGGCGTTGGAGGGAGGAGAGAAAGAATTTGTCTCCACTACGCTGTCCTATCCGATTAAATATTGGAAGCTTCTGAATCAGTACATGAACGGAAAAAAGACATGGATATCTGACAAGAGTTTGGAAAAAATGAAAGATGTGCAGGAACAGGAAGAAAGAAAGGCACAATTTTTAAAAAGATTGGCGGCATTTGAAAAGAATAACTAGTCATTTGTGGCAAAATGTGGTACAATAAAAGTCCTTATAGAAAGAAAATGCAGGTGGAAAAATGAGACGTATGAAACAAAAGATTTTTTTGGGAATTTTACTGCTTGTTGCTATCGGAATAAGCGGATGTAGTTTTAACAGAAACAGGCCGAGAGCGACAGAGCAGCCAAATGAGGGTGTAACATACGAAAGGGGAGTGGATTTTGTCGGTGTTGTCAGGGCAATTGACACGGACCTTACGACGATTGAGTTTTATAACGCCTCATTTGACAAAATTGAAAGTTATCCTTATTCCGGCGCTACTGCGCTGCTGACGAAAAATGAAAATCAGTTGGCGATATCGGAAATAGAGCCGGGAGAGGTTTTTGACGTATATACAAGCGAAGATGGCAGAAGGATTGTGAAGTTGCAGGAGACGTCGGGGGTATCCCTGATAGAAGATACAACGGTGCGCCTGCATCAGGAAAAGAATTATCTGACGATTCAGGACATGAACTATTCTTATACGGAGCGGCTTCCGGTGTTTTCGAACGGAAAACTGATACAGCCGATGGAGATTACCGCAGAGGATAAGATTACATTTCGGGGTACGAAAGGACAGGCTTATTCAATTATCGTGACCCGTGGGCACGGTTATATCCAGCCAAAGAATTATGCCGATTTTCTCGGCGGCATTGTCACGGTGCGCGGGGAAATGATTTTGCCGGTGTCGAAAAATATGTTGCTGACGGTACCGGAGGGGCTACAGCTTTTCACGATGAATAACGGCGATTTGACAAGCGAGGCTTCGGTAGAGGTAAAGCGCGGTCAGGTAACGGAAGTCAATATGGCGCAATTTCGGAATCAAGTGCCGGATACAGCCAGAGTCCGTTTCAAAATAAGTCCCGAGGGGGCGGAACTTTACGTGAACGGCATCCTCAAAGATTCTTCGAAACCGATTTCCCTAAAATATGGGAATCATTCAATAAAAGTAGAGCTTGAGGGTTATAATAACTATACTGGCGTCATTCATGTACAAGACCCGAATCTTACGATAAAGATTGATTTGGCAGAAGAAAAGGCGGAGGTCGAAGAAGAGGATTCGTCCAGTTCCGTGTCCGAAAAGGATACGCCCGCTGCTTCTTCAACGCCGGCTGCCACGTACGATAAGGAGCACAAGATAACCGTGAGCGCCCCGAACGGCGCCGCCGTCTATATTGACGGCACTTATAAAGGCGTGGCTCCGTGCAGTTTTACAAAAATAATAGGAAATGTAACGATTACACTGGCGAAAGAGGGATATGAGACAAAGAGTTACAGCATCCAGCTTTCGGATGACAGTCAGGACGTGACATGGAGTTTTCCGGATTTGGAAAAGAAAGGAAAAGGATAGAATCTTTCCCGTAAAGGGTGATTATAAAAAAGAAGTCGCAAAGCGACGGATAGGAGGAAGATTATGGACTATAAAGAAACATACGAAGCATGGTTGTCAAATCCGTATTTTGACGAGGAGACAAAGAAAGAGCTTAGGGATATTGCCGGAGACGACAAAGAGATTAAAGAGCGTTTTTATGCTGACCTTGAGTTTGGTACGGCTGGTTTACGCGGCATTATCGGCGCCGGAACAAACCGTATGAATGTATATACGGTTCGCAAGGCGACGCAGGGGCTCGCAAATTACATCATCGGGCAGAAAGCTCAGGATAAAGGTGTGGCAATCGCTTATGATTCCCGTCGTATGTCGCCGGAGTTTGCCGACGAGGCGGCCTGCTGTCTCGCAGCCAACGGAATCAAAGCATTTGTTTTTGAGACGCTTCGTCCGACACCGGAACTATCCTTTGCGGTTCGTGAACTCGGATGTATCTCCGGTATCAATATAACGGCAAGCCACAATCCGCCAGAATACAATGGATATAAAGTTTATTGGGAAGATGGCGCGCAGATTACCCCGCCGCATGACGCCGGTATTATGGCCGAAGTGAAAGCTGTGACAGACTATGCGGCAGTGAAGACGATGAGCAAAGATGAAGCCATAAAAGCGGGGCTTTACAAGAGTATCGGAGCGGAGATTGACGACCGCTACATGGAAGAATTAAAGAAAAACGTACTGCACCCGAATTGCATAAAGAAAGCGTCGGATGATTTAAAAATCGTTTACACGCCGCTGCATGGAACCGGCAATCTTCCGGTGCGCCGTATCTTAAAGGAACTCGGCTTCAAGCACGTATTCGTAGTGCCGGAACAGGAACTGCCGGACGGGGAGTTTCCTACTGTCAGCTATCCGAATCCGGAAGCTGCGGAGGCATTTGAACTGGCGTTGAAACTGGCAAAAGAAAAAGACGCCGATTTAGTATTGGCGACGGATCCGGACGCCGACCGTCTCGGTGTGTATGTGAAAGATACGAAAAGCGGCGAATATATCTGCCTGACCGGAAATATGTCGGGAAGTTTTCTGGCAGATTATGAGATTGGACAGAAGCTGGAGCTGGAGGGCAGTCTGCCGGAAGATGGCGAGTTGATTAAGACGGTTGTTACGTCGAATATGGTCGACGCCATCGCTAAACATTACGGCATTAAACTTACCGAATGCCTGACGGGCTTCAAGTGGATTGGCAAAGAAATTCTGCGTATGGAGACGAGCGGAAAAGGACACTATCTCTTTGGTTTTGAGGAGAGTTACGGCTGTCTGATTGGCACGCATGCCAGAGATAAAGATGCGATTGTGGCTTCCATGGCCCTCTGTGAGGCGGCGGCATACTATAAGCTGCGCGGGAAGACGATTTGGGACGCCATGTTGGAAATGTATGAGAAATACGGTTATTACAAAGATGATGTCATTGCCATTACCCATAAAGGACTGGAGGGGCTGGCTAAGATTAAATCTATTATGGATAGTCTTCGCGAGAATCCGCCGATGGCATTTGGAAAATATCAGGTACTGGCAACGAGAGATTATGAAAAGGACATTATTCGCGATGTGAAAACCGGCGAGACGAAGCCTACGGGTATTCCGAAGTCCAATGTGCTCTATTTTGAGCTGACCGACGATGCATGGCTTTGCGTGCGCCCTTCGGGTACGGAACCGAAGATTAAGATTTATTTCGGTGTTGTCGGCGATAGTCTGGACAATGCGCAACAAAAATCAGAAGAGCTTGCAGGAGTTGTGAAAGAATTGCTGGAACAGCTCGGATAAAAGGTAGGGGAACCATATGAATAAATACTTGGAGCAATGGGCCAGTAAGCCGATGATGAGAGAATTGGAGCAGGGCGTCATCAATGCTCCAAATGACTTACTTGGCTGCCATATATTTAAAGAAGAAGATGTACAGATTTTTACTGCATATCGCCCGTGTGCGCAGGCTGTCTGGGTATTAGACCATCGCGGTAAAGTAGCTGGCGAGATGGAGCCGATGGAGCTGGAGGGGCTCTTTGGCTTTGTTATCGAGAAAAAATCAGCCCGCTTAAAAACATACCGCCTGCGCATTCAATATGCAGAAGATGATATTATTGAGATTGACGACCCCTATGCCTTTGGCAAAATGTTCGGCGAGTTGGACAAGCATCTTCTGGCAGAGGGGAACCATCACAAGATTTATAATAAACTCGGCGCTCACCGCATGATGCGGAGAGGCGTCGAGGGAACGCAGTTTGCCGTGTGGGCGCCGGATGCGTGCAGCGTCAGTGTGATTGGCGAGTTTAATATGTGGGATGCTCGTCTTCACAAAATGATAATGCATGGCAGCAGCGGTATCTTTGAGTTATTTGTTCCGGGAGCATGGGAAGGCGCCGCCTACAAGTATGAGATTACTTCCCGCAGCGGCGAGAAGCTTTATAAAACTGACCCTTATGGCAATTATGCGGAATTGCGTCCGGGAAATGCCTCGCGGATTACTTCGCTCGATGGGTATGAATGGGGAGATTCTGCGTATCGGAAAGAGCATGCCAAAAAATCCCGGAAGATTCGCGAGCGCGAGCCGATGAGTATTTATGAAGTACATCTGGCCTCATGGAAAAAGCGGATAGAAGACGATGACAATGGCAATTTCAGTTATCGTGAACTGGCGGGAATGCTTGGCGATTATGTATCCGATATGGGATATACGCACGTAGAATTGATGGGTATTGCGGAATACCCGTTTGACGGCTCGTGGGGATATCAGGTTGGTTGTTATTATGCGCCGACAAGCCGATATGGGGAACCGAAAGATTTTATGTATTTTGTGGATGAGATGCACCAGCGCGGTATTGAGGTAATTCTCGACTGGGTTCCGGCACATTTTCCGAAAGACGCGCACTGTCTGGGGCGTTTTGACGGACAGGCGTTGTACGAGCATCCGGACAGCCGCCGCGGAGAACATCCTGACTGGGGAACGTATATATTCAATTACGGGCGCATGGAGGTGAAGAATTTTCTCGTTGCCAACGCACTGTTCTGGATAGATAAGTTTCATGTTGACGGCCTGCGCGTGGACGCCGTGGCTTCCATGCTCTATCTCGACTACGGCAAGCAGGACGGCCAATGGCTGCCGAACGAAGACGGCGGGCATGAAAACTACGAAGCCGTACACTTTTTGCAACATTTGAATGCAGAGGTGGAGAAGGAATATCCGGGAGCTTATATTATTGCCGAGGAATCTACGGCATGGCCGAAAGTGACGGCTCCGGTACTGGAGCACGGTCTTGGTTTCTCTTTTAAGTGGAATATGGGCTGGATGAATGATTTTCTGGAGTACATGAAACTCGACCCGTATTTTAAGCAGTTTCATCACGGGCAGCTTTGTTTCAGCATTGATTATTATCTGAGTGAAAAATACATTTTAGTGCTGTCGCATGACGAAGTCGTGCATGGGAAGTGCTCAATGTGGAATAAAATGCCGGGACTGGAGGGAGATAAGTTTGCCACGCTCCGTGCAACATATGGGTTTATGTACGGGCATCCGGGCAAAAAACTTCTCTTCATGGGGCAGGAATTTGCGCAGAAGAGAGAATGGGCGGAATACCGCAGCCTTGACTGGTTTTTGTTGGACGAGGATATCCGCCACCGTCAGATGCAGGATTATATCCGCGAGCTGAATCGCTTGTACAAAGAGTACGATGCGTTTTATTATAATGATTTTGACAGTCTGGGGTTTGAATGGATGGATTGCTGGCGTCCGGAGACGAGCACCGTTGCCTTTGTGCGGCGTGGAAGTTTAACAAAAGACCAGTTGATGTTCATTCTCAACTTTACGCCGGTCGCACATGAGGTCTATCAGGTGAATGCACCGTGTAAGGGAACGTTTACCGAGATATTAAATTCAGACGAAGAGCGTTTTGGCGGTTTGGGCCGTGTCAATAAAAAGACGTTAAAGGCGAAAAAAGTCAGTAAGCCGACCGTGCCAAAACCGGGGGAAGCCGTGAGTGAGAAAGAAAAACAGGATTATTACGAATTAACGCTCTATTTGCCGCCACTTTCCGTAGTTATACTAAAGTATGATTATGTAACAAAATAAATAGGAAAAAATTTTCGCTGGTATTCTCAAAATTTCGTGTTATACTTAATAGTGAAACGAAACAACGTTAAACTAAAATTCATGGCACAGAACGGAGGATATCATGGGCGGATTTTTTGGAGTTTCATCAAAAGACGATTGTTTGTTTGATTTATTTTTTGGAACGGATTATCATTCCCATCTGGGAACAAGACGGGCAGGTATGGCTGTTTATGGAGAGGATGGATTTGACCGTGCGATTCATAATATTGAGAACGCACCATTCCGGACGAAGTTTGACAAAGACATGCGGCAGATGAAAGGGTACTACGGCATTGGCTGTATTTCAGATTATGAGCCGCAGCCGCTCATCGTTCGTTCCCATCACGGTACATTTGCCATTACAACAGTTAGTAAGATTAATAATGCAAAGGAAATTGTAGATAACATTTTTTCAAACAATAATACTCATTTTCTGGAGATGAGCGGAGGGGATATTAATCCTACGGAGCTTGTTGCGGCATTGATAAATCAAAAGGAAAATCTGATTGAGGGGATTCATTATGCTCTGGAAACGATAGATGGTTCTCTGACGTTGCTGGTGCTTACGCCGCAAGGGATTTATGCGGCGAGGGATAAATATGGAAGAACGCCGCTTGTCATTGGCAATAAAGGAGATTCTTATTGTCTGGCGATGGAGTCGTTCTCTTTTCAGAATTTAGGTTATCATCAGTGGAAAGAGTTGGGGCCGGGCGAGATTGTCATCGTCAATGACGAGGGAATTAAGACGCTGATGGCGCCGGGCTCGCAGATGAAAATCTGTACATTTTTGTGGGTTTATTACGGTTATCCGTCAAGTTCTTACGAGGGCGTCAGTGTAGAACAGATGCGGTATAGCTGTGGGAAAAATATGGCGAAACGGGATAATGTGAAACCGGATATTGTTGCGGGTGTTCCGGATTCGGGAACAGCGCATGCGGTAGGATATGCCAATGAGTCGGGGATTCCGTTTTCCCGCCCGTTTATTAAATACACACCGACGTGGCCGCGCTCTTTCATGCCTACGGTACAGAGCAAGAGGGACATGATTGCTAAAATGAAAATGTTAGCGGTTCACGATTTGATAAAGGACAAGAGCATTCTTCTCATTGACGATTCAATTGTCCGTGGAACGCAATTGCGCGAGACAACGGAATTTCTCTATGAGAGCGGGGCCAGAGAAGTTCATATTCGGCCGGCCTGTCCGCCTTTAGTGTATGGCTGTAAATTTTTAAATTTTTCACGCTCTTCTTCGGAGATGGATTTGATTACCAGACGTGTGATTGCCAAATTAGAAGGTACGCAGGACGTATCGGAAGAAATTTTGCAAAAGTATACCGACCCCGAAACGAAAGAGTATGAAAATATGATAGAAGAAATCCGTAAAGAATTGAATTTCACATCACTCCGCTTTAATCGTCTCGATGATATGCTGGAGGCTGTCGGTATTCCGAGAGAGAAGCTGTGTACATATTGCTGGGATGGAAAGGATATAGGGGATTAATAGCTTCATATACTATATACCAAATAGGCAATTGCGAAACAAGTTCGCAATCTTGATCCCAGCAGGGTAAAAATCCGGT
>CAJUTM010000019.1 GCA_910589595.1 uncultured Eubacterium sp.
CCACAAGGGAACCCTTTCCGTTTTTATCATAGCCGTACAGAGTTTCTTCTTTTTCGGTTCCGTAGCTGACTTCTTCCGTCAGCAGCTTATTTTCGTTGTATTGGTACAGGGTGACGTTTTTCTTTGTGTTCTTTTTTAGTTTCAGCGTGTCGGTGTTGATGTTGGATTTTTTGTAGGTATAGTCGTAGTATTTTCCGTTTGTTTTGTATTTGTTCGGGTTAAAGGTGCTGACTACGGTTACGGCTTTGAGACCGCTGTTGCCGTACTGCCATGCTTCGTAGATGGGGCCGTCTTCTTTCCTCTCGCGGAAGTCGTCATAGCTGCGCAGGCTGCCCTCTCCTTTTTTCTGGAAGTAGTCGTATTTGATGCCGTTTGTTTTTTTTCCTGTTTTTACGTCTTTTTCATACTCTCTTGTGACGTAGAACTGTTCGGTGACGACGTCTCTTTTCTGCCCGCTGTTCCCTCCTTTTTCGCCGCGCAGGGAGCAGGCGCGGTATTCATAGCGGGTTTCGCTGCCGTCGGCGGTGATTTTATTGAGGAGATAGCTCTGGTTGGTGGAGACCCGCTGGGAGGCGACCCCGGCGCCGGAGATGTTGACGAGCCGCTCCACGGTTTTATAATTATACTTTTCTTTGCTGCCGTCGACGGTGGCGCTTGTGAGGATGGCTCCGGTGAGCCGGTCACCGTGGTGCGGCGTGTAGGTTTTTTGTTCGGTTTCGTAGGTGATGGTTTTCCGGCTTACGCCGCCTTCTGCCTCTGTTCCCTGAACGGTGACGGATGTCAGTACTTTTTCGTCTTCTTCCCCGCTGTAATGGAATTCGATTTCCCTGCCGACGGCGTCGGTGATTTTGCTGAAGTAAATGCCGTCGGTGTAGGTGTAGCGGATGGTGTTGCCGTGGGCGTCTTTCTGCAGCACAATGACGCCGTTTTCGTTGAAGTAGGTGCGCAGGCCGGTTTTGTCGCGCAGCAGGTATTTACAGGCAGTGCCGTCGACGGTTTTGTTCCAATCTTCGAGTTTGATGTCTTCGTAGCCGTAGTTTTCGAGTTTCCGGATGGGATAGCGTCTGCCGGCTCCGTCCTGTTCTGTTTCAATGGGGATGACGCCGGCGCTGCCGTAATGGAGGTAGGCGGGTCTTGGTTCCCAGCCTTCTTTTTCTGCGAGTGTGACGGTTTCGATCCACGGGAAGTCGTAGCGCCAGCCGCTGGCGATTCCGTATACGTTGTGGTTTTTGTTGCTGATGATTTTCGTGCGCTGGGTTCCTTTTTCCGGTTTGATGACGTCCTGATGCTGCACGTCTCCTTTTTTATAGCTGGCGCCAATCAGGTTTTTGAGGGCGTTTTTGTGATTTTTGAGTAATGCCGTGTTGACGATGAGCTGGCGTTTGCTGCCGTCGGCCGCCGTGTATTCGACCCATACGGTGTCGCGTTTGAGTTCGCTTACATGCTCGACGGTGGCGTGGCCTAGATTGGCTTCGTTGCTGTCATAGTAGCGGCTGAGTTCGAAGTCCATGCCGCCGGTTCCCTCAAGGGAGAGGTCGCTGCGGGTGAGGATGAGGTGACCAGTGGCGGTGTCTACGCCGTCGGGGCACTCGGCTTCCAGAGGGGAGCCGGCGAGATGGTTTTCGTAGACGCTGCGGAAAGTGTCGCCGTAGGCTTCTTCGACGGCAGTGTTGTATACCTCACCAAAGGTGAGGTTATCACCCGCCGCATGGCTGGCGATACGACTGGTACATAAAACCATACCACACAGAAAGGCGGCAGCCGTCACCCCGATTAACTTCTTTTTCAGATTTTTCATATAATCAAACCCCTCTCTTCACAAACTCCTCATTTCCCTTGTCATCTGCTTTTATTGTCAAACCCTTTTGTACCCCTGCCGGCAACAAAAGAGAAAAAAATATTTCCATCCGGAAAACACAAAGTTTTATCACTCGGATGGAATTACCCTGTCTCCGGAATTGTTTTCTCAAATAATTCCTTTTATCTTTTGTCGTCCCTTATAATATGTTTTATCATATCAGATACCGGAATTTCCCACTAGAAGCAATAGCAATAGCCATTTCATGCAATAGTAAGACAACATAAAATCCCTTTCCGCAAAAGGCTTCTGTTTCCAAATATCCTCCGCTTCTTCAC
Organism: uncultured Eubacterium sp.; assembly: GCA_910589595.1. GTDB lineage: Bacteria > Bacillota > Clostridia > Lachnospirales > Lachnospiraceae > Eubacterium_F. Next base: position 2,137 of record CAJUTM010000019.1, read on the forward strand.
AACGAAGCAACATAATGTGCCAGCTCCAGCGCAATATCAAAATGTGTAGAAATTCAATCCCCGAAAATCGCACATTGCCTGCAGGGCGGCGCATTCCATTTCAACGGAAATACAGCCATCTGCTTTATGCTTATTAAAATTGTTAATCGTTTCCCTGTAAAAAGAATCCGTCGTCCACGCTTTTCCTTTTACAAAGGGGATGCCGTTTTCCCTCATAAAGTTTGCTACGATATCCGCATTTTTTATTGTAATATAATCGGCGGCAGGTGCGTAGTGGTACGAGGTTCCCTCGTCGCGATACGCCTCCGCCGGTATCATAACATTCTTTCCCAAATCGTAGTTCATTTTATAAATGCGGAGGAGAATTATCCGGCGGCAGGCAGACATGATTATGACAGACATAATACGTTGTCTTGCCGTTCAATAAACGATAGTCCTCTGTCGCACGGGGAAGAATATTAACTTCGGAGCGAAGCGGAAGATGGGATAATATTTCTTCCCTGCTGTCGTCATGCGAAAGTACTACGGTAATCTTCATCGGCGGATGATAGTACAAAATGAGCGCAATCAGAAACATGGCGTATCCCGCCGGATACTGCTGCGCCGCTGCGGACATATAGGCAAGTTGCCGCTCGGCGTCTTTCTTTATTTCCTCTTCTTCGAGAATTTGCGAGAGACGGACGAGGCAGTAAGCGATAACAGAATTTCCCGAGGGCATGGCGCCATCGTAAGTTTCTTTCGGCCTCGTAATCAGGCGGCCATTTTCTCTGCCATATAGGAAAAAGCCACTGCCATTTGTATCCGCAAACTGTTTTTTCACCTGATGATACAGCGTTTGGGCACGTTCCCGATAATATGGCTCTGCCGTCGCATCATAGAGAAAAATAAGCGCCGCCATATAATACGCATAGTCATCCAGAAATCCATTGACGGAACGGGCCCTGTCACGGCAACTGACAAATAACAAATCTCCCGCCGCCAGATTTTCCTCTATAAATTTTTGTGTTCTCTCCGCCGCCTGAAGATATCGCTGCTTCCCCGTCGTCCGATACAGAAAAACCATAGCGCAAATCATCAGGGCGTTCCACGACGTAAGAATTTTATCATCTATATGCAGTTTATAACGCGATTTCCGGTGCTCATACAACATCTGCCGCTCCCTGTCAAAGGAATCGGCAATCGCCCCGCCCCCCAAACGGTTGGGAATGTTCTTTCCCTCAAAATTTCCCTGTTTCGTGATTCCATAATATTCACAAAAAGAGGCGCCTGTCTCTTCGCCAAGAAGCGTGCAGATTTCCTCGTAGTCCCAAAGATAAAAGCGCCCCTCCTCTCCCTCACTATCCGCATCCTGCGCGGAATAAAATTCTCCCTCTTCTCCCGTCATTTCCCTGAAAACATAAGCTGCCGTCTTCTCGGCAGTATCAAGAAAGAATGGCTCTCCCGAAACCTTAAACATAGAAACATACGCCAGAATTAATAACGCATTATCATAGAGCATTTTCTCAAAATGCGGGGCAAGAAAATAGCTATCGGTAGAATAACGGGAAAAACCAAAACCTATCTGGTCAAAAATCCCGCCCCGCCTCATCTGTTCGAGTGTCTTATAAACGGCTCTGTGGGAAAAAACAGTCTCTTCTTTGTCCGCCTCCGTCACGGAATATAACAGAAGAAATATCAGATTATGGGGGGTAGGAAATTTCGGCGCCGTGCCAAAACCCCCATATCTGCTATCAAAACTCTGCGAAAAAAGAGACACAGCCCGCTTTAGTAATTCCCTGTCTATCAAACTGCTTTCCGCAACGTCCTTCGCTCCTACATGGGAGAGAATCTGCTCCGCCGATTCGATTAGTGCCGTCTTATTCGTTTCCCATTGCTCGGCAATAGCACGCAGCAAATCCCGAAAACCTATCATTCCGGAATGGGAATCCGGAGGAAAATACGTTCCCGCATAAAAGGGCTTCTGCTGCGCGGTCATAAAGATACTCAGCGGCCAGCCGCCTCCTCCCGTTAGCGCCTGACAGACAGTCATATAGACGCTGTCAATATCCGGCCGCTCCTCCCTGTCAACTTTAATGCACACAAAATAACGATTTAAAAGAGCTGCCGTCTCCCCATCTTCAAAACTCTCGTGCGCCATCACATGGCACCAGTGGCATGTACTGTAGCCGACGCTTAAAAATACAGGCTTGTCTTCTCGTTTTGCTTTCGCAAATGCTTCTTCTCCCCACGGATACCAGTCTACCGGATTTTCCGCATGTTGTAAAAGATACGGACTACTTTGGTCTTTCAGTCGATTTGCCATTATTCTCTCCTTTTGCCCAGATTTCCATTTGCCGGATTATCTAACAGACGCCCCTGTTCATCAAACCTCGAGCCGTGGCAGGGGCAGTCCCATGAATGCTCCACGCCATTCCACTTCAGGGAACATCCCATATGCGGACAGCGCTTTCGCGCCGGTGAAAGAAGATTGACGAGAGCTTCACACCCATTCAGGAATAATTGCGGCTTCCACATTGACCTCGAGGGAGAAAATACTTGTGCGTAGGCATTTTCCTTTCCGGAAACTAAGTCTGCCAAAATCATTGCTGCCGTCATCGAAGAAGTCATCCCCCATTTATTAAATCCCGCAGCCACAAAACAATGCGGCATATTTTTTGAGTACTTTCCAATATATGGGATTCCGTCCAGCGTCATACAATCCTGCGTCGCCCAGTGATAGGTTTCGGACGAAGAGGGATAGCAGGACTTCGCAAAATCTCTCAATTCCTGCCAGCAGCCTCCTTTCTTTCCCGTACGGTGGCTGCCGCCGCCAACGAGCAGGAAGTCCCGATAGCTGCGAAACGATAATCCCGTCCGTTTCTCATCGACATACATCCCCTTTATACAGGCGGCGTTTCTGAGTGCAATCACATAAGAGCGGTGCTGATACATTTTCATAAAATACATTCCGTGTTTATTATCCATCGGAAAATGTGTGGCAATAATAAGTTTTTCAAAGGCAATCTCGCCCCGATTTGTTACCGCCGTATTTTCTTTTAATTCCGTGACAAAGGTGTGCTCATAAATCTTTAAATCAGCGGCAATTTGCGCGGCAAACCGCAAGGGATGAAACTGTGCCTGTCCCTCGAATGCAAGCGCCCCCACAGTAGGAAACGGAAGTTCCTCTGTCGGCACAAGCGAAACCGGATGACCGAGCTTATCGAGCGCCTCTACTTCCTGCTCGAGTTTCTTCCTGTTATCCGTGGAATAAACATACGACGTCCGCTCCTCAAAATCACAATCTATGTTCTGACAAAGCTCAGCATACTTATCCCGGGCTCTCAGATTTGCATCCAGCACAAGTTGGGCGCGCTCTCTGCCCGCCCCTTTCAGCAATTTATGATACAAAAGTCCATGCTGCGCCGTAATCTTTGCCGTTGTGTTTTCCGTGACTCCGGAACAGATTGTGCTCCTTTCAACGAGCATGTAATCAATTCCCATCTCCTGTAAAAAATGAGCGCACAAAATCCCCGCCATTCCGCCGCCTATAATGAGAACATCCGTCTTCTGATTCCCATCCAGCCGTGGAAAATCAGGGAGTTTTTTCCCTTTTCTCCAAACTGACTTCATACGTTACCCCTTTCGCACTTCTGCCTGCATTCGGCAATTATTGAATAACTGCCGCGCCAATACACTAACAGTATGTACGAATTAAAAGGAGTTATGCCATATTGCGCGCTCATTCAGACAACGCTTTTGTAAAAACGCATCTCAAAACGGGCTCCTCCCTTTTTGCAATTCGAAGCCTCTAAAACACCTCCCTGTTCTTTTACAATCATCTTCGCCAGCGCCAGACCAATTCCCACTCCCTTTTCCGACGTATGTTTTCCCTTATAAAACCGCTCAAACAAATGCGGCAAATCTTCTTTCGAAATGCCGCAGCCATTATCTTCTATTACAATTTTCGTATAGAGGACATTCTCCTCCGTCTCTATGCGTATCTCGCCTCCTATCGGCGCAGATTCCATACAATTTTTCACAATATTGGCAAGGCTCTCCTGCGTCCACGCCATATCCCCGAGAAAGCCCGTCTCCTCTTTACACGATATTATCAGCTTCTGCTCCCGCAGTTCCATCGGTATCAATAAATCCCGCGTAGCTCTCTCAATTAATTCCCCGACATCTATTCTCGTCCTTTTCATCTGAATCGTTCCGGCGTCCAGTTTCGCCATCTTCAACAGCGTCTCCACAAGCCATTCCATATGCTGTAACAAACCTTCGAGATTGCGCAGCAATTCATACCGCGTCTTCTCTTCCAAGTTGCGGGAAGCCAGTCTTGACACAATGAGATTAATCGTTGTCAGGGGCGTGCGGATTTGATGGGAAATATCGGCAATTGAATTCATCAGATAAATCTTATCGTCCTGAAGCAGTTTTGCCTGATGTGCCAGTTTCCGTATCATCTTCTGCAGTTCCGTCTGTAAGATTGCCAGCTCGCCCTCTGCCTGCTCCGTAATCTCCATCAGCTGTTTTCCGTGCAGACAGCGCTCCACCTCTTCCGATAAGAAAGCAATTTTACGATATCGGAAAAAAGAAGATAAAAAATGCGCCGCCGTAAAAAGAAAACCGGCAAACAGACAGACAACCATTCCCCTGCTGCCAGAAAAAAGCTTCGCCGCAAACAGACAGACGGCAAGACCCGCTCCCCATAAAACCATTTCTCTCCGGATTTCCGGATTCCTAAAAAACCCCATATCCCATCCCCCGTATCGTCTTAATTATTTCCGGCTTGGCAGGATTATCCTCAATCTTTTCACGAAGCCTTTTCATATATACAGTCAGCGTATTGTCCTCGACAAACTCGCCCGCCATATCCCAAATTGCCTCCAATAATTTGTCTCTCGTCAGAACCATGCCCTTATTTTGAAATAAAATAAGAAGAAGCCGGTATTCCAGTACGGAGAGAAAAATCTCTTCCCCGTCCTTTTTTACAACCGCTTTCATCGTGTCTACAGTAACATTGCCGGCCTCAAGCAAAACCTGTTTCTTTCCGTTTCTGCGCAGGCAGGCGCCAATGCGCGAAACCAATTCTCTGGGGCGGAACGGCTTGCTAATATAGTCGTCCGCCCCCATATCCAGTCCCGTCACTACGCTGCATTCGTCTCCCGAAGCCGTCAGGAAAATGACCGGCGTATCCGTATTTTTTTTGACATACGCACATACGGCAAAACCGTTTCCATCCGAGAGTGAAATATCCAGTAAAACAATATCAAAATGTCTCTCCTCCAATAAATCAAGAGCCTCTTTCTGACCGGAAGCCGGAGTCACACAAAATCCCTCGCCCGCCAAAAACTCCCGCAGGTTTTCCACAATTGCTCTATCATCCTCTACCAATAACAGCTCCGTCACACGTCTTACCCCTTTCTTTCAGGAATATTACACTATCTCACATAGCCGCGCCTTTACTACGGATGGCAGCGATGTCTTCTCCACAATATCCAAATACTCCTCTGAGTCACAGGCGCATAAACGTTTATACAGGACATCTTTGGAATCATGGTCCATCTGTAATTTTGTGACAATCTTCCGGAGCGCCTCGCTTTTCTTCTCTTCGGACTGCTCCGCAAAAGATATCGTAATCTCATATTCGACGTTGGCAGTAACTCCCTCCAGAACAACGCTCAGCCGGCCGTTGTCATCGGTGACTGCCGGATATTCCACACCGTCAGCCAGTGCTGTCACCTCTCCCCCGCAAATATTACAAAAGCGCAGATGATACCGTCTTACAGGCACTTCCGCCCCCTCTGTCCGACAGCAGAACGTCACCTTCTGTCTGCCCGCTTTCTCTTCCGACGTAAACAGCGTATCTATCCGTTTGCCATCCTTATCCTCATGCAGACAATAGCGGCCGTTTCCATTTGTCACATATACTTTTAAACAGTCCGGATTCTCCACATCATTTGTGTATTTTCTGTCATCGAGCACAAAAAAGCCGCTCTCCCGCAGAAGTACCGGATACTCTTCCAGCCAGCGAACCATTGTAAGTTCCCGTCCTCCCGCATATTCATCTTCCGTAAACAAGTCCGTCCATCGGCCCTCCGGAAGCCAGACGTCCACGTCTGCCATACCGTCTGTCTCGCTCTTTTTCGTAATCGGAGCCACCAAAAGCTGACCGCCGAACATATACTGATTGGGATATTGATACGCTTCCCCGTTTTCCGGCCATTCATAATACATCGGCTCGACAAGCGCCAAACCATTTTCCGTCGTCTCATAAGCAGCGGAGTACAGGAAAGGAATCATGCGATGGCGCAGTCTCAAAAATTCAGCGGCAATCAGTCCCGTACCATTTCCATACGCCCACGGCTCTTTCGTAAACGTAAGAGAACAGGTGCTATGCAGGCGGTTAATCGGGCTGAATACACCAAACTGTACAAAACGGACATACAATTCATCATCCTTGTATCCTCCCATATGGCCGCCGATATCATGGCTCCACCAGCTATAGCCGGCATTGGACGCCGTCGCCGTAAAATACGGAAGAAACTGCAGGCTTTCCCATGTCACTTTCGTATCTCCCGAAAATCCCAACGGGTAGCGGTGCGCTCCGATTCCACAGTAACGGGATAAGATAAGCGGCTCATGCTCCTGCGCATGGTCTAAAAAGTGATAATGATTCAGCGCCCACAAGGGGTCTAATCCCTCCAGACGTGATTCTTCTCCCTGCTGCCAGTCTATCCACCAGAAATCAACGCCATCGTGTTCGTAAGGGCGATGGAGAATATCAAAATAGGCATTGATAAAACGCTCATCGGTCATATCAAAGGGAATCTGCTGCTCCGTTTCCGGGTTCACGCCTACAGCCTCCGCCATTGCGCGGTAGCAGTCCTCAAAATACCGAACTCCCGAAGCCGGATGCAGATTCAGCGTCACATGAAGTTTTCTCTCATGCAGTTTTTTCAAAAACCGTTTATAGTCCGGAAACAAATCCGTATTCCAACTGTATCCTGTCCACCCGTCAGCCCCACCGTGCAAGGCGTCGTTTTTCCCCTGTTTGCTTATCTGCTTCTTCTCATCAAGCGTAAACGACCAATGCCAATCCATATCGACGGTCGCCACCGTGATGGGAATTTCTCTCTCTTCAAAATTATCCATAACATGCAGATATTCCTTTTCTGTATAAGCGTAATATCTGCTCCACCAATTTCCCAGTGCAAACCTCGGTATCCGCGGAGTTTTCCCGCAAATCGAATACAGCGCCCTGACTGCTCCCCGATAATCTTTTCCATAGGCAAAGACATAAATATCTTTTTCCGGATTCTCCCGCCTGCCAATCATTCCGTCCTCCCGCAATAGCAGGGATTCACTGTCATCGAGTACCGCCACACCGCTTTTCGATACAACTCCGTTTTCCAGAAGAATCTTTTCCGCCTTATCCACCTCTGTCCCGAATGGTATCCACATATCGCCGTCGCAGCAATCGAGCGTCCGGTATGTGCCAAGCAGATTGCCCTCGTTGCCGAGCGGAAGCTGCTTCTGCTCTTCTTTCAGGATGACAAAACTTTTCTCTACCGTTCCTTTCCATACCAGTTCTGCCTGTGCGGTGCGGATTCGCAGTTGCCCGCTCCCGCGCTCTGCCGTAAAAGCTGTTTTATCAAAATTGCGGTACCATACGCACTGCGTTGCCGAATCACAGAAACTGTCGCTTTGTGACTGCTCAATCCGGAACAGCCGCTCCTCCAATACGGTTATCCGTAAGTTTTTTTCAATTACCATATTGTCAGACAAAGCCACCGGCTCTGTCTTTGCAATCAAATGTCTGTCCAGCATTCCTTTCCCTCCTTTGCGGATTATGTAAGCAATTCAAAACTTTTGAGACTTGCATTTCCCTCACCCCGAAACGTCAGGTACAACGATTGGACGCCGTCCGGCATGGCAATGTCAGCCTCATATGTTTCCCACACGTTTGTGTATACTATTGGCAGTTCCGCCAACACGTCACCATCCCATTTTGTGCGCACTTCCATCACGCCATTTGCATATCCGCGTGTGGTAATCCGAATTTTTTTCACCGCTTTCATGTCAAAATATTTAAAACCGACTGTCGCCGTATTTTGAATGTTGCCGACGTATCCCGTCTCTTCGTCACCGTCACGGCCATCCTGCATTACTTTCGGATATGACTCGCCACCGACATATACGGACGGCTTTTCCGTAAACAGATGGCAGGCAATATATGCCGGATATTCTCCCTCACCGCGCAGAGGGCCGCCATTGAGACCGCAGGACGTGATTTCCGCCTGCGAAATCGCCCCGTCGGCTGTGATTTGCAGACGCTCCGCACATCCCTGACGGCTGTACCATGTCCCGTTGGTGTGGCGGTGATAAAAAACGTACCACTCTTCACCTATCTGCACGATACTGCCGTGGTTGTTTGCCCCGTAAGCGGCCGGCATACCGGCGGGCTTATACGTGTCAATATGCATGTCGCAGTTACTCACGAGAACACCCCGATAGACAAAGCCGCCTGTCGGCGATACGCTTGTCGCATAGCAGAGTTCGTGCATGACTTCGGAAGAATAAATAAAATAATAAATGTCTCCGATTTTGCGAATCGAGGAGGCCTCGAAAAATGCATGTCCGGCAAATACCGTACCCTCACTGTATTCACATCCGGCCACGACGCGCGCCGGCTCTTCCACAATCGTCAGCATATCCGGCCCGAGAACGGTAACGAAAGCGCCCGTTCTCGACATATCTCCCCGTCCGCAAAAGCCGGTATATAAATATGTGCGGTCTCCCTCCGTCAAAACACCGGGGTCAAACTGCGGTTCATCGCTTTCCCGCTCTCCCAGCCGCACACCGTCCTTGTCATGCACATAGCCATAAAATTCATAGTTTCCCGCCGGCGTATCACAGACAGCTACGGATACTACCGGCACTTTATCCAACACATAATACAAATAATAACGTCCGTCCGGCCCTACCGTTACATCCGGCGCATACAGACACATTTTTCCGTCCCTATTCAACGGGTCTGCCGTCTTCGGATAAATCACTCCCTCGAAACGCCAATCCGCCAAATCGTCAACCGGCGCCGACCAGCACACATAATCACCCATACAAAACACATAACCATTATAGAAATCATGCGAACCGTATACATAGACACGCCCGTCAAATACATAAGGTTCTCCGTCCGGAATATACTCCCACGAAGGCAGATACGGATTAACAGCTTGTTTCTTCAAAATAAGCCCCCCTTTTTTTCTTCCAATATCTGGTTTTAAGTATATCATAACCCCGATTTGTATTCTACTTCTTTTACCGCCTTTTATTCGAAAACTTCACATAACTTGAAAGGCATCCGGTCAAAAGACCGGATGCCTTCCATCGTATAATAGGGTGGGAGTAGTAGTCACTAATGTAACTACTGAATATACAGTATCAGAAAAATGTGGCATAAACATGATAAAATAATTTTTATTTCTTTATCTCTTTTTCATAATTCTTTGTTCTGTACTGACTCGGCGTCATGCCGATATTCTTTTTAAACTGTTTCATAAAAAATGTTTCATTATTATAGCCGCACAACGCCGCTATCTCTTTGATGGAATAATTGCTCATCAGCAGAAAATGTTTGGCATGTTCCATCCGGCTTCTGACGACATCCTGAACAAAAGTATTGCCAAAATAAGATTTATACAATTTCTGAAAATAAGGCGTGCTCAACCCGTGTTTGGAGGCGCATTCCGAAACGTGCCATTGTCTTGCCGGCTCAAGGTAAACCGAGGAACGCAGATTTTGAAAAGCTTCATCATAGCGGTCAGGAACTTTCGCCCGCCTGCTCCGCTCTGACATTTCCGCCACTTTTAACAGAACAATGCGAAATAAATAAGCCAAAGAATGCTCTCTGTATTCATTAATCGAGACAAACTCTTCGTACATCTGAACAAGCAGACTGGGTATAATAGTATTGTCCGGCAGTGAGATTATCGTATTCATCGGCAGGTTTAATTCATCTACGAAAGAACGGCTCTCATCAAACCAGAAATGCACATAATCATCCATATAAGAATCATCTGCGGCATAATAATGCTGTCTGCTGTTTATATCAAACAAAATAACAGCCGGCGGCGCAACCTGCGTTTCTTCACCGTTTATCTCGACAAAACATTTGCTGTGAAAATAAACGAATAAATAGTCCGCTTCACCGTAGCCGGAAATTCCATCTTCCCGATAAATTTCGAAATCACTGTCATACTGTAACTGTACCCCCATATCGCGAATCCGCATGGAAAATCCTCCTCCCCTGCACACCACTACTAAACTTTTGCAACATTTGTCCTCATTATATCATTTTAAAAATTTTCTGTCATCCCTATTTTCACATAATTTTGTGCCACAAATTTCCATTATAATTTCCCTTTTCGTGGTTACAATAGTATCAAGATAATCGAGTGCAACAAACGGTTCACGCGTTTCGATACGACGGGTTCTTAATAGCAATGCTCATTAGGAAAACATCAGAAAAGGAATGCATAAAACCGGCTATGCATTCCTTTATCTTCACTATAAATAATAAAACGGAGGTGAAACACTATGGCAAACAACAGTTCATCTAAGATGGAAGTACCACAGGCTAAAGAGGCTATGAACCGTTTCAAAATGGAAGTAGCAAACGAGATCGGTGTTAACTTGAAAGATGGTTATAACGGAGATCTTACTTCCCGTGAGGCTGGCTCAATCGGTGGCGAGATGGTTCGTCAGATGATTAAAAAGCAGGAAGAGTCCATGCGTTAGTAATAACGATGTACGAAATTAATAGTTTCAAATAATAAGAAAAATCCACTTTTCACTCGAGCAGGGGTACTGTAACACACCAATTGCTCCCGCTGATTTGTGGATTTTTCTTGATTTGATTCCCTTTTATCGTCTGTCCATATCCATCTGCAGCTGCTCGAGATAATGAACAAAAGTTCCCGAATAGGTGGATATTTCAAAAGACAAATCCAATTCTTCTAATTTAAAATGCTTTTGCCCTCCCTCTTTCATGCGCTGCCAGAATTTTTTTAACTGTGCAAAAGGCAGATACATATAGCAGTCTTTTCGCTTAAAATAAATAAGTAAAAAAGCAATACCATCCTGTTGTTCAAACTCTTCCATAAACGCCATCTGGTGTTCATGGACATTGGCCAGTGGAAAATTTTCCGTCGCGCACTCTTTGGCGTCAAAACAGACGGGTATCCCCTGTACGACGCCTATATAATCTACCGTACTCTTTTGCTCAAAATACGCCAGAGTGATATGTCTTGTCGACTGGTCAATATGGATTGGCTTAATAGGCGTCGGCACTTTCTGAATCAGGGCCAGCTTTTGATTGCGGTATTTCTCGTTCGTGAGGTTTACCATCTCTTCCAGAAAAGAGCCCCGCAATCCTCTTGAATTCCATGTTCCCATCTAAGCCAACTCCTGATAGATAATCGCTTCCTTAATCTCGTCAGCCTTTTCCTTACTCTCCAGTAATTCCAACAACTGGAAAGCAAATTCCATCGCCGTGCCAAGTCCCCTACTTGTGACAATATTTCCATCTACGACAACCGGAGCGCGGGACACGTTCGCCCCCCGCAGGTTCACTTCATGTTCCGGATAACTGCAGGCATTCTTTCCCTCTAACAAACCATGTTTGCCGAGCACTCCCGGCGCCGCGCAAATCGCCGCCACAATCTTCCCTGCCTCATTCATAAGCATGAGCGCCTTTTTCACCGCCTCACTCTCTCCGAGATGAAGCGTTCCCGGCATACCGCCCGGCAGAATGACCGCGTCAAAATCCAGCACGTCAATCTCGTCCATCGTCGCGTCCATCTCAACGCCGATTCCCTGAGCGCTGTACACCATCTCTTCCTCACCAATCGCCGTCATCACTACTTCCACGCCTCCACGGCGCAAAATATCCACTACCATCAACGCCTCAACGGTCTCAAATCCTTCGGCAAAAAACATTACTGTTCGTTTCATTCTCTTCCTCCATTTCTCACTTTTCAAATAAGTGCTGTTTCATATTTGCAAAACGAGCCGGCAGCGGCGCCTGTATCTCCCGTTCACTCAAACCGTGCAAGGGCTCGTCCAACACAGGAAAACGTATCTTTTCCGCGTGCAGGAAAAAGTTTTTCACTCCCTCCTGCCTCGTCCCTCCGTATTTAACATCGCCCAGCAGCGGATGACCGGTACTGCTAAGGTGCGCCCGTATCTGATGTGTCTTACCCGTAATGAGCTTTACCCGAAGCAGCGTATAACTGCCGTTATCCATCAAGGGCTCATACCCCGTCTCAATAAAAACCCTGTCCACAGCCGGCTCGTCATAAACCGTCACTTTATTTATCTTCTCATCCTTACATAAATATCCCCGTATCATGGACGGCTGTCTCACCACACCCTCCACAATCGTCAGGTAATACTTGTCTATCGTGCGTCTCTTCAAAAGTTCCGACATTTTTTGCAGTCCGTACAGGCTCTTTCCGGCAATGACTACCCCGCTCGTGTTGCGGTCGAGGCGGTTGCAGACAGCGGGAGTAAACGAGCCGCCCTCTCTCCATTCTCCTTTTTGCTGAAGATATCCGAGAAAGTATTCTACAAGAGTAACATCGCTTTCTTTCGCCTTTTGCGATAACATTCCCACCGGCTTGTTAAGGAGCGCGGCTTCACTGTCTTCATATAAGATATCGAGGTTTGTCGTCGGATATCTGCGCTCTTTGTGTACGCCGCGAAACTTTTCAAACGTCTCGTCGGAGAAAAAAACAGAGACCGTGTCCCCCTCTGATAATATCTCTCTCCCCTCCGCTCTCTTTCCATTGAGCGTAATATTTTTCTTTCGCAGCATTTTGAAAAGAAATCCCCGGGAAGCCTCTTTCAAATATTTTTGCAGAAATTTGTCCAGACGCTGTCCGCTGTCATTTCTTTCTATTTTGATTTCTCTCATGGCAATCTCCATTGCAAATCCGATTTATACTATCAGGGAATACAAATATTCGAGTACTTCTTTCTCCTTGTCCTTATCGGCTTCTTTCTGGGAAAGTTTTTGTAGCTGCCGCACAAATTCATCATCTCCGGAAAAGAGCGAGACATGATAATGCGAAGATATCTTATGGACGCCGCCAGTCAGATACTTTTTTATATACTCTTCGTCCTGTTTGGAAGACGCCAATACTCCGAGTACATTGCCATTTTTCACAAACAGAAAATCCAAATGCATGATTTTTTCTGCTGATGTGAATACATAATCAATATACAGCGTTCCCCCTTCGGCAAGCGCCCGAATCTTCTCACAGCGCTCATGCAAAACGCTCTTTCGCGGCAGCATAACGCATAACGCCACCATTCTCTTTGCTCCCGGAAGCACCATCAGTACTGCCAGCACCGTAAAGATATTGGCTCTCGTTTTCGTAATAAAATATCCGGATAAAAAGATAATAACTCCAAGCACAATATAGAAAAGCAGACAAATGGCGTCCACTTTCTTTCGCTTTCCAATGTATCCCTCTGCTCCTTTTTCAACTCTCATACTCTGTATTGCTCCCATCATTTGCTATTTTATTGTTAGTGTACCACAAAAACAGCTCTATGCAAAGTTCTGTTTCTGAATCCCGACAAGCGAAACCCGCTTTTTCTTCACCCTGTTCAAAACTTCATATGGGTTCACGCTGACCTCATTTTTACCGATTTTAATATAAATTCCAAAATGCAGATGTACGTCAAACTTTCCGACCGTTCCCTCTTTTCCGTAACCGCTGTCGCCCATATAACCGAGTAACTGTCCGGCCTTTACCTTACTGCCCTCTTCCAGTCCCCCGCTATAATTTGCCAGATGTGCGTAATAAAAATAAGCTCCGGAAGCGCTCCGCACCCCTATGCGGTAGCCCCCTAATTTGAGCCATCCTTTTTTCTCCACGATTCCGTCGCTCACACTCACGATGGGAAAATACCCGCGCACATTATTCGACGTCATAATATCCGTTCCCTCGTGAATGCGTTTTCCCCCGTAATTTCTCGACTTTCCCCATGAATCATCGTAATTCACCGTCTCTTTCCCCCGTGAATCATTGGCTACGGGAAAACATCTGACATCTGACAGCACCGTTTTAAATGCTTTTGCATATGCGTCGACTTTGTCTGCGGGCAGGAGCATACTATACCATGAAAACGGGGAAACCGGCTTCATTCCCTGCTTTATGCTACCATCATAATACAAATAATCTCTGGCTAACTTACGATACTCTTTTCCGTTCCAATTCTCGCAGCCCTCCATGCGCTCTGCCGCCACTTTCATCTCGCGAAAACGTCCCACGTCTTCCATCAGCGACGGCTCCTCGCTAACCCAGACTAAATTCATTACCAGACCGGTTAATACCGGCGTCAGAAAAAACAGGGCCAAACAGGCTGCCGCTTTCATCCAGCGCTTCCTTTTACGTCTCATATCACACTCACTCCATTGCTTAGCCTGACGGCGGCAACTCGAACCCGTTTGACTTGTTACCGTCAGGCTGTCATCGTATATAGCAATATATAAGTTTCGACGTATTAGTATGCCTCAATATCAACCAGTGATGTATTCTCCACACGCCTTGGCAGAACAGAATTGGCAAAACTGATAAACTCGTCGGCCCCGTCGCTCACAAAAAAGTCATGTGTGACCTCTCCGCCTGCAGGCGCCAATAACTCTTTTTCCTTTAACATTTCCTTCAGGGACTTTGCCGTTTCATAAGCCGGATTTACAAGTCTGACCCCATCGCCTGTCTCTCGTCCGATAACCCCCCTCAGCAGCGGATAATGCGTACACCCGAGTACTAACGAATCAATCTCGTACTCTTTCATATCATGCAGGTAACGCCCCACTACATCCTCGGTAATCCGGTCTTCAAAAAGGCCCTCTTCTACAAGCGGCACAAAGAGAGGACATGCTTTACTGACAACCGTGATTTCCGCATCTATCTGGTGCAGATACCGCTCATAAATACCGCTCTTAATCGTGCTTCGGGTACCAAGCACACCTATTTTCTTATTTCTCGTTGTTTCCGCAGCCATCTTTGCTCCCGGTCGCACCACGTCAACAATCGGTACATCGACCATTTCCTCCAGCTCCTCGCGAGCCAGTGCGCTTGCCGTATTACAGGCGATTACAATCGCTTTTACTTTTCTCGTCTGCAAAAATCTGGCAATCTGCCTACTGTATTTGCAAACCGTCGCTTTCGACTTCGTACCGTATGGTACGCGGGCGGTATCGCCAAAATATACCAGACTCTCCCCCGGCAGTTGCCGCATAATTTCTTTGGCAACAGTTAATCCTCCGACACCGGAATCAAAGATGCCAATCGGTGCATTCATAGTATTCCTCCTTTCCGGAAACATTTGTAATCGGGGAACCATTTTTAATCTATATCTTTTTCCGTTATATCTTTCTTGCGGTTAAACATATCATAAATACATGGTACGACAAACAAAGTCAGAAGCGTACCGTAAATCAATCCTCCAATGGTAACAATCGCCATCGGCCTCGTCATATCCGTTCCCATACTGTTTCCGGCTATCATTGGCACAAGACCCAGTACTGTCGTGACTGCCGTCATCAGAATCGGGCGGAGACGGGTGACGCCGGCTTCCTGTATCGCCTGCCGCTTCTCCATCCCTCCACGCCGCAGTTGGTTGATGTAATCAACAAGCACAATACCATTATTTACAATAATACCCGCCAACATGACAAAACCAATCATGGCGATAACGCTCACATCACTACCGGATATCCAAAGACCGAGGAAACCACCGGTAAAGGCAAGCGGAATCGTAAACAGAATGATAAACGGCGATAACAGGGATTGGAACTGCGCCACCATAATCAGATACATGAGGATAACACCTAAGAGCATCATCAAAAGTACCTGCCCCATCGCTTCCATCGTCGCTTCATTTTCACCATCGAAAATAATTTCGTATCCCGCCGGCGCCTTGTAATCTTTGAGCGCACGTTCCACATCAGCGGCAACATCGCTTATGATAAATCCCTCGTCTATTTCTGCCTTAACGGTAAGAACTCTCATCTGCCCGTCGTGCAAAATATTATTCGGCGAATCCGCCACCTTAAAATCTGCAATCTTATTCAGCTTTACTTTTTTATTTTTCTTCGTTTCAGGGTCGGTATAGTCTATCTTCATATTGCGGATATCTTTGCGCGTCAATGACTCATCCGCGGATGATTCCACGTAAATACCGAAATTATCCGTATCCGTTGATACTGTCGACACGGAAGAAGCGTCTTTTACTTTGGCATGAATTTGCTGATATACCTGCGCCACGGTAAGGGAATACTTCATCGCCTTTGCCTTATCTACCGCAATGCGGTATTCCTGACCGGAATCCTCCAGACCGTTCGTAATCTCCGACAGGCCGTCTACCTCTTCCAGACGTGCCATAATATCTTCCGAGACATTCTGCAGCTTATCCAAATCTTTTCCTTTTACCATGATAACAACGCCATTGCCCATCAGGGCGCTCATATCCATGGCCGAAGCGTTTACATCCACTTCACAGTCCAAATCTCTTGTATTTTCTGTTATGCGGTCGGTAATTTCCTGATTGCTTAACTCACGCTCTTCTTTGAGCAAAACATACATCGTAACAACATCTTCGCCGCTTCCTCCTGTCAGCATGGACATCGAAGAGCCATTGCCAATATAGGCGCCCACCGTCTCCACATCCGGCACCTCGCGGATTCTTTTCATTGCCTCATTGGAAATCTTCTTTGTCTCTTTTAAATCCGTATCTTCTTCCAAGGTGAGACTGACCGTCATCTGCGTACTCTCCATTTCCGGCATCATTGAGAAGCCGCGGCGGAATGAGAGTGCGGCAAACAGAATAAGGAAAACAATGGAACCTGCAAAGACAAGCCATTTGAAGCGGAGAACCCCGCCAATCAGTTTTCCGTATATGCGCTGCATCGCCCCCACAATGCGAAATTCTTTTGCCGTAACATGCTTAATCATACCGGCCGACATCGCAGGCACAAGCGTCAGCGCTACGAGCAGACTGGCTCCCAGCGTATAAGCAAGCGTCAACGCCAAATCAACAAAAAGCTGTTTTGTAACACCCTCTGTAAAAATAATCGGTGAAAATACACAGACCGTTGTGAGGGTCGAGGCAATAATCGCTCCCGCCACCTGTTTGGCGCCCTCCACTGCCGCCTTGCGGGTAGAATACCCCTCCTGTTTCAAACGGAAAATGTTTTCAATTACGACAACCGAGTTATCTACCAGCATGCCGACGCCTAATGCCAGACCGGAAAGAGAGATAATATTGAGCGTCACGCCGCTGAAATACATCCCCACAATCGCCGCCACTACACTGAGTGGAATAGAGCAGGCAACAATCAATGTCGGATGGAAATCCTTTAAGAAGAACAGCAATATTAAAATCGCCAAAATTCCTCCGATAAGTAAGTTCTGAATGACAGCGTCCACTACAAGGTCAATGTAAACGCCCTGATTCATCAGAATGGAAATGTGCAGTCCTTCGTTTTCCTCTTCCAGTTTTTGGAAACGTTTTTCCAAGTCTCCCGTCACATCACCGGTAGAAAATCCGGACTGCTTCTGCATCGTGACCAAAACTGCCGGATTGCCATTGACAACGGTATATACATCATCGCTGTTGTCCGTTACGGCCACGTCTGCCACATCGCTCAGCAAAATCGGGTCGAGACCGTCGATTCCCAAATCACAAATCACTAAATCTTTTATATTATCCGTTGACTGTATCTTATCGCCGACACGCACAAGATAAGAAGCATCGTCTTCCGTCACATAGCCGGATGGCATATCAAAGTTTTCTGCCTTTAATATGTTTTCCACCATTTCCTTAGTAATAATCTTGTTCAAATCAGCATTTTCTTTCGTCGTCTTTCGATTATCCTTAAGCTGCTTTTTGGCATCGTCTAGTTTAGCCGCGCCACTGTTCATCTGCGCCTCGGATACACTGAGCTGAATACTTGCCAGAATTTTCTGCTTATTCAACTGCTCTAACGCTTCTGTCGTCGATATCTTTCCCTGTTGCAGCTTCTTTTTCGTCGCCGTCAGTTTTTTCAGACCGCTGGCAATTTTTTTCTTTGCCGTTGTTATTTTCTTCTTATTGGCTTGCAGCGTCGGCTCCTGTTTTTCCAACTCCTGCAGACCGCTCTGTGCCTGCGAAAGATTTTTCGACAACTCCTGTATCTTATCCGGCAATTCATTTTCTTTGAGGCCGTTCTGCTCCAACTGGCCGCGGACTACCTGTAATTGCGTCTTCACAGCAGCCAGAGAAGTTCTCAGCTCCTGCGGCGCCTTATCGCCGAGAGCGTCTATCTGTGATTGCAGCGACGTCTCCTGCGCCGTCAACTGTTTCAGGCTTGACTGCAGCGTTTCCATTTGCGATTTCGCTGTCTGCAATGTCTTAACCGTTGCCTGCAGCGACGCCTTGTTGGCCGCTACCGTTGCCAGTCCGGTATTCACCTGCTTCTCCGTCTTTTCTAATGTCTTTTTCTGCTCTTTTATCTGCTTAATGTTCTCATCAATCGTCTTCAGACCCTCTCGGATTTGCTCCGAGGCAGAATTTAACTTTGTCTCCCCTTTGGCAATCTTATCTGCCGTCTTTTCCTTGCCGTCCGCCAACTTATCTTTTCCGTCTTCAATTTCTTTCTTACCCTTATCTATCTTCTCCTGTGCGTCAGAAAGCTTACCATCAATAGCGTCCTGAACGATTTCATTCATCTTATCCAGTTTTTTCTGCTGAAGCAGCACCTGAATCTTCTTTTCCACGGCGCCGGATTCATTGACCGAAGCAACTCCCTCCACACTTTCCAGCTCCGGTATAATATCCTGTTTCGCCCGCTTCGTCACCTCGGCGCTTTCCAGCTTATCATAGTCGAGAGCCGCTACCATAATCGGCATCATATCCGGATTGAGCTTCATAATCGTCGGGCTGCCGATACTGTCATCCCACTGTGCCGTAACCATATCCAGATTTTCCCGCATATCTACAGTTGTAGAACCCATGTCCGTGCCATCATTAAATTCCATCATTACTACCGACATATTATTAATTGACATGGACTGCACTGCTTTTACATTATTAATACGGGCCATGGACTGCTCGACCGGCTCCGTAACAGCCTTTTCCACTTCTTCGGGACTGGCCCCCGCATAAGTTGTCATCACAATCGCATACGGAAATTCCATACTCGGCAGAAAATCCGTACTCATATTGCGAAATGACAAAAAACCAAGAACCAATATAATAACCACGCCTACAAAAACTGTAAACGGTTTTCTAACACTGAATTTTGATAACACTCATATGCCCCCCTTAAAATCATGTTGTCAACCGTTCTTCATTGTAACATTATCCAGTAACAGGTTCAACTATGAAACAAAGGCATATTGTGAAAAAAGTGTGTCCTCACGGTTTTATTTTACGATTTGCTCTTCCAGAACTTCCTGCGCCTTTTGAAGCTGAATATCTTTCTTTCCTCCTGACTGCTGCGAATCGCCGGCGCTCCTGACTTCCACATCCGGCGTCAGTCCTTTCCCCTGTATACAGCGTTTGCTCGGGAGAAGATATTCCCCTGTCGTCAGCTTGATTCCACCCCCACAGGAACTTTCTAATGAAAAGACGGTCTGTACAATCCCTTTGCCAAAACTTTTTGTTCCCAGCAAAACAGCCGCCTTGCGGTCCTGCATGCAGCCGGCAAATACTTCCGAAGCGCTCGCGCTCCCCTCGTTAATTAAAACTACTACCGGCTTGTCAAAATGCTGTTCATCGGTAGATGTATACAGTTTATCTCCCTTTACGCGATTTTTTTCCGTAATAAGCTCACCCTTTGGCAGCATATAATCGAGCATCTCAATCGTCGCCGTCAAGGAACCGCCCCCATTATTGCGTAAATCAATAATCAAGCCCTTTTCGCCCTCTTTTTCCAGTCGGGAAACGGCATCTTTAAATTGTTTGACGGTTTCTTTATCAAAACGGGAAACGCATACATATCCCATCTTCCCTTTCAACATCTTACTCGTCACCGTCTGTACAATAATCTTTTCACAGACTACGGTTACCTCCTTGGAGACGGTCTCCCCATTCTCCTTGCGCAGAACTGTCAGTACCGACTTCTTTCCCTCTTCTCCTTTGATTTGGCTGACCGCTTCCGTCAGACTTATTTTGCGAATCTCCTTACCGTTTATCTTCACAAGTTCGTCTCCGGCTTTCAATCCCGCTCTCTCCGCCGGCCGGCCTTTTTGTACCTCTGTTATAATCTTGCTTCCTGTCTTCTCATCCTGACGGATGGAAGCGCCTATTCCCGCATAGTCCCCCTCGATATTCTCCATACTCTCTTTCAGTTCCTGCGACGTATAATAGACCGAATAGCGGTCTCCCAACGCAGCCACCATTCCTTTCGCTGCATATTCGGATATCTTCTGCTTCGGAGTATCTTCTTTCCAATAATAGCGGTCAATATAGGATTCTACTACTGTCGCCCTCTCCCATATATCATCTGCTGTCGAGCGGTTAAATGAGATATGGATACCAAAATACCTTGTTACCACAAGAAACAAAACAATGAGCAGTATCCCCGCTATCATCCCTTTGATAAAACTTATTCTATTACCCCGTTTCATTACTATCCTCCATTCTCTATCTTGAAACATAATTAAGCGGATTCACATACGTTCCGTTTTTTGATACCCCGAAATGTAAATGAGGGCCTGTGGAAATGCCCGTGGAACCGACATAACCGATTACTTGTCCTTTGCTGACAGTATCGCCGGCTTTCACAATCCGGCGGGAACAGTGCATATAGACGGTATAAAGACGTTTCCCATGCGATATCATGATGTAGTTGCCGGCGCTTGAACTATATGTCGACGTCACGACGCGTCCGCTTCCCGCCGCTAACACGGGAGTTCCTGAGGCAATCGCCAAATCCACCCCCCGATGGTAACTGCTGGCCCCTGCTCTCGGACTCTTTCTCGGTCCAAAAGACGAAGAAATGCGTCCGGCGCTGCCACGGAGCGGCCAGCGAAGTCCTGAGCGGGAGGCCTTTTCGTCGGAATCATCACCCTCCTCCCCCTGCTCTCTGTCTATCTCTTCCTGCTTTTTCTGCAGAAGTTCTTCTACCTTATTCTCTGCGTCAATCGCCTGACGGATGTACTCGTCCGCTCGTTCCTGCGAAGAATCCAGCTTTTCATTATATTTTTTTATTTCTTCTTTCTTTTTCTTTTTGAGTTCCGTTACATACTGCTTCTCTGTTCTGGTTTCGCTTTCCAGTTCTAACAGTTCGTTCCGTCTTCTCTGCAAGTCTTTTTCCTGTGCGCTCACTTCGCTTTTTATCTTCCTGAAATTAGTAAAAATCCGGTTATCATAATTGCTAATCTTCTCTACATATTCGGAGCGTCCGAGCAGGCTCGACATGCTCGTAGCGCCAAAAATAATCTGCCAATATTCTCCATTGCCATTTTCATACATATATTTTATGCGCTTTTTCATTGTGATATACTGCTTTTGCTCCTCTTCCTGAGCCTGTTTGAGATTCCTGTCGGCCGTTTTCAATTCCGTATTCGCTTTCGCTATTTTCTTTCCCAGCTCTTCCAGTGATTCTTCCAGTTCTCCGGTCTTTTTATCCAATTTTTCAATATAAACGAGCGATTTCTCCCTCACCTTTTCTATCTCCTGTATTTCCTTTTGCAGTCCGGCCGCCTTTTTTTCGAAACTCTTCTGCTTTTTCTCTTCCTCCCTGATTTCCCTGTCATAATTAACCGCCTGTGTGTGGCTTCCCGTCAATACAAGAAAAAGGGCGCAGAGCATGGCAATCTGCATAAGATAGCGCTTTCGCATTTCAATCTCTCCTTTATTGTCAAATATTCAAATTGCGCCTTACCGTTATAAAACTGCCGGCAAATCCAATCCCTGTCCCCACGATAAGGGAGAGCGGCACCAGCACGGAAAAAACCTGTCCGGCAGATAGGAATGACAATTCCTGTGTGAACAGGGAAAAGTGACTGTGAACATACTGAATCAATCGTCCATACGTGAGAGACAGAACAATGAGCGGGAGTATGGCTCCCACCAGACCGATGACAATTCCCTCGACAATAAACGGCGCCCAGATAAAGAAATCCGCGGCCCCCATAAGACGCATAATGGCAATTTCCTGACGCCGGACAACGATACCGGTAGCAATAGTAGAATGAATCAAAAAGACCGATACTAAAAGCAGCACCGTTATCAACACTATCGTTATCACTCCCACAAGCTGGTTAAAGTTCGATAAGCCGCCCGCCACCTCGTCCGATTTCTTGATATCTCTTATGCCGGCAACGGTTTTCAGGTATTCTACAAGTATATCCTGCTTGGCAATGTCCTTTAGATAGATTTCATAGGAGGCGGAATCCGCCAACGGATTATCATCTCCAAAACTTTCTATCAAATCCGGCGAATCGGCAAAATTCTCCTCTTTGAACCGCCTCCATGCCTCTTCCGCCGACACAAAAATAATCTTGTCAACTTCCTCTCTTGTGCGAATCGCATCGCCTATCATTTGAATGCCCTGTTCCGTTATCGCTTCATCAAAAAATACCGAAACCCCGACCGAATGTTCCGCGCTGTGAACAATATGCCGGAAATTGCCGAGCACAAAATAGAACAATCCAAAGACAAACAGGCACGCCGCAACCGTTCCCACCGAAGCCAGCGTAAACATACGGTTCTTCCTCAAATTCACAAGTCCCTGTTTGAGGCTATATAAAAATAGGTTAATCCCTTTCATATTCATACCCGCCTTTTTTGTCGTCCCGAACTAAATGTCCCTCCTCTAAAGTAATCACTCTCTTCTGCATAATGTCTACCACATCGTTGTTATGAGTGACGACTACAACTGTAGTCCCCATCTTATTCACTTCCTGCAGCAACATCATAATATCCCACGCCGTCTCCGAATCTAAGTTTCCGGTAGGCTCATCCGCCAGTAAAATGGCGGGACGGTTGACTAACGCTCTGGCAATCGCCACACGCTGCTGCTCTCCTCCCGACAATTCATGCGGATAGGCGTCCGCTTTCCCTTTCAAATCAACCATCTCCAACATAATCGGAACGTTAATGGCAATCTGCCTCTTCGGCACTCCGATTATCTGCTGGGCAAAGGCAATATTGTCGTACACCGTCTTTTTCCCCAGCAGGCGGAAATCCTGAAACACCACACCGATTTGACGACGGTACACAGACACTTGTTTTCTCTTTAATTCCGTAACCTGCCGGCCTCCCACAAAAAGCCGTCCTCCGGTCGGATTCAGTTCTTTCAGGAGCAATTTAATAAAAGTGGATTTGCCGGACCCACTTTTACCAACTACAAAAACAAATTCTCCTTTATGAATCCGAATTGATATATCGTGCAGAGCGTCTACTCCCTCTGTATACTGCTTCGAAATATGCTCCATAGCAATCATGGGAATCACTTTTTTTCTGCTTTCCATCCCGTCAGTCCTTCCTCAATCCTCTGACTCTCAATAATCAATCGTCTCCAGATAATTCATATATTTCACAACCATCAGGGCAATCCGGAACGTAATCGCATCTTCAAAAACGCGGAGGTCAAGCCCCGTACTCTTCTGCAGCTTATCCAAACGGTATACAAGAGTATTGCGGTGAATGTATAGTTGTCGGGAAGTTTCCGAGACATTGAGATTATTCTCGAAAAATTTATTAATCGTCGACAACGTTTCCTCATCAAACCTGTCCGGTGTATTGTCCTCAAAAATCTCTTTAATAAACATCTTGCAGAGCGGCAACGGAAGCTGATAAATCAGGCGGCCAATGCCCAAGTTGCTATACGCCATGACTTTCTTGTCGCTGTAAAATATTTTACCGACATCCAGCGACATTTTTGCCTCTTTATAAGAGCGCGAAACTTCTTTAATATCTTTGACAATCGTGCCGTACGCCACATGAACCCGCGACATCGCTTCCGTATTGAGCATGTCTACAATCATCTGCGCCGTCTTTTGCAAATCGTCATACGTTTCTTTTTCCGACAGCTCTTTTACCAAAATTATATTTTTCTCGTCGACAGCCGTAATAAAATCTTTGTTTGCACCGGCAAAGAGGCCGCGGACCGTCTCCAGCGCCCCGTTATCTTTTTCTTTGCTTGTCTCAATAATAAACACGACGCGGCGCGCATTCATTTCAATATGTAATTTCTTGGCGCGGTTAAATATATCAACAAGAAGAAGATTATCCAATAACAGATTTTTTATAAAGTTGTCCTTGTCGTAGCGCTCCTTATAGGCAACCAGCAGATTTTGGATTTGGAATACTACAATCTTACCAATCGTATAAACTTCCTCGGCATCCCCTTTGGCAATCACTACATATTCCAACTGGCTCTCATCAAACACTTTAAAAAACTGATACCCCTGTAATACCTGACTATCTGCGGGTGAATCTACAAATGGGCGAACCAGCCGCGCATATTCATGGTTTCCATTCGTCGTCTCTGCCAATATATTGCCTTCTATGTCTACTACACTGAGGTCAATCTTCGTAATCCCCTTAACACCATCAATCGTATTTTGCAAAATCTGATTTGATATCATGTATACCTCCTCATTTTTCCATTTGCACCTAATTGTAACACTTTTGCAGTTAAAAGTAAAGGCGCTCACCGATGGAAATATTTCCATTGATAAGCGCCTGAAAAGCTCATTTTGTTAATTAGTTTGAAATTGTTTCCTGTGTTTCTTTGTCAAATAAATGAATTTTAGCACCGTCCATCGCCAGCTTAATCGTATCTCCCGGACGAGCTGTTGTACGAGGATTTACACGTACCGTAATGTCAAAGGTCTCTACCGTGAAATAGAGGAATACTTCTGCACCGAGCATCTCGTATACTTTAACGGTAGCCTCAAAAGAGGTGTCTGGAGAGTTGCTGATAAACATCTCCTCATCTTTAATATCTTCCGGACGGATACCAAATGTAACTATCTTGTCCTCGTAACCTCCGTCAATTAATTTCTTCGCCTTATTTTCCGGCAATTTAATGGAGTTGGAACCAAACATAAGGCGTACGTCAGAACCGGATACTACAACTCTGGCGTCAATGAAATTCATCTGAGGTGAGCCGATAAATCCGGCAACAAACAAATTGTTCGGCTTCATATACAAATCCAAAGGTGAGTCTACCTGCTGAACGACACCGTCTTTCATAACGACGATACGTGTTCCCAGTGTCAACGCCTCGGTCTGGTCATGTGTTACATAAATAATCGTACTCTCCAGTCTCTGGTGCAGCTTGGAAATCTCGATACGCATCTGTACACGGAGTTTTGCGTCCAGATTCGAAAGCGGCTCATCCATCAAAAATACTTTCGGGTCACGGACAATGGCACGTCCCATCGCCACACGCTGTCTCTGTCCACCGGATAACGCTTTCGGTTTGCGGTCTAATAAATGTTCAATATCCAAAATCTTAGCAGCTTCATGTACAAGACGGTCAATCTGGTCTTTCGGAACTTTTCTCAGTTTCAAACCAAATGCCATATTGTCATAAACGGACATATGCGGGTACAACGCATAGTTCTGGAATACCATCGCAATGTCACGGTCCTTTGGCTCTACATCGTTTACCAGTTTATCCCCAATCCACAACTCACCGCTGGAAATCTCCTCCAAGCCGGCAATCATACGAAGTGTCGTTGATTTACCGCAACCGGACGGACCAACGAATATGATAAACTCCCTGTCTTCTATCTCTAAATTAAAGTCCTTAACAGCATGAAAGCCATTCGGGTATACTTTGTTGATATTTTTTAATGATAAACTTGCCATTTCTACTTCCTCCTAGGATTTTTATTTATTGTCTCAAACATCTATGTGATACTATACACCATATCCATCAAAAACACTATATCCAAAATTCACAAATCATTTTACTACTTTTCGTGTAATTTGCACATAGGAACGCCCTTTTGACGCCCTGTCCCGCACAGACATTGTGTCACAGTTCACTCTCACCAAACCCCTCTCCCATTACTTCCCTCGCATCCGCGATAATAACAAAGGCTCTCTCGTCCGCTTCCTTGACATATTTTACCATAGCAACAGCCTCTCTGCGGGAGACAACACACATCAGCACCTGCTTTTCCTCTCCGGAATACATTCCGCTTCCCTTTAGCGCCGTTACCCCCCGCTGCAGTTTTTCCATGACAAGTTGCGCTATCTGCTGTGATTCATCGGAAATCACATACAAAACCTTTGCATAACGCATACCCGCCGTCACTCCGTCCATGATTTTTGACGTCACAAAGACGGCCACAATCGCATAGAGCGCCGTGTGGATTCCGAAAATAAGCATGCCGGCGGCAACAATTAAACCATCGACAATTCCTAAAATATTCGGCATGCGCATTACCGGAAAGAGCGGGTGCATAAGAGAACTGAGCAAATCCGTCCCGCCCGTTGTGCTTCCCGTGCTGAACACAAGCCCCAGACCCACGCCATGCAGGGCGCCTCCCAAAATGGCCGCCATTAGGTAATCTTTATCTACGGCAGTCAAAATCGGAAGAACAGCCAGAAACACACTGAAACTAAGCATAGCATAGAGCGACTGGAACAGAAAATCCGTCCCATGCCTCTTTCTTGCCAGAATAAACAAAGGAATATTGAGTGTAACCGTAGTTATCCATACCGGAATGTGAAACAGCGAGTGCAGAATAATTCCCACACCGGAAAAACCACCGGTAACCATGGACAGTGGTTCATATATAAAATTTGTTCCCAACGCCATAAGAAATGTCCCTATTGTGATAGCACCATAGGAACATATCTTCTTTTTCCATATGATGGACATCCATTACCTCCAAAACTTCTTTTTAGTATTATAGTCGTCCATTTTTCTGTTAAATATACGCTTTCGAAAAGAATGCGAGTATGGTATTTTCACAAACCAGCGGTACACGCTGCCCAAATACATTTTCTGTATCCACACCGGAACGTGTACGTTTTCCTTTAATATCAGAGGCATTACGCTTCCCGCCACAAAACAGAGTCTGGCATTAATCTTTGATTTATTGTTTTCCAGCCACTCCTCCTGCTCGGTACTCGCCATCGACAGAAAGACTACATCCGGCAATTTTGTATTAATATCGTTTATCAGCGCCTCTTCCGTCACTTTTCCGTCTGCCACATAGATACCCGCTATCTGCTCCTGCGGAAAATGGTCTTTCCAAACCTGATAAAAAACTTTCGCCTCCTTGGCATTGCGCAGGACAAGATAAATTGATTTGCCGTATAAATGAGGAGACTCCAACAAATCCAACACGCCGTGATAATCGACTATCATACCGCCCGTCTGCAGCACATCTACATGATGTGCCGACAGGATGGCCTTTTCTCCCGGCAAAACCAAATCGGCCTCTTTTAAAGTTGTCTGAACCAAATCATTTTTGTCATAGGCATCAATATAATCTAACGATATCATATGTACAATATTCAGATAATCATTCTCTAAATAGTTTTGTAATTCTTCCAGACAGGTCTCCTGGGTCAATAAATCTACTTCGATATCCATAACCTTAACTTTGGTTCCCATCTTCCCTGCCTCCTCTTCTTATTTTTTCATTAGGACAAATCGTCATTTGTTCCTAAAACAATTTCCACGTCCGCGCCGCTGCCCAACTTGGAAGTCAGTTTCAATACCGGAGATTTAAAATACTTTTCAAATTTCTCCCCCGTTTTCTTTTTACTGGTATAAATCGTTGTTGTCTTGCGCAAATCGCCTGTCGCATTGTCAATCCCTTTTACGACAAAACCGGCTTCCTCAAGTTTTTTCTGGTACTTGGCGGCAAGACCCGTAATTTTGCTTCCGTTGTAAATGAAAACCGTCGTTCCAGAAGCGACTTTTGTGTTGACGGCAGACTTGCCCTGAGGCTTTGCATAAGACTTCTTTTCCCATATGCCATCGACAAATTCCTGATTCTTTTGTTTGTTCAATTGGAATGCACCGGATGATTCCGAGCCAAATGCCTGATGTGTGTAAATCAAATCCCTCTTAACCTGAATCAAGTCCTTCGCATAGCGCTGCTTTTGGGATAATGTGATATTACTAATTAGCGTATCCCATTTTCTCTCAATTAAATCATTCATTGCTTCTTCATCTTTACATTGTGCCGCTTCGTCTAGCAATACTTTCGTCGGACGGTAAATTATTTTCTTCCCCGTCTCACGCTCAAAACATTTTTTAAACTCTGACGATTTCATTGCGGTAAAATAGCCGATATCCGCCTTATATGCCTCCTGCAAAATCAGAATACCATACTCGTAAGCAACGTCTCCGCTAAAATATTCATTGAGTTTTGACATCGTTACCATTTGTGGCAGTTTACCGCTCTTCTCCAGTAGTTTCTGATAATTTTTACCGGAAATGGTAACTTGTGTATTTACCGGAATGGTAATATAGGTTAAATTCTTTGTTCCGCTGTCAAACAACTCCAGTACCATTGCCTCTATCCGATTTGTCTTGTCATCAAAACTGTATATTAAATTGCTAGATTCATTTCCCGCGTTAATGTCCATGACGTGCTCATACTGTGTACTTCTCTCCACGCGCGCTGTCTTTTTTAAAAACGTAATGGTAAGATAATAACTTAAAACACCCACACCAAGCAACAGTAAAATAACTCCGATTGTCTTAAGAAACGGAATCAGAATAATCTGCGCTATACTACGGTTTCTCATATTTTTCCCTCCCTGAAAATCATTGCTCTAAAAATCCGTATTTTACATTATAACAGATATGGTAAAATTATACAACTTCACATTTTTTAGATTTTTTACATAAATTTTACTTATATATCTCTCTGATTTTACAAAGCCATGATACCGTTATCTCATAATGAAAAAGGAGGTATCAAAATGAATATTCTTACTATTTTATCCATGATTGGGGGATTAGCGCTGTTTCTTTACGGAATGCACATTTTAGGGGAAGGACTGGCGAAACTTTCAGGCGGAAAACTGGAAACATTTCTCTCTAAAATGACCGACACCCCCCTAAAAGGGGTGCTGCTCGGCGCAGGAACGACGGCCGTCATCCAATCCTCTTCAGCGACTACCGTCATGGTCGTCGGTTTTGTCAATTCCGGCATTATGCAGTTAAAACAAGCGGTCGGAATTATCATGGGCGCGAATATCGGAACAACGATTACATCATGGATTTTGAGTCTGTCCGGCATAGAAAGCGATTCTGTCTTTGTTATGCTGCTAAAACCGGAAGCCTTTTCACCGATACTGGCAATCGTTGGCGTTTTCTTTCTAATGTTCAGTAAATCGGAGCAAAAAAGGGAAGCCGGAGGCATTTTATTAGGTTTTGCCATTTTGATGTTTGGTATGGATACTATGAGTACTGCTGTTGAACCTCTAAAAAATGTACCCGCATTCACGCAATTATTTGTCGCTTTTTCAAATCCTTTTATTGGCATCCTTATGGGCACGATACTAACTGCTATCATACAAAGTTCCTCGGCATCCATAGGTATTCTGCAGGCTCTTTGTGCGACGGGAACCGTTCCTTTTTCTGCCGTCCTTCCGATTATTATGGGACAAAATATAGGAACCTGTATTACAGCGCTCTTATCCTCTGCAGGAGCGAATACAAATGCCAAAAGAGCCGCATTTATTCATTTATATTTCAATATAATCGGAACAACAGTATTTACGGGCGTTTTCTATCTCGTACATGCGTTTTTCCCATTTGCTTTCTTAAATCAAATTGCCACACCAGCAGGGATAGCAATCATTCATTCCTGTTTTAATATTGCCGCTACAATCCTTTTGCTTCCATTTTCCCAGCAATTAGTGCGTTTCGCAAAACTTTCCGTTCCTGAAAAAAGTTCTGCTCCAAAGCAGAAACTCCCGCCGGAACTGACCGCATTATCTCACATGGACAGACGTTTTCTTGATAATCCGCCATTTGCCCTGAAACAATGTAAAACAGCAACCGGCGGCATGTTGTCATTAGCCGGTGAAACAGCGGAAAAAACAATTTTGCTAATTTCTGATTATAGCGAAAAAAAAGCGGACGCCGTGAAAAAACTGGAACATTATGTTGATTTATACGAAGATAAAATAAATAATTATTTGTTTGAAATCTCCCAATATCCGTTATCAAAATCGGATTCGAAAGAGTTGTCGCTGATGCAGCACTGTCTCGGTAATATTGAACGCATCGCGGATTATTCACTGGACGTCGCCATCCGCATGAAAAAAATGAAAAAGAAAAAACTTTCTTTCTCAAAAGACGCAAAAGAAGATTTGGCATTATATCACGAAATCGTTTTGGCTCTTGTAAAAAATACAATACATTATTGGGAAACATATGATACTATCGCCGCAAATGATGCTTTCCGGTTGGAAAATGAGAGGAGCCGCATTGAAAAACGAATCACGAAAAACCACAAAAAACGTCTGAAAAAGGAAAAGTGCAGTGTCGATATGGGCTTCATTCTATCAGATATTCTACTTGGATTAAAGAAAATAGCCGAACACTGTATTCGTATTATTGATGTCGTACAATCTGCTCATTTGGACTAGTACAATGAAAATTAAGTCTTTGATATATTCACGTAGGATAATTGTTTCAGATACAAGAAAGAAAATCGACGCAAATCGTCGTTCCGATACCTACATCACTATCCAATGAGATAGATGCCTTATGGACTTCAACAATATGTTTTACAATTGCCAAACCAAGACCGGTACCGCCGGTCTTTTTTGAGCGGCTTTTATCCACACGAAAAAAGCGTTCGAATACACGCTTTTGATACTTTTGCGATATCCCAATCCCATCATCCTGAATAATCAATTGATTGGTAACCGTTACCCATACATGTCCGCCCTTTTGATTATAACGAATGGCATTATCGCACAAATTGTAAAGTAATTCCTGAATCAATTCTCTGTTTGCATGAATCAAGAGAGGGGTTCCTTTTAGAGAAAGGGAAATTCCATGTTTATCTGCTACCGGTTTCAGCATATCCATACAATCTTTGCAAAGTTCATAGACATCGACAGTATCAAAAGAGATTTTATGCTCCAGAGGAGAATCTAATTCAGACAATTGTAAGATGTCATCAATAAGAGCCAACAGCCTTTGGGCATTCTTATGGATTTCCTCGGCAAAATGCCGTCCCTCCTTTTTGGATGCCATTCCATTGGCAATTAATTCTGAATAACCGGATATAGAAGTCAGCGGAGTTTTTAATTCATGACTTACATTGGCTGTAAATTCCTGTCTGGCTTTCGCATTTCGCAACGCTTCCTTATGTTGGGAACTTATCCGCTCAATAAGAGGCATAAGTTCTTTATATGTAGTTACTTCACCCAAATGATTCATATCCGCAGCCATTTGTTCAATTGGCCGGACAAACACCTTTGTGAGGTGTCTGGCTGTACCAACGGATATCAGAAAGGCTAATATGGCAATCAGCACCGTAAACGGCAGTGTATTTCTGTACACACTCCATATACTCCCCGCCTCCTTTGCGATTCGAATGACTGTTCCGTCATCCATTTTCTTAGCATAAAAGAATATATTCTTCTCCATCGTCTGCGACTTTCTGATACAGAAGCCTTCCCCCTTTTGCACTGCCTGTTTTACCTCCGGCCTGTCTCTGTGATTATCGAGTTCCATTCCCTTTGTATAACTGTCATACGATACGGAACCATCCCCCGAAATCCAAGAAATCCTCAACTCGTCTTCCGGTTTTACAAAACCCCGTTCTTTCATCTGCTCCAATAAATCCAAGTCATCTATTAATTCTGCGAAAGAACAGAGGTCGGAATACACTTCATTTTGAAATAAACGATAAGATACAATCGTCGTAAGGCATACCGTCACAATAATGGAAATGGCAACTACTAATATGAAATTCAAATTAATTCTTTTTCTCATTCACATACTCCTTTATCAGCCAAGTACCCTACATTTCTTACCGTTCTAATTGCCTTTCCCGCAGTTCCTAATTTCTTTCTCAATGTCTTAATATGTACATCCAGCGTTCTTGATTCGCCAATAAAATCTATCCCCCATACTTTTTCCATCAATACTTCTCTTGTCATGACCATACCGGCATTCTGTATAAGAAAAGATAAAAGCTCAAACTCCTTATAAGTCAGCTCAATCGGCACATCCGAAACCTTACACGACCGATTCGCTCTGGATAAAATAATATCTGACAGAATAAGGACATCCTCTGGCTCATCCGGTTCTGTTCTCCTGAGAAGAGCCTTTACACGCGATATCAGTTCCATAATCCCAAAAGGCTTTACTATGTAATCATCCGCGCCTGAATCCAAACCTTTTACTTTATCCATCTCTGTTGTCTTTGCCGTCACCATTATGATAGGAAGATTCTTTGTATCAGGCTCTGCACGCAATTTTTTCAAAACAGATATTCCATCTTCATCAGGGAGCATAATATCCAGCAAAATCAGAGATGGTTTACCATTTTCCATACAGGCAAAAAAATCAGAAGCGCACTCAAAGCCTGTGGTAGCATAGCCGCTGTTTTTTAACGCAAACAATTCAATTTCCCGAATATTGGCGTCGTCCTCAACAATATATACGGTTTGCATCTTATCACCTCTTTGACTACTAAACTACGTCTGTTTATTTAGAATAATAAAGAATAACTTCTAATGCGTCAATAGTTGAAGAACAGGTTTTTCTTGAATTTCACTTGAATGTCACTTACAATAAAGAACAAATAAGAAAGCGACTGCGCAGAAATGAGGAAACTATGAAAAAAAGGACTGCGATTGTGACCGGAGCTTCCGGCGATATTGGCGGCGCCATTGCCGAAAGACTGGCCGCAGACGGCTACCATCTGGTTTTAATCGGAAATAAATCAAAAGAACGACTGTTAGAAGTTGCGGACAAATGCCGCGAATACGCCGGACAATCCGGAAAGACGATATTTTCCATGACAGGAGATTTAGGAGAATATACGGCGGCAGAAGTTCTTCTGGCAGAGGCCATTGAGCGCT
Organism: uncultured Eubacterium sp.; assembly: GCA_910589595.1. Classification (GTDB taxonomy): domain Bacteria; phylum Bacillota; class Clostridia; order Lachnospirales; family Lachnospiraceae; genus Eubacterium_F. The sequence goes on from CAJUTM010000019.1 coordinate 35,221, forward strand.
TGCAGCAGGTAGACCTTTTAGTGAATTGTGCCGGCATGGCACATATCGGACTGCTTGCGGATATGTCTCACGACGAGTGGAACAACGTACTCAATACTAACCTTTCTTCCGTATTCTACTGCTGTCGTGCTGTCGTCCCGTCAATGGTTCGCCGCAAATGCGGACACATCCTCAATATCTCTTCCGTATGGGGTTCTGTCGGCGCCTCCTGTGAGGTCGCCTACTCCGCAACAAAAGGCGCCATCCACAGTCTGACAAAAGGACTGGCAAAAGAACTGGCGCCGAGCAATATTGCCGTCAATGCTTTAGCCTGCGGTATGATTGATACGAAAATGAACGACTGTTTTTCCAAACATGAGATTGCACATATATGCGACGAGATTCCGGCCGGACGAATGGGAACGCCCGCAGAAGTGGCAGAAGCCATTGCCCTTTTGGCAGAGGCGCCCATTTATCTCACCGGACAAATTATTACGATGGACGGCGGATGGTGTTAAACTACCCGCCGTACAGTAATGATTCTGCGATAATTCATATCGCTTATCACAACTTTTTTTGCTTCTGCCGAAGAATGGATTACTTTTCCATCCTGAATATAGATACCGCAATGCGTTATATTGTTCTTATTTGCCCCATAGAAAACGATGTCTCCCGCCTCAATATCCTTTATTTTAACCTCTTTTCCCTCTTCTGCCTGTTTCTTGCAATCGCGGGGCAGGTCAATCTTATAATTCTTATAGACGGCTCTCACAAATCCCGAACAGTCTACCCCACAATGCTCATTGTTAATTTTAACGCCGTGTTTTAAGTTACAATTACTTTCATTGTCCGGAAGTGTTTCTCCCCCATACAAATAACGGATTCCCTGAAGACAGGATGCAAAATCTGCAACCTGTCTTCCCAGAGTAGTCTCGTTATCAAGGGAACACTGATTTCCATAACAATCATTGCCATCACCATAGTAAAAATCGCCGCCTGTACTATTACCATGATACCCATGATGATTAGTATTGGTTTGATAGCCGTTGCCATTATCTTCCTCTCCGGTATCCTGCTGCGGCTGCTCCTCTAATTTTCCGTCTTCTGCCGCGCTATTGCGAAAACTTTCTTCCCCACTCCCTGTGGACGAATCGGAAAATTGCCGGTTCGTGCTAAACTCCTTTTTCCTGTCTGACGTTGCCGCCATGGAATAATGCAGAAGAAATAGTAGTCCTGTCACAATTACCACGAGCATCAGACCGGAAATTCCAAAAATTATCCATCTCTTTTTCATGCGAGACCTCCTTTAACATATTGCCTGCAAGGCGTTGTGAATTGCTCCGCTGTTTCACAACCCCCGCTATCCTGTTACATCTACAGAGTAACACTGCATTTTTTTCAAGTTATCACAAAAATGTAAAAGAGTTGTTAGAATTTATTTTTTCTATTGGCATTCTCTTCACTCTCCCCGCCCTGCCATCTGAATACTGATTTGCGTTCCTTTCCCTTTTTCGGAAGTAATATGAAACCGCCAGCCGTGGCTGTCTGCAATATGCCGGCAGAAATACATACCGAGACCAGTTCCCCCCAATTTTCTGCTCCGCGATTTGTCTTCCCGATAAAACGGCTCAAAAATATGTTCCCTGCACTCTTTGGACATACCAATGCCGTTGTCCGTCACAAATGCCTGATTTTCGTTAATGATAACGGAAATATCGCCGTTCTCTCCACAGGCATGAAAACTGTTGCGGATAAGGTTCATAAAAAGAATCTCCGTCAGCACCGGATTTCCATACAGAACTCCCCCGCCGGCCTCAAAATGCCAGTGAATTTCTTTGCCTGTCAACTGATAAGCCGATAGCTGCTGCAGCCGCTCCGTCAATGCCTGACATGAAATTTCCTCTTTTACAATTTCCTCCTGCTGCAATAGAAGCACCTTGCGCAAAATTTCCGTTATGTCTACCATACGTCCGGATTCCCGCACAATATAGTCGGCATACTCAAGCTGTTTCTCTCTGCCGATATCTGTATTCTGCATCAACTGGGCATAACCGCGGACGGAAGTAAGCGGCGTGCGCAGCTCGTGGGAAAGCGCGTCGATAAACTCCTGTTTCCGCCGCGCCTCCGCTTCCTTATTCTGAATATTTTCCCGCACCTGCTCCGTCATATAATTAATATCCTCTGCCAGTTTGGATAACTCGTCCTTTCCTTTCACCCGAATGTGGCAATAATAATCTCCGGCCGCAATTTTAGCGGTTACTTTTGATATGTGGGATACCGGCTCAAGAAATTTTCTCATAACAAGATAGAGAAGTACGGCCATGAGTAATGAGGCAATAATTTCCGTCAGTCCAAAGGTAAACAACTGCTTTTCCCATGTTGTCAATATACCGGAAACATTTTCATAAATGACAAGCCGGTAATGCGTGCCGGATAATCTTCCGGAAGTACAAGTATGCTTTTCACCATCTTTTTCCCGAATGGCAACTTGTCCCACTTCATCCTCCAGCATTAATGTCTCGTTCTGCTGCTCCGCGTCTGTCAGAAAATCCGACTGCAGCTGCCCTTCGGCGGCAGAAAACGTAATCTGCGTTCCGCTCTCCGATTTGGCACAAAGTTCTTTCTTTCTCCAGAGTTCAAACGTATGGCCCTGCGTACTGTATTCAGAGACATACGTCTGAAAAAGCTGCCATTCCAGCGTCTCATCTTCTCCTATTTCAGCCATGTCCTCCGTCATGGATGAGGCAATATGACGCCAGAACGATACCGCCGTATTTTCTACGGACTCCAGACTCTTTTCATAAGACGAGCGGAATACAATAATATTACAGATGTTGAGCACAAGCAAAAAAAGGATAATTACAAACAAATATATTTTTTCCCATATCTTCATATAGTCCTCACTTCTGAGCCAGCCTGTCCCCATTTCCGAATGTCACGGTACTTCCAGACGATAGCCCAATTTATAGACGGTTTTCAACTGCTTCCCCAAATCCAGTTTGCGTCGGATTGACGCCACGTGTACATCTACCGTGCGGGTGTCGCCCTCATAATCGTATCCCCATACCTGCTCAATCAGGCGCTCCCTTGTCAGGGCAATATTGCGGTTACGGATAAAATACTCAAGCAGTTCATATTCCTTGAGCGTAAGCAGCACCTCGCTGCCATCAAGGCTGATTTTGTGCGATTGCAAATCAACACACAACTTTCCCAGTTGAAAAATCTCTTTCTGATTTCCCGCATTCCGCCGGAGTACGACGTTGACACGCGCAATCAGCTCCAGCATATCAAAGGGTTTGACAATATAATCTTCCGCCCCGCGGTTCAATCCCTTCACTTTATCGTAGACGCCGTCTCTTGCCGTCAATATGATAACCGGAATGTCTTTGCATTTCGGCAAAATATCATATCCGGAACATGCCGGCAGCATAATGTCCAGAAGAATCAAATCAAAGGTGTGATTATGTATCGTCTCCAACGCCGCCTGACCGTCATAAACCTGCGTACAGACATGCCCTGCCAGTACAAGATTTTCTTTAATCAGATTATTTATCAATTCCTCGTCTTCCACAATAAGGATTTCCGCCATACTTCCCCTCACTTCCGTGCACTGCAGCCACTGTCATGTTTTTTTGTACATGATAACATACAATTATTAGAAAGTTGTTAAATTAATACGATGAAGCAATCGTTCCTCCCCCAAGGACATACGCGCCGTCATAGAGGACAACTGCCTGTCCCGGAGTCACGGCCCGTACCGGCGACGCAAACGTGAGCGAAAAAAAGTCCTCGCCCACATCGGAGATTACCGCCCTCGCCCCGCTGTCATTATAGCGGATTTTGGCTGTCACTTCCTGTCCGGCCGTAAAACCGGAAACCGCCATGTAGTTCACCTTGCGGGCAGTTAAATGACTGGCAAAAACCTCTTCTCCTCTGCCGAGAACAACTTCATTCGCATGTGCCCGAATCTCCACGACAAACATTGGCTCCCCGAAAGCAATCCCCAATCCCTTCCGCTGGCCAATCGTATAATGTCCAATCCCCTTGTGCTGACCGAGTATCTCGCCGGATGTACTGACAAAGTTGCCAACTTCCTCCTTTACGCCAGTCTCCCGCTCAATGAATCCGGCATAATCATTATCCGGAACAAAACAAATCTCCTGACTGTCCGGTTTATTTGCCACCCGCAGACCGGCCTCTTCCGCCAGTTCCCGCACCTGTGTTTTATCGTATTCCCCGAGCGGAAAAAGCGTGTGCGCCAACTGCTCCTGCGTCAGATTATAGAGCGCATACGTCTGGTCTTTTCCTTTTGCGTCCGAGCGAAGCAGCGTATAGTGCCCATTTTCCAATTGTCGGATTTTGGCATAATGTCCCGTGGCGATATAGTCCGCTCCCAGAGCAAGACTCTTTTGCAGCAGCGATTCCCATTTTACATAACGGTTGCAGGCGATACACGGGTTCGGCGTACGCCCTTCCCGATACTCCCTGACAAAGTAGCGGATGACATTTTCCTCAAACTCTTTGCGGAAATTCATGACATAATAGGGGATGTCCAACTGTTCTGCCACTCTTCTGGCGTCGTTTACCGCCGAGAGGCCGCAACATCCGCCCTCATGTTCTACCGTGCACGTATCTTCTTTCTGCCAAATCTGCATTGTCACGCCTATGACATCATATCCCTGCTTTTTTAAAAGGCAGGCCGCCACAGAGGAGTCAACTCCTCCGGACATGCCTACCACTACTGTCTTTTTATTCTTCATCACTGATATCTTCTTTCGGTTTCTCCAATCCCTCAATCGTAATGCCATGCTTCTCGGCGTAATCCCACAACGCCGCATGAATCGCCTCTTCGGCGAGCAGCGAACAGTGCACTTTCACCGGAGGAAGCCCGTCCAGCGCCTCCATCACCGCTTTATTTGTAACCTGAAGCGCCTCGTAAATTGTCTTTCCCTTGACAAGTTCTGTCGCCATACTGCTCGTAGCCACGGCCGCCCCGCAGCCAAACGTCTTGAACTTACACTCTTTAATCACTTTTGTCTCTTCGTCAATATCGAGATACATTCTCATAATATCCCCGCACTTGGCATTTCCTACCGTACCTACGCCGCTGGCGTCCTCTATCTCACCAACATTTCTCGGATTCGAAAAATGGTCCATTACTTTTTCACTATACATCTATTTATCCTCGCTTTCCTTTTTCACAAAATCATCATATAACGGAGACATACTGCGCAGTTTCTCCACAATCGTTTTTAAATTGTCAACAACATAATCGGCCTCTTCTTTTGTCGTCTCTTCCGACAGGGACAGACGCAGAGAGCCATGTGCAATTTCATGTATGAGGCCAATCGCCAATAATACGTGGGAGGGGTCTAAGGAACCGGAAGTACACGCCGAACCGCTCGACGCGCAAATCCCTTTCTGGTCTAATAAAATCAAAAGTGATTCTCCCTCGATAAATCGAAAACAAACGTTGACATTATTCGGCAGACGCTTCTCGCGGTGTCCGTTTACTTTTACATAAGGTATTTCATTTTCTATGCGGGAAATCAGATAATCCCGAATTTCCGTTTCCTTTTTGGCATTCGCCTCCATGTTCGCCATTGCCAGACGGGTTGCCTCGGCAAAGCCGGCAATTCCCGACACATTGTGAGTACCGGCCCGCCGTGAACGCTCCTGCGCGCCGCCATGAATCAGCGCTCCCATCTTAATGCCATTGCGCAAATACAAAAAACCGATTCCTTTCGGGCCATGTAATTTGTGGGCGCTAGCGCTCAGCATATCAATATTCATCTCCTGCACATCAATCGGCACATGACCAAATGCCTGTACCGCGTCGGTATGAAAGAGTACGCCGTGTTTCCCTGCAATCAATCCTATTTCTTTAACCGGCTCTATCGTGCCTATCTCGTTATTGGCAAACATAATCGACATCAGAATAGTATCCGGACGAATGGCCTGCTCCAGTTCCTCCAGAGAAATCAAACCATCTTCATCTACATCAAGATAAGTAACCTCGTAACCGTTTCTCTCCAACCATTCGGCTGTGTGAAGTACCGCATGGTGTTCAATCTTCGTGGTAATAATATGACGTCCCTTATCCCTGAAACTCTCGGCTGCCGCCTTGATTGCCCAGTTATCCGCCTCACTGCCGCCTGCGGTGAAATATATTTCCCCCGAAGATTTGGCATTCAACGCTTTGGCAATCTCTTCGCGGGCGTCTTCCACCGCTTTTTTTGCCGTTCCGGCAAAACGGTATACACTTGACGGATTGCCATAGTTTTCCATAAAATACGGCTTCATCGCTTCGAAAACTTCCGGCTTCATCGCCGTAGTCGCCGCATTGTCCAAATATATCATCTCATCACTCATCGTGAATCCTCCATTTCTATTAAACCCTAGTTTCCTGATAGGATTTTAACCTTACTTTCTTATTATAGCAATTTTGCCTGTAATGTCAAGCCAAATACCGTTATCCATTTCCCTCTCTGACAATGCTTGTTACATACACAATTCCATTTTCCACCCGAAATTTCACCTCATATCCGGCAAACTTCATGCCATAAACCCGCTTGTCTTCGTCGTGATACGCCGGACGCGGGTCATTTGCCAGAACTTCCAGCAGAGCCTCCTGTTTCTCCTGCGGCAGCTCTGCTAATATATGTTGCGGACATTCCACCTGCAAGCGGTATTCTTTTACTTCCGCGGCAAATCCTCCTGCCGCCTGCGGATGGCTGTCAATATGCGGTAAATACGGTTTGATGTCATATATCGGCGTGCCATCGAGCAAATCGGCCCCCGCCACCCGAAGAACAACTCCCCACTGATTGTGTCTCTCAATTCCGAGAAGACGAACCGCCGAGAGTCCAATGGGATTCGGCCGAAAGGGAGAACGCGTAGCAAAAACGCCCACACGTTCATTTCCTCCCAAACGCGGAGGACGCACGGTCGGCGACCAGTTCCTGCCGATATTTTCAGAAAATTCCCACAAAAGCCAGATATGGGAATATCCCTCCAAACCGCGAAGCGCATCCGCATTTCGATACGGCGGAGCAAATACGACAACCGCTTCCAACTTATCTACCAGCCCACTCTGTCTGGGAATCCCAAACTTTTCAGGAAAATCACTTCTAATATGGGCAATTGCTTCCATTTTAACCGAACTCATGTCTTTCTCCCCCGTCAAAACTCCATATGCTTTAAAGGGGACCTCGCAAACGAAGTCCCCCAATATATTTTTACATTAACAGTTTTTAGTTTGTGTGCCACTCCCAGTCGCGGATTTCCGGTAAATCCTGACCGTACTCGGCAATATACTGCTTATGTTCTACAAGCTTATCATTCATCTGCTGGATGAGATAAGAACCTTTGTTGCCAAGCTGTGGTAAATGCATAATGGCATCTTTTACTAAATTGAAGCGGTCAATCTGATTCTGCACACGCATATCGAACGGCGTGGTAATCGTACCTTCTTCCAGATAACCATGAACGGAAACATTCTTGTTCGCACGCTCGTATGTCAACTCATGAATCAGCGTCGGATAGCCGTGGAACGCAAAGACTACCGGCGTATCTTTCGTAAACAGGGCGTCGTACTCGCGGTCGGAAAGACCGTGCGGATGTTTGCTGTCTGATTCCAGTTTAAACAAATCAACGACATTGATAACGCGAATCTTCAAATCCGGCATCGCATCGCGCAGAATAGTGACAGCGGCGAGCGTCTCCAGTGTCGGCGTATCGCCACAGCAGGCCATAACCAAATCCGGCTCTTCGTTCTGGTCGTTGGAAGCCCACTCCCATACGCTAATTCCCTGCGTACAATGTTTTACCGCCTGCTCCATCGTCAGCCACTGCTTGCTCGGATGTTTCGAGGCAACAATGGCATTGACATAATTTTTACTCTTCACACAGTGGTCAAAGCAGGATAACAGACAGTTGGCGTCCGGCGGCAGATACATGCGTACCACATCAGCCTTTTTATTTGCCAGATGGTCAAGGAATCCAGGGTCCTGATGTGTAAATCCGTTGTGGTCCTGCTGCCATACATTTGAAGTCAGAATGAAGTTCAGTGACGCAATCGGCTGTCTCCATGAGAGCTGGTTAGTAACCTTCAACCATTTTGCATGCTGTGCCGCCATCGAATCGACAACGCGGATAAACGCTTCATAAGAAGCGAAGAAACCGTGGCGTCCGGTCAGAAGATAAGCCTCCAGCCAAGCCTCGCACATATGCTCTGACAGCATACCGTCCATGATTCGTCCGTCCTGCGCCAGACAATCGTCAGTGTCGTACATCTCGGCATTCCATGCGCGGTTTTCAGCGTCAAACGCATAATACAGACGATTTGACATAGACTCATCCGGCCCGAAAATACGGAAGTTTTTATTTTCTTTATTTAACTTAAAGATATCGCGGACATAAGCGCCAAGCTCAATCATATCCTGCGCCTGTGTCTTGCCCGGAATGACTTCTTTCAATCCATACTCACGGAAGTCCGGAAGACGAAGGTCTTTCAGCAACAGACCGCCGTTGGCGTGCGGATTCGCTCCCATGCGGGCGTCCCCTTTCGGCGCCATGGCAACAATCTCTTCTTTTACACTGCCGTCTTCGTTGAACAATTCCTCCGGCTTATAGCTGAGCAGCCATTCTCTCAATAAATCTAAATGCTCCGGTTTTTCCATGGACATCGGCACCTGATGTGCGCGGAACGAATCTTCAATCTGAAGTCCGTCAACAACTTTCGGCCCCGTCCATCCCTTTGGTGTGCGCAGAACAATCATCGGCCACTTAGGTCTTGTGGCGTCGTTATTGTCACGGGCATTTTTCTGAATTTCTTTTATTTTCTCTATGCAGGCATCCATCGTCTCCGCCATCAGTTTGTGCATCGTCATCGGGTCGCTTCCCTCGACAAAGTGAGGCTCCCAGCCACAGCCCTTGAAGTAATTCTCAACTTCCTCGTGGGAAAGACGGGCAAATACAGTCGGATTGCTGATTTTGTAGCCATTCAAATGAAGAATTGGCAGAACGGCTCCATCGTTAATCGGATTTAAGAATTTATTGGACTGCCATGAAGTAGCAAGCGGGCCGGTCTCAGCCTCTCCGTCACCGACAACCGGAACCGCAATCAAATCCGGATTGTCAAATACCGCTCCAAATGCATGGGCTACGGAATAACCGAGCTCGCCTCCCTCGTTAATAGACCCCGGAGTCTCCGGCGCACAGTGGCTCGGTACTCCGCTCGGGAAAGAAAACTGCTTGAACATTTTTTTCATTCCCTCGACATCCTGAGAGATATTCGGATAAACTTCGCTGTATGTACCGTCTATGTAAGTATTGGCAATTTGGAAGTTGCCGCCATGTCCGGGACCGGAAATATAAATCATATCTAAATCATAACGTTTGATTACACGGTTGCAGTGTGTCCACACAAAATTCTGCCCCGGAACGGTTCCCCAGTGGCCTACAATCTTTTTCTTTACATGTTCCATTGTCAGTTCTTCACGGAGCAATGGATTATCTAACAGGTACAACTGCCCTGCAGACAAATAATTTGCAGCGCGCCAGTAGGCATTCATTTTCTCTAACATCTCGTTACACAACGGCTGCTTTTCCAGACAAGACATTTCGCTCATAATAATCCTCCATTCCGAAGCGCAGCGGAGGAAGTACGAGCAAAAAGCAGCGAAGCTGTTTTTGCTCTGTACATCAATACTATTTGTGGCGCTTCGGCACAAATAGTGGTGTGAAAAATAAGCTATTGAGCTTATTTTTCACACTAATCCTCATTTCTGCGTATTTTAAAAACGCTTACATTTTTTTATTTATACGCTATTCATTATATAGTCAGAACCTGTATACTTCAACTGTTTTTTACTAATTTTTCAAAAATATGAAATCATTTCCTCACGGTGTCGTTGTCTGCCTGTCTTCCAGATAAGGCAGACGCCGCAAACTTCCTTTGGCAAAATCACCGTCCGCCGTTTTCAGCGGATATGTCATCCCGTCGACATAATACCACGGGTCGTTTTCACTTGCCGGATTTTTCATCAGATAAAACTGCTGCGCCGGCTTTCCTCCTTTGGCAAGCAAAAATGCTTTCTGCCCCTGCGTATTTTCACACACGTCGACAACCATTGCCACTTCCGGCGAAGTACCATCCTGCAAAAAAATGTCTCCAATCTGAATGTCCTGTTTCTTCACCTTTTTGCTCTCTTTCTTCATCGACGCCGCCGATGTGTACATCAAAACCGTATGGAGATATTTTTTAAAATTTTCTTCTGAGTCATCTTTACTGCCGCCATTGACCCACATGGAGCCGGCCGCACCGCTGCGGATGCGATAACCCTCTTTCCATTTAGAAAAGTCTGCCTGAAATCCGTTTATCAGTTGAAATGAAATTTTGTCATAGTCGCCCTGCGCCCAGAAGTATTCCGCATACATCCTGATTACGGCTCCGGCCGAGCGCTGTAAATCTTCTTTTTCCAGCGGCAGCTTAAACACAGCCTGCACAATATTTTTATCTTTATCTTTCTTCTTTCGCCCATCCCAATACTTTACTACTCCTGTAGACTTCTTTACTTTATAGTTTCTCACAAATTCGCCGAAACCATCTTTTTCTGTCTCTATTCTCTTATATCCGGCCGGCGGATTGATTCGGGTTTTTAACGTCACCCCCGTCTCGTCCACAACCGGAAGTTCTTTTTGAGGCTTCTCTTTCTTCTTTTTATCCGTCTCTTTGAGTCCTCCTCCGGATACACTCTGGGGATTTTTCGCCTCGGGTGTATTCCATATCATCGGCGCCCACAACGGACTTGCTAACAGTAAAATTACCAACCCCAGCACACCGGATATAATAATTGCTTCTTTCTCTCTCATAGGTCTTCTCGCCATACTTTACCTCCATCCAAAAGCGCTTACATCCGTGGCACGCTTACAAAATAAAATCTAAACTGACGGTGGCAAGTCATATGCGACTCGTCACCGTCAGGCTAACCAATGTTACTTATCAGACAAAACAGCAGAATGCGAACCATCTATCCTCGAAAATCAAAGCTTTGTCCGACTTTTTTCTCTTCTTCCGTCTGTACCATATCACTTCGCTGCATAAACATATAGTCGCTTACTTTGCGCAGCAGTTCTTCCATCGAATCGGCCGAAAATGTTATCGTATCTTCGTCTTCCACATCGTCCGCTCTGTTCTTATCTCTCCTTGACGCCAGCGCTTCCTCTGCTTTTTCTTTCTTTTCCGCCCTCTTATCTGCTTTCCGCTGTGCCGCCTTTCTGGCAGCGCGCTTCTCCATATTGGTCTTCTGCGCTTCACGGCCTTTTTCCAGTGTGGCAAATAACGTAGCCGTTCCATTATCATTTACCTGTATGCCAAACGATTTTACTTTCGCTCCGGTCTTTTGCAGCGTTTGTTTCATCTGGGATATCTTATTTCTGGCATTGCTCAAAATGCCCTCATACTGCTTGCGATAAGATTCGTCCTCAGCCATGCGCTCAATCTTTTCTTCATCAATTAATACAACCGTACGATTTGGCTTTCCGTATTTACCCGCCTGCGCTTTGGCAACCTCTTTCATATCCGAGCTGACAAGAATAAAATCCATATCGCCATATTTTTTCTTCAACTCTTCATAATACTTCTGCGCTTTCTCACTCAACTGCGGCTTTCCAATCGTCTGCCCGTATACGCGGGTTTTCTTCTCCGTCCGCTGTTCGGCCTTCTGCGCTTCATAAGCCGCTGTGGAAGCTGCGCACTGTCCTGTTACATTAGATGCTGTACTCATACTCATTCCTCCCTGAATAAATTTTAAAACCTGCACTGAACTCCTTTTCAATGCAGCCAATGATGGGTATCTATAAGAAATATCGACATAAGCCCGCAAAAACATTAGCATTGTATTCTGTCCCTTTTTTTAGTATAATAAAAAAGGATTATACTGATACAAACATATTTAAAAAATAAGAAAGGATATTTATGGACAAAGATAATACAAAGCGGCGCAAACCAAAACCGCCTGCCATTTTATCACGAATTGTTATGTTTCTTTTTCTCGTTATGTTAATGCTATTCATGAATATAAATGCTCTCTGTTACTTCCTGAACCGAAGCAGCTATGAGACGGTTACTGCTACCGTAGTACAGCAGACTACCGATGAATTTCTCCTGTTGATTCCGAAAGTTGAAGTAACTTACCAATTCCACGGACAGCAATACACGGAAAAAAAGTATTTCTTTCTGGAACCGTTGTTTGGCCTGTCCCGCGAAGAGGGAACCACGCTGACACTGCATGTCAACATTTATGCACCTGCCAACAGTCTGTTCGAAGTTCACTTTTTTCGCAATATATTGAATTGGCTGCTGCTTGTTTTCGAAGCTGTTTGCATTTATAACCTTATCCGCCGGATTCGCACTTACCGGCTGGCAAAAAAGTTTGAAAGGGAGGACAACCTATGAGACAAAAATGGAAAGAATGGAGAGAAAAAAGCCGTGTTTTCGATATTATCTGGCGAATCATTGCGTTTCCTTTTCTTGTCATTTACTGCTTTCTCTCGTTTATTCTCCGGTTTTCAAAAATCATTCTCAACGTCCTTTTGCTGATTCTTATTGTGTGCGGCATTACCGGCGGCATTCTCTATGCGAAACTTCTGCCGATGTACGAAGACGCCAGCGCGCAGGCATATGAAAAATTATCCAATTTGAATGAGAATAGTTTCCATATGTTTTCCAATACAGTAATTTATGATACCAACGGAAAGAAGATAGGAGAAATCGACAGCGGTTCGTATAAATATGTAAAAATAAATAAAATTTCCCATTACATACAAAACGGCTACATCGCTACCGAAGACAAAAAATTCATGCAGCACGGCGGCGTTGATTTGCAATCCATTTTCCGCGCCGGTGTTTCCCTTGTCAGCCACGACGGGGAAATCCGTCAGGGTGGAAGCACGATTACACAGCAGGTCATCAAAAATAACCTGCTCTCGCAGAAACAGACGTTTTCCCGCAAAATGACGGAAGTACTTCTGGCTCCCGCTCTGGAGCGGAAATTCAACAAAGCGGACATAATGGAGTTTTATTGCAACAGTAACTATTATGGCAACCGCTGTTACGGCGTGGAGACGGCAAGCAGATTTTACTTCGGCTGTTCCGCCAAAGATGTAACGCTTGCCCAGGCCGCGATGTTATGCGGTATCTCCAACAGTCCTAACAACTATAATCCCATTGCCAGCATGAAACTGGCCAAAGAAAAGCAAAAGCAGGTTTTGGAGCATATGCTGGAGCAGAATTATATTACAGAGAAAGAATTTGACAAAGCACAGAAAGAAGAAATTACGATTGTCGGTTTGGATACAAAAGCTTCCTCCGAAAATTATATGGTCAGTTACGCTATTGACTGTGCCGCAATCCAACTTATGAAGCAAAATGATTTTCCGTTCCAATACACGTTCAAGACGCAGAAAGAGCAAAAAGCATACGACAAGAAATATTCTGCGGAATACCGCAAACGTTCGGCTGAAATCCGCGCCGGCGGCTATCAGCTATACACTTCGCTGAACCCAAAATTGCAAAAGAAATTACAAGATTCGGTTTCTAAAAATCTTGCCACTTTTACAGAGAAAGACAAGAAAACAAAGAAATACGCCTTACAAAGCGCCGCTATGTGCATTGATAACGAAACTCAATTTGTCGTTGCCGTCGTCGGCGGCCGTACGAAAAACGACCAGTATAACCGCGCCTTTTTGTCTAAGAGACAGCCTGGGTCTACCATCAAGCCGTTGTTGGATTATGCACCCGCGATTGATAACGGTATTATTAACGGTTCCACGATTTACTGTGACGAAAAGGTATATTGGGACGATTCGAATAAGGAAAGTTACAGTCCGTCAAACAGCGGCGGCCGTTACCGCGGCAATGTCTCTGTCCGTGAGGCGCTGGCAAGAAGTATCAATACCGTGGCCTTTCAGGTGTTTAAAGATGTGGGGTCGGAAATTTCTTTAGGATATTTGGACAAGCTGCATTTTTCCTCGCTTTCCTTTGCCGATAATTCCGCTCCCGCTATATCTCTCGGTGGTTTTACCCACGGCGTGACGATCCAAGATATGTGCCGCGGCTATGCCACATTGGAAAACAATGGCAAAGTGAGTTCCCGCACATGTCTGGTAAGTATCGTACACGAAACCGACGGCACTATTTACGAGGCGCCGGAGCTGGAAGACAGTGAGAGCGAAGTTTTCTCGGCAGATACTTCTTTCATTATGAAAGATATTATGCAGGGAACCTTTCAGGAAGGTTACGGTACCGGACATTCCGGATATAACGACAAGCAGATTTATGCCGGCAAAACAGGTACTACAAGCAGCAATAAAGATGCATGGTTCTGCGGTTTCAGTTCTTACTATACGACTGCCGTATGGATTGGTTACGATACTCCGCGCAAAATGCCGGGTATGTATGGAAATACCTATCCGCTGCGCATCTGGTCTTCCTTTATGAATGACGTCCATAAAAATAAAGAAAAACAAAACTTTGAAATACCGGATACGATTGAATTGCGCCGTATATCCGGCGGTAATCTCACTAATTCTTCCCGCAAGATTTCTTATTCTGACAAGAAGCGCTACTACAGTCAGCGTCCTCACGGGTATGATTACTACTCGCAGCAAAACGACGGCCGCAAATCCGCCTGGGAAAAGGAATATAAACTATCCGCGGCAAAATCAGCGGCAGATAAGGCCGTTACCGCCTTTGAAAAGTATAAAATAGACGATATCAAATCGGCCGGCGCTTTCGAAACCGAATATGACAAAGTGATGTCTGTCATCCACAAAATACCGGATGAATACGAACAGACGCCTTATACGGAACGGGCTGCCAAGAAATATAATTCCCTGATTTCCATTGTCAAAGAGAAATGGCAGAAAGTAATCGAGGAAGAAAAAGAAGCAGAAATTGAGCGGAGGCAAAAGCAGCAGAAAGTAGACGCCGAAGATTCGGCCGAGCAGGCAAACAGTACGCTCAAGGCAAACCGCCTGAAGAAAGCGAAATGGTATATTGATACGCTCAAGAAGCGAAAATATTTGACTTCTACTACAAAGGCGCTTATTCGGGACGGCAAAGCCGCCATCCGCAAGCTAAAAGGATATGGCGAATACAATTCCTATAAGAAAAGTTTTGACAGCGCCGTACAGCGCGCGAATACTTTACCGAAAAAGAAAAACAATCCGGCGATACCACCGGACAGCTCAGATAAACATCCTGTGAATCCGGACAAGTACACCGACCCGACAGCCACGCCGTCCGATACACCGGCCCCGACACAATAGAGACATATATTACAGTTTCATATCCCCATCCTTTACCCAGCCAAATCTCCGCACTATTTGATGAATGGAAACAGATAACAACACAGGCAGGACAAACGATATGGCAAGCAGGCCGGCCCAATCGAAAATAGTGATTGCCGTCCTGCTGCCGTCTGCCACCTTCTGAAGCCAGCCGCTGTAGACGCCAATCTGGCCGACGAAGCCGCAAGTACCCATACCGGAAGAAACCGGCGTTCCGTTCATCTCCAGATGAAACAGACAGGTGGCGATTGGTCCTGCAATAGCGGAAGTTACAATGGGGGCTATCCATATGCGCGGATTTTTGACGATATTGCCCATCTGCAGCATTGACGTACCGATTCCCTGCGAGATAACGCCTCCCCAACGGTTTTCACGAAAGGAGATGGCGGCAAAACCAATCATCTGCGCACAACACCCCGCTAACGCCGCCCCGCCTGCCAGTCCGGTCAAACCCAATGCGGCGCAGATGGCTGCGGACGAAATCGGAAGCGTCAGTGCAATGCCGACGAAAACCGAGACGAGTATTCCCATCCAGAACGGCTGTAAGCCTGTGGCCCACATAATCACCTCACCCGCTTTCATGGCTGCGAGGCCAAGATACGGCGCCCACCAGACAGAAAGCGCTATGCCGCTGCCAATTGTCACCAGCGGCGTAACGAGTATGTCTACTTTCGTCTCTTTCGATACTGCCTTTCCCACTTCCGCCGAGATAATGGAAATAATAAGTACGGCCAGAGGCCCGCCTGCACCTCCAAGCGCATTTGCCGAGAAACCAACGGTAATCAGTGAAAACAAAACGAGCGGAGGACATTTGAGCGCGTAGCCAATAGCAACGGCCATCGCCGGCCCGCTCATGGCGGCGGCCAAATCTCCTGCCGTATATGCCGTGCCATTGACTTTGGCAAGAGCCGCCGTCAGAAAAGGAATATGGAACTGCGTTCCTATCGTATTCAAAATCGTCCCTATCAGCAGCGTAGCAAACAACCCCTGCGCCATAGCTCCCATAGCGTCGACTCCGTACCTCTTCGCAGAAATCTCAATATCTTTCCGCTTCAGAAATGCTCTTACCTTTTTACCCATCTGTAAAGTCCTTTCAACTATTTAATATTCGTCGTACTATTTTACGATTTTACTCTTCGCCGCCGACCAAGCAGAATAATACTTTTTCCCATTCTCTTTGCCAACAGTTCGAACGCGCACGTAATATCTCTTTTTCTTCTTGAGTTTCTTTATTGTCGCTCTCGTCTTTTTGCGCCCGTTGATTGTACGGGTTTTCGTTGTTTTTCGTTTAAACTTCTTATTCGCTGCGCACTGTAATTGATATCCCGTTACATTTTCCGCACCCTTTTTCCAACGGACAACCAGTTTTCTTTTGCCGGCTGTGATAGATTTTACCCTTGTTTTTTTCATTTTTACTTTACTTTTCTTATTACCGGTTCCGCCGTTTGTATCACCGGACTTCACCTCTCCAGAAGAGTCTGCGGATGTCTGCGGCCCCTTTTCTACGGTGATGGAAAGGCTTGATGTAAAACTTCCGACCCTTGCTGTTATTGTGGCAGAACCACCTTTCTTTGCCGATACTACACCTGTAGAGTCAACCTCCAGCACCGAGGAATCCGAAGATGTCCATGTCTGATTTCCCAAAAGGATAACGCTACCGTCACTTCCCTGATAGGAAGTTCCCGCACGCAGGGAATATTGCCGCTTGTCTCCTGCGGCTAAGCGACTGCCGGAAGTTCCAGATATAATATAATCCTGTTTTATAGCGGCCTGTTTCAACAGGCTTGTCTGGAGCTGTATCTTCTGAATGGCCTCCGTAACCGGCGGCATGTAAGAACTGTCCGTTTCTCCTCCACTTGCAAACCTGCCGCACGTACTGTTCGGAAAAACTCCGTCCGCAGAATAAAATGTTCCCACTCCGACATAGATATTGCGGGGATTAATCATACTCGTATAATGTCCCGTAACTGCCGACGCATTCTGGCTGACCCAGTCTTTCTTTTCTTCATACCATTGATTGACGCCGTACAACATTGTTTTCGAAAAATTCCAAGCGAGAACTTCCGCACCGCCGGAAACATGATTCGGAGAATTTATATCGAAACAACTTGCTCCGCTCGTTCTCATATGGTCGGGTACAATACTGGCTTCGGCCGCACGAATGCGCGCCATATATTCCAAATCTGACGACCACTGCAGCGGTTTATAATCATCCATTGTGAGCGCTTCCGATGGATTTTGGGGATTGGGAACTCCTTCCTGACAGGCCTCCTGCCGAATCGCATTGATGCGCTGCAACACCGCCTCTGCCTCCGTAATATATTCCCCCTCAACACCGGCTTCCATACAATTTTGTGCCAACTCTGTACGGTCAGACGATAAAACCTGAGTATTAGCGCTTCTTGCCTGCACCATATCTGCCTGACTGAATAACAGCGCCGCTGTCAACGCCGCGGCAATCATTTGTTTTTTCTTCATCTCGTTCCTCCTGTTTTTATTCTAAAAGGTATGCCATTCTTCTTTTTCCGTATCTTCATAAAGGTCAAGCTTCTTATACCAGTTTTTATAAACAGACAGTGAAGCTTTGGGTACATAGATATCACAAAAAACCGGAAGCGAAGCGGCATAATAACCTCCCTTTTTCTCTACCTGTGGCGGCGTAGCGCCGCGAAAATATACTTTCGACAGCCCACTTACGGGAAGCACCTCATCCCAGTTTTTCCCAAGCCAGATAACACTCGCCGGAATATCCAGCAAATACAACTGCCTGTCTTCACTTAGCGAACCGCAAAGCGAGGCCGTTCCCGTCAGCTTTTTTACTTTATCCGAAATGACAAGCTGTGCGTTCTTTGCGATACCGACAACTAAAGAGGCGTCCTTTTTGTTGTAAATACACTGACCATCCACGGCATAAACCGGATTCTCCTCATCTATGGAAATAGTCTCTATCTTTGTTCCCATTATGCTGCCACTTTTCAGATTTGTGACATATTTACCAAGCTTTATGTTTTTCACCTGAGAATTAAAAAATGCTCCGCTCTCAATTGTCTCTATCGTATCGGGAACCGTAATGGTTGTCTTCTTCGGAATTGCCCAAATGAGAGTTTTATTATCTTTTGACATCAATATATCATTACTCACCGTATATTTCTTGTTTTTGCGTGACAGCGTCACTTTATCCAGTTTAGGACAATCGTCAAAACACAAATAATTTGAAAATAATGACAGTTTCTTCGGCAGCTTTACCTCTTTTAATTTCCTGCAGCCATAGAATGTCTCCGCGTGCAATACTTTAACCTTATCCGGTATTCTGACTTTCGTCAGCGCACTCATTCCACTAAAAGAAGTATAGTCAATTTGTGTCAGGGCAGGCGGCAGTGACATTGTCTTGATTTTACTGTTTGCTCTACAATAACCGTCACACCCGTGCGCATACTCTACCCACACGTCAAATATGTTCTTATAAAATTCATTATCGCCATCACCCATGATTGACATGTCCGCCCCAATACGTGTCACCGCGGCCTTTTTAATTTTCTTCGGAAACTTCAGACTGGTCGGCGAAGCCTTTTTCTTCTTTGGCTTCACTAAGTACACCCAGCTCTTCTTTTTGTTCTTGGACAAATGAGCATAAAACTTAAATTTCCCCTTGGTAACGGTATATGTCTTCTTACTCCATGTTACCGCTTTTCCCTCTGCTGCTCCGGTAAATATACCGCATACCGCTAAGAGCATAAAGATAACAATTCCATTGGCAATTTTCCTTTTCATAAAATTCCTCCATTCCAAAGCGCGGCGGAGGAAGTACGAGTTTATTGTTCACACTAACCTCCCCCTTTACATAGAAAATACGATTCAAAAGAGAAAAAAGTTGCAATTTTCTATATTGATTAGGGTGCGAAAAGCCCCTTTCTTGTTAAGGGAACTGGCAATATGCACAAAAACAATAAGGTGAGCAGCATTATGCACGATGGAGCTGAGACTCAGGAAATCGTGGAAGCCTTTGCTGAACACGATTTCCACGTTTGAGGCTCAGTGAAATGGTTCATGCATCCTGCTGCGAAGATATTGTTTTTTGTGCATATCGCCAATGCATTAAGAAATAAAGGACTTTTTCACACCCTACCCTAATCCTATATTAAATTTTTTGCCTCCCTGTCATATTGTCCCAGTACGGTAACGCGCATAGGAAACTGCTCATATTCTTTCAACATCTCTCTGGCAGTCTCCAATGGGGTAAACCGGTATACATTTTCATCATGTCTGACATAATATTTCAATTCAAGAGCTCCCCGCTGCTCCACAGCCAGCTCGTCCGTCGTCCAGAACTCATGGTAGGATGTAAAGCGGTTGCTCATGAAGTTTTTCTCAAACAGGGCGTAGCCCTTTTCATCTTCGTACACATAATAGCGCACCCCATTTTCACAAAATATTTCAATGTAGCGGAACACTTCCTTTTCATTCGTTGCCGCCACATGGCAGTTCCAATCCGCTAACGCCTCCTTGACAACAATTCCCTCCCGATATCCCTCTATCTTTTCCTCCAGCATACAATACCTGTCCTTTCCTGCTCTGCATAAAATTATATTTTCTTTACATTGATTTCCTATTTTTAGCTGTATTTTTATAATACTTCACCTTAATCTTCTTATGTGAGGCTGTAAAGTTTTTCATCCACTTCTGACAGTCGTCATAAGAAACTTTTTTCTTCCCTATCTTTTTTGTCGTCCAATACATACCAGCCGCGTATTCTGCTTTTTTCTTTTCCTTTTTAGAAATACTGTCACAGAGACCATACATCTGCATTCGTTTGTGAAGCGTTCCACTCTTTATTTTATAATAAGAATTTTCCATGGAACCCATATGCCCCATACAATACTCCAGTGAGCCTTTCTCGAGTTAAAATTCTTTTCTTTTTCATTTGAATATTCATCTATCCTTTCTACACTTTATTATTTTAGATATTTCCTCATCAAGCCCGCAATGGCGTCACTCACAGTATTTTCCGGCTGATACCATTTGCCTCTAAAATGTATTTTCCCCGAAACATTAACCGTCTCCACAGTGCCGTCTTTCATGACAAATTCTATAACCGTTCCGCCATCGGGAGGTATCGGATTTTCATTTGTAATATCTTTTAATGAAGAAATTCCGGCAAGTATCTTATAGATTGCCGATATCCCTTCTGCCGAGCTGACTTTTTCCCCATGATGATAAATCATTTTCCAAGTGATACACTTAATATTTTTATATGTTCCTTTATCAAAAACCTCGTTGTTATATACAATCTTTGCTATTTTTTCCTTTACTGTTACCCTGCATACCAGTTTCCTCTTTCCCATTTTGGCTATAATTTGGGTTTTTCCACCATTGAGCCCTTTTACAATTCCTTTTTTCGATATTTTTGCAATTTTAACATTTTTTGAAGTCCACTTTATCCTTTTCTTTGCATTCTTTACCTTTAATTTTGCAGTATCACCTATCCTTAATATCAGTTTCTTCTTTGATAATGTAATTCTGCCTGCCGCACTAATAGTATCGCCTGCATATGTATCATTCGCTCCCAAAAACAGAGCTGATATCAGCAGACATACAAACATTGTTCTTCTCCGCATTTTCATTTCCCCTTTTACATTAGTGTAAAATCACTTTTCTGTTTCACAAGTCTTTTCTGCATTTTCACAATTCCTATATTACAAATATTCTTCTGATAATCCAAATAATTTAAACAAACAATATCGGGATTCAACGCCATACACTCTTTTATAAATGAAAAGGAGACCGTTTTCCCTGTTCCAGAATCTCCCGTCAATATTGTAATATTATTCGTAAATTCAAAATCTAAGACAAACGAAGTATGCTCTGTGGAAAAATGCTCCATTACAATTGGCTTACTCTTCATCACACCACCACTCCTTTAATTGTTCATCATAGCCATGAGCAAAACTCCACACATTCAGTATTCATGCAGGTTTGCGAGACATGGCGACCTCTTTTATCACTCCCAGAACCTTTGGTTCTGTATTTATAGTAACAACCAGCTCCAAATGGTATAATTAAGTTGTCAAAATCAATTCACCGAAAGGAGCTGATTATTATCTACCGTCAGGAAATTTTAAAAGACATCCGTCTTTTTACTTCACAACCAGTTGCAAAGTTTTATGATTCGCTTTTTCTGAATCTTGATTTATCCCTTGTACCCGAATTCCCCAAAACCGGACGAAAAGGGTTTTCTAACCACGCCATGATTTGTGCGTTTATTGTTATGAAATGCGAAGGCTTTTCCATGGTTACAGACCTTGTTGATTATCTTAATAATAACCTTCTTATTGCCCATTACTGCGGTTTTGATATTTCCGCTTCGTTACCATCTTACTGGACTTTCGACCGTTTCCTAAAACAGATTGATAACGATATGCTTTCCTCTATTATGAAATCCCAGGTGCTTTATCTTTCAAAACAAGGGATTATTGATCCCTCTTTTATTGGTTTGGATTCAACTCCGATTGCTGCAAACACTTTGCAGAATAATCCGAAATCTTTTTCATCCAACAAATTTAAGCCTGATAATCAACCCAGGGCAGATGCTGATTGTAAACTTGGTGTACATACTTCTTCTAACCAAACAGATGAGAAAAAGTATACATTCTACTGGGGCTACAAAAATCATGTTCTTGTTGACTGTATTTCAGGTCTTCCCATTTATGAACTCACAACTACTGCAAATACTGCTGATTCTTCTGTTGCTTTGGATATTCTTGCTGATACTCATTCCTTTTTATCCATAAAAGAATGTACCTTTCTTGCCGACAAAGGATATGACGTTAAAAACATCTATAATCAGGTTCATTCACTTTATGGCGGGGAATATATCATTCCCTTAAATACCCGGAACACAAAAGATATAAAACTTCTGCCGGTTGGTGTTCCTGTCTGTGAAGCAGGTCTTGCCATGAACCGTGACGGAAAATGTTATGACCAAAACCGTATAAAGCAAAAATTCTGCTGTCCATGCAAGCGAACCGGCACCTGCCCGATTCAGCATCCAAAGTTTTTTAATGGAAAAAAAACCGCGGCTGTACTAAATACATTACACTTCCTAATGACCTAAGACTTTCCATTGATAGGGAAAGCAAATACTTCAAAAGTAATTATTCTCTTCGTACAGAATGCGAACGATACCATTCCCGATTTAAAAACACCGGACAGGAGCGTATGTGGGTAAGAAACAAAACCTCTGTTACAAATTTAAATACGCTTGCTCATATCAGTTTATTAGCTGTTGCTGTTGCCGCAATCACTACCCATTCCGGACAATCCTATCGAAAACTAAAAACAGTAAAATGAACAGCTTGATTGAAAACAATTCCATAACACCTTATTTTCGTAGGTTTAGGACTTACGTTAGCTTTGCTATGCAATAAATTCCCATCGTTTTAATTTACAAAAGCCAACTGCCAAAACTTATTTTAAAATCAATGCGTTTTGCTCATCTCTCTGTTCATCATCGTAAATCTCTTCCTTTCCCGAAGAAGTTTGTATATTCACCGCTGTCATTTTAAGAGGAACCAGTGCATTATTTCCACATTCCTTCAAGCAAAACACTTTGTCTGGATTATATAGTACATTTAGTACCGTTTTGCAACCGGCTGACAACTTGTCAACATCCGGAACAATATCATTAAATTTGGAGCATATTTTATACTTGCTGATTAACTTTGCCTCATCTATTATTTCAATAACTTTTTGGGCTCTGTCATCAAGCTTACGTGCGGTATTTTGATTAAAATAAATATCATTTAATTCTACATATTCCAAATCTTGCGGAATATCATTTTCGTTATCACAATACCATCTCCAAGCCAATATTTTGAAAATTCATTAAAAGACTTGTTCCCTCGCAAACATGATTTGCAATTCCCTAAAAGCTTTCTCCATAATAACAAATATTTTCCAATGTTCCTATAAGTGCATCCTTATCCATGGTGTACCTCCTATCTTAAATCAACGTAAATATAATTATCAAAATCCCAACATTCCATTTGTTTATCAATTTGTGTAGTAAGATTATTTTTGCTTGTAACCAAACAATCATTATACTCATATAATCTGCCTGATTTTTCTGCCTCCAAATCGCACAAAAACATTTTATACCCCCTTAAATTCCAGCCAAATATTCGTATAAACATTATTGTTTCTAATACATAAAAATGCCAACATCACAAAATATATTGCAAATAGAACAACACTTTTTAACTCCGTAAAATCAAATGCAATCATGGGTAAAATATATGCCAATAGATATTCTGCTGACAGTTTGTTTGCCCTCAATGCTTTTTTATCTTGACCTTAGGTGGAGCAGCATTACTACTCTTATCCCTTAAAAATATATTAATTGAACATATGCTTATTAACATTAGCAAATAACACAACTAGACATACCCAATTTCCCATAATTAAGTATTCTAAATTTTGTATAAAATTTTTCTCATATAACCAATTATTGATGCCTTGCTCCGTAACACTCCACACATCAGCCACAATAATTGACAACCACAACGGAATGAAAGACGTAATAAGCATATTCCATTTAAATCTCTTATCCATATATGCGGAGATGCCTCTCTTTCTATATACAATTCTCTTATTTATAAATATTATATTCTTTTATCAAACCATTATCAACAAGAAAACTCATATTTACATAAAATAATATACTTTTCTTACATTTCATGCAAAAATTCAGGCTCACAACACTTGTCGTAACAGTCTTTCTTTCAAAATCTAAATACTTATTCACTACAAAAGTTCATTAAGGAGATACATACATTTAATCTTCTGTTTTCTATTTACCTTCCCATATACATTAAGCGTGAACGATACATTTTTATGACCAAGTATCTCTGATAAAGATTTAATATCAAAATCAGAAATTTCAATGGCTCTTACCGCAAAAGTATGTTTTTGTTCATGAAAAAAAAGACCTAGAGGAAAAATACCAATAAAGCTCAGAAAGCCAACTATATTGTCAGTGTGTTAGATGAGAACGGGGCGTCTGGGTCAAAAGCGAGCAGATTATGTACTAGCGTTAAAGGCGAAACAGGTCACCTGTAATCTGAATATTATAAGGAAGCTGTCACTGAACATATTAAAGTTGATAGAAGTAGTGAGCAGACTGTTAAGTCTGAAAAGAAACGATATACCGTTGGTACAAATCCCGAAAAACATCTGGGGCAGCTTATGAACTTGTAATTTTTAAGGTTTGGTATTGGGGTCTGGTGATGGATAACATTTATGCGTCTGTCGTGCTCATTAATTAGTTCCCTCTTGACTTTTATCAATTATATCAACATCTTCTATTCCTATCGCCTTTCTGTATAAGTTCTATCCTAACCCCACATACATACCCAATCTCTGATACAACTTTTCACTTATCCGTATCCCATTTTCCTTCAACTGTTCAATGCATCTTTCCACATCTTCCTTTGTCAGCATCCCCTCATCAAAGGCCTGTGTAAGAATTCCAATCGTACCAGTAATTGTTATACCCATTTTCTTAGCAACCTGCCTCCCCTTATGCTCATCCATCAACAATACATCCGAACTCTTTTCATCTGCTAAAATAATTGCTTCACTTTCCCCAGCGTCTAATCCGGTAAAATTCCGCAAAATGGCAACGGATTTCCCATTGTCCACTTCTTCCACAAAAAGAAATTCACACTCTCGTACCAGTTTTGCTTCTTCAGAAAATGCTTCATTCTCTGTCAACTCCCGATATACTGCCTCTGGTATATAGACAACACCAAACAATTTCTGCAACAATTCCAACTGCCCTGCTTTCATCAGTGAAATAATCGGCGTGGTATCTGAAACAACAATCATATGGTCGCACCTCTTAATTTTTTCAATACTGCCAAATCTTCTTCAAATTCTTCTTCCGTTTCATCAAAATATGGCAGACCTAATTTGCCATACAATGTAATCAAGTCAATCTTATGGAGCCCGAGCATTTCCGCTGCCCTTCCATGAGACATGACGCCACTTTTGATATAAGGGTAGACCAGCATTGCATTTCTTGTTATTTGTGCCTCTTTATCCTCCAGCACTGTATAGGGCACAATTTCCTCTGGCACATCAATTTCTACCTTTGTCATTGTCATAGCAATCATCTCCTTACTTTTACAAGTATACTTCTATTCATATTATACACTTTTCACCTTATCCTTACAACAAAAAGTCAATAATTGAATTACTTACCTAAATTGCAAAAGTAAATTCTACCGTCTCTTTTCCTGATAGAAATTACCTCTGCACAAGTTGAATTTAATTCTGCATACATATTATGATGTCTTTGTTCCTGACAGCAGTGAAAGGAGACATCATGAGTAAATATATCCCAGGTGACCCGTCCCCGCCAGCATAGACACCTTAAACGAAAGGATTCTATCCGGTTCTTAATTTTGCTCGTTTTTTCTAGTTTTTTCATCTTCACAGGATAGTGGAACGATTTTTCTCTTGCCCGCTGTGCCTGTGTAACGACTTATTCAAAAGCTGCTATGCCGCTTTCAAATCTGTCTGGTGTCTACGGTAGTAGTCCTCCGGCGTCAGATAGCCGTTTGCCTCGTGGATACGCTTACGGTTATAAAATATCCATATATATTCGAATACTGCTGCTCTGGCTTCTTCTCTGGTTCGGAAATGCTGTTCATTTAGCCATTCCTGTTTCAGCTTCCCCCAGAAACTTTCCATCGGGGCGTTATCCCAGCAGTTCCCTTTTCGGCTCATACTGCTGATGAAACCGTGTTCTTTTGCAAGCGCCTGATAATCCAGGGAACAATACTGGCTTCCCCTGTCGGAGTGCAGGATACAGCCCTCAGTTGACCGCGTATGCCGCACAGCATCTTTCAGGGCAGCTATCACAAGTTCTTTTGTCATACGCCCGTCCATGGATATACCGACGATCTTATTCCCGCACAGATCCATGACGCCCGCAAGGTAGAGCCAGCCTTCATCCGTCGGGATATAAGTGATGTCACTTACCATCTTCTGTCCGGGTCTGTCAGCTTTGAAATCCCTGTTCAGGATATTTTCTGCTACCGGAAGGCTGTGCTTTGAATTTGTTGTTGCTTTATATTTTTTACCGACTTTTGACCGGATGCCGTTTTCACGCATGATGCGCTCTATCCGTTTGTGGTTGAACTGCTCATCTGACTTCCGGTTTACCTCATGGGTGATCTTTTTGCTGCCGTAAGTCCCGCGGGATGCTTCATGGATCTGGCGTATCTGTTCCAGAAGGGAGCGATTCTCCAATTGGCGGGCGCTTGGTGTTCGTCTGCGCCATGCATAATAGCCGCTTTTGGAGACCTGAAGCCATTGCGCCATCTTTGCAATCCGGTATTTGGAACGGTTGTGTTCCATGTAAAGATAACGGATCACTTCAGGTTCTTGGCAAAGAAGGCGCTTGCTTTTTTTAGGAATTCATTTTCCTCTTCCAGATCTTTAATGCGTTTTTTGAGGGCACGCAGTTCGGCATCTTCCTGATGGAGGTTACCACTGCCGACAAAGGGTTCTGTGGGATGTTCCTTAAAGCGGGACATCCATGTGTAGAGGGTGTTTACATTAATGCCCAGTTCCCTTGCAACCTGTGCTGCAGGTATTCCCGCCTGAACACGCTTACAGGCTTCTTCCTTGAATTCGATACTATACGTCTGTGCCATAACCTTTCCTCCTGACTCTGTTGGATAGATTATACCATTCGTTCTACATGTCTATCAAATGGGGTATGAGGCAAGGTAACCATAAGCACCTTACTGCTTCTGACCGACTTTTCATTGAACGTGCCCTGAATGACGGTATCTCATTCAGGGAGATTGCATGCTGCCTTTGCAAGGATCCAAGCACCATTTCCAAGGAGGTTCGTTCCCGCCGCTTATCTGATTTCTATCCCGGACGGGGACTTTTCCTGAATGCTAAAAATTTCTGCATCCACCGTTTCCACTGCCAAAAGAAAAATGTCTGTGGAAAGATTGTACTCTGCGATATCAAATGCACCTCCTGCCCCTCATGCAACCAGCACTGCAAGGATTTTGTGAGGGAACGATGCACCAGGCTTGACCGGGCTCCCTATGTCTGTAACGGGTGTGATAAGGGGCATGCCCGTTATACAATCCCCCATAAGTATCACTACGATGCGCTCTTTGCAGACCGCAGATATCGTGAAACACTCCGGGATTCCAGATCCGGCATCAATCTCTCAAAAAACGAGCTTCACCGCATTGATTCCATCGTTACCCCCCTGATCTGGCAGGGACATTCCCCTTACCAGATCGTTGTGGAACATCCGGAACTCGGTCTTTCCGTGCGTTCAATCTATCAGTACATAGAACTCGGCCTGCTTACCGGCCGCAACATTGACCTGAAGCGCAAAGTCAAATTTAAGGCCCGCAAATGCCATAAATCACAGATCACAGACCGTGAAGTGTTTCACGGCCGGCTGTACAGTGATTTCCAGCAGCTTCCACCTACCCATGTGGTTGAAATGGATACGGTCAAGTCCTCCCGGGACTC
>CAJUTM010000020.1 GCA_910589595.1 uncultured Eubacterium sp.
ATATAAATGGATGGGCTTATGAAAAAGGCGATAAAAAATATGAACAATTCAATTCCGATATGACAGCATTGCGAAAAAGGACAAAGAAATTTTCTTACAGCAAGAAAAAAATTGTAGTTGGTGATATGAGATATAAGGCACCAATAGGATGGAAAGATCGAAGTGCATCTTACAAAAAGGCTATGAAAGTATTCTATGGTATCTGACATAAAAAATTGGTTTACCCTCTGGAAGGATGTGATATAATTGAATTTGAAAAGAAAGTGGTTATATATTATTCTTAGTAGTGTGTTTTTGTGTCTTTTGTTACTTACAGTTAATAATTTTATAATGAAAGAACAAAAGGAAAACAGTACCGAATTTCCTGCGTTGTATACTGTCAAATATACTGAATATAAAGAAAGACAATGGGATAAATTTAAAATTTATGTGCCATATGTAGAGAAGCTTGGTGATCAAGATTTAGAAATGACAATAAATGATGTCTTAAAGAAAGAAGCGGTAACATGGTTAATGGATGATAATATATTTTCGAAAGGTTATCAGTCAAAGAAACCACTTGTAAAATGTCAGTCAAATCAAATATTATCAATTGAATTGTCTTATAGAAGTGTTGGTGGAAGATTTACATCATTTGTAAATCAGTTTATTACAATTGACATGCAGACTGGAAGAAAAATTACATATAAAGAATTAATAAAAAATGAAAGGAAATTGATCAATTTATTGAGAGACGGACAGACAGTTTTCTCTGATGGTACAATATATGATAATAATCAAAAGGAGTCAGATGATTATATAAGAAAAAGAATGGGAAAAATGTCAGAAGATGATATAGAAGATCTTTTAAATCAATGCATGTTATCTCAAGAGAATGTTTCGTTATATGACGAGGGATTAGGAAAACCTACCGTTGGGACACGTACAGATTTTTTTGTATCGGAAGATGCTTTTACTATTACATATGTAGAGGGAACATACCATTACTATGCATCCATTGGATTAGAGAAATTAGAAAAAGAAGGGGTAATTAATATGGATTATTTTTAGTTGAAATATTTTACCAATAGGAAGAAGTTGAAAGAAATATGGATATGGTTGCCGCAACCGAAAGGAATGTATATTACGATGGCAGTTAATGTTTAGTTGTAAGAAAGAAAGGTAAGAAAATAAAATCATATTCATTTGCTATTGTTGCTGATTATAATTCAAAAACTCCTAGTGATACTACTGGTGGAAACAGTGGGGAAGGTTCTTCTAAATTATTAAAAAATCTTGGAGGGGACGGGAAGAATAGCTATTTTGGAGTAAGTGGTGATAAGTTTTATGTGTATGTATTTTAGAAAAAAATAAAATATCCATGGAGCGTACGTGGTATTAAATCTAAGGGAAAGCAACAGGCGAAAAAATTTAAGATAAAGTATAAAAAATAAAAGGCAGGAAAAGAAAGTATGTTCAAAATTAAAGTCGCGATTGGATTAAGTATGGTGCTTGTTTTAAAACGTCGGATGTGACTGACAAAGCTGGAAAGAAGTCGAAAAAGACTGCAGCCTATACCTATGATTTGTTGGGGCGTATTAAGAAAGAAACCAAAATCGGCAGGGAAGACATTTCCTACACTTACGACAGCAACAACAATCGGAAAGAAATGAAAGCCGGCAATAAGATAACTGCCTATAAATACAACAAAAACGATGAGCTGCTCCGTACCGACACCTTAAACACCGATACAGAAAAAGACAAAGTAGTCATCTATAAAAATGATAAGAACGGAAACCAGCTTGCCACGGTCAACCGCTATGAAATCCCAAGTGATAAGAAAGACAGCACTTATGTTGATATCGATGTGACGCTGGGAGACAACCGGCTGAACGACAACGTAGTCAACCATTATAATGCACTAAACCAGCTGACAAAAACACTGACAAAGAACTACAAAGTAAGCTTTACTTACGATGCAGAAGGGCTGCGTACCAGTAAGACCGTGAATGGGGAGAAGACAGTCTTTGTCTGGGATGGAGACCAGTTGGTGATGGAACTGTCCGGAAGCGGTAAGGTGCAGAAACGGTATATCCGTGGAAATGACCGAGGTTATGGCAGTAACCTTGTATATGCTGATAAAGGAACCGGCACCGAAAAACAGTATTACGTGACTGACCCGCATGGAAATGTGGTACAGCTTACAGACGCGAGTGGAGCAGTCATCAGAACTTATGAGTATGATTCCTTTGGGAATGAAATAAAGCCGGATGGGAAAGATGATAACCCGTTCCGCTACTGCGGAGAGTACTATGATAAAGAGACTGAAGAAATCTATCTGCGGGCAAGGTACTATCAGCCGGAACAGGGGAGATTTCTGACACGAGATACCTATACCGGAGAGGCAGATGAGCCGGAGAGTTTGCATCTGTATACTTACTGTGAAAATGATGGGGTGAATGCGTGGGATCCGAGCGGGCATAGAAAAACAACTAAATTTGAAAAAGGAGAAATAGACAAGCTTAAAAAAATGCACCTAAATATAATTCAAAACTATGGAATGATGGAGATGAAGAAGTTGAGCCAATTGAACTGTATGGACCTCCAACAGGAATGTATATTTTACCAGATGATAAGGTTCAGTATAGAACGAATTGCTATGCATATGCATTTAATTATCGTAAGAATCCCAAAACCAAACAGGAATTCGCACCATGGAATAACTATTCAATATGGGGAATGCAGCCGGGAATGTTTTCCGGTAATATGCTAACTAATTATTATAAAAGAGATATTTTAGATGCGGTAAAATCAGATATGAAAATTCTTGGAGTTAAGTTTTATAAAGTAACTAGGAAAAATAAAAAAAAGTATAAAAAGGTTGTAAAAAAATCATATATTGTGGCTTTAGTAATAAATCCCGGTAAGGATTATCATTGGTACAGGCTAAACAGGGATGGAAAATGGTCTGATAAACCTGGTGCTACTTGGGTTCGCAAGAGAAAGAAGTATCCTACCAATATAAAGAATGAATATACAGAATTTGCAGGATATTATTATGTAAAGAAACCATAATTAGGAATCATATCCTATAGCGAGAGAGATAACCTTGAAAAGGAGCTATAAAAACTACTGTTTCATAATGAAAGTGGCAAACAATAAATGGCCATT
Organism: uncultured Eubacterium sp.; assembly: GCA_910589595.1. Classification (GTDB taxonomy): domain Bacteria; phylum Bacillota; class Clostridia; order Lachnospirales; family Lachnospiraceae; genus Eubacterium_F. The sequence goes on from CAJUTM010000020.1 coordinate 3,151, forward strand.
AAAAAATAATTTATAGTGCTTAAGTTAATATATCAGATAAGGATTGAATTTCCCAGAAGAATGTGGGAGAAAGGAGGAAATCCAATTAAAATGATTGGATTATACAAGAAAAATATGGATGGTGATAAACAAAAAATGACAATTAAATGTAGTTTAACAATTAAATTAATAATTTTTTTGTGTTTGGCTTTATTACTTACATTAGGTATTATTTGCTATTTAAGTATAGAATTAAAAAACTCTTATAAAGTGAAATTGGATGCAATTGAAATAGAAGAAATTGCAAAAAAATTTTCGGTTTCAGAAGATGAAGTTACAAGAAAGTACATATATTATCAAAATTGGACGGATGTAAAGTCTGCATTGAAAAATAGTTTGTCTAATCAAGAAATTATTGATTTTATAAAAAGGGGAGGTACAGTGAAAGGGTACAATACAGCGCTATGTTTTGCAAAGAATTCGGATAACTCTTTAAGAAAAGCACTTTCTATTGGTAATGATAGGACGAATGATGAATATTTCGAAATAGTTTTTGATAAGGAGGATGGCAGTACTATTAGAAAGCGAAAAAGGAATAGTAATTGTGAAGTTATTGATTTTTTTGTACTTACTAAAGGTATGACAAAAGAGGAGACCATAGTAGCCCTGAATTGTGAGTTACCTGATATATGGAAAGGAACCGCTAATTTTCCAGAGTCAGAGGCGCATTATAATTTAGGAAGCAATTCAAGTGTTATTATTAAGTATGTTTATAACGAAAATGGAATATACGAAATTAATAAGGTACTTTATTGTGAGGGTAAAAATGAGAACATTCTTATTCAATAGAAGAAATTTATTTGGTGTCATTAAAAAAATGAATAATGCAACAAATATTATATTGTAAAATTGCACTTGGATACGAAACAATTCATACAAGTGGCAAAGAATGAGGATTCGGGTGTTTCTGTAATGGTGCCTTACAATTGCGAAACTATTTATTGCTATCGCCTCTGTCAAAAAATACTGGAGTCTGATAAGATAGATATATATAACAAAGAATGAAAAACAAAAGAAAAACCGGATGCAGGGGAAAGTACCCCGCAAAGCATTTACGAATGACAGAGTTACCTAAAATACATAAGACAGGAATAATTCCATCCGGATACAAACCGTGTTTCCGGATGGAATTATTTTTTCTTATAGGAAAATTTCCCCTGTGCGGAGCAGGAACCGCATAGCGATTCTTAGAGAACTTTAGTTCTTTGCGGTGCGCTTCTCAGCCGCCGCTTTTTTTTCAAAAATAACACAAAATTTATAGACAGTGTCTGACAGAGCAAAGCGGACAGAAAGCAGGTTGGTTTAAGCGCTTATTTATCAATCTTATAGTGTGTTCGAATATTTAAAAGAGGGAAGTATTATACCATGAAAAAAGCAAAATATATCTTGATAGGAGGTGTCATACTGATATTTATCGTATACATATTACGTTTTTTATGGGAACCTCATAGTCTAAGTGAACTGTTTGATGCGAATTATATGAGCATTACGCCAGAACAGGGGACAAGTTCATTTAATTGTTTTAATGTTCAGGAGTATAATGGCAAAAAATATTTTTCCGATAAAGGAAATCTGGTCTTACAAAAAGCTGACAGTGACAAGAAAGAAATCCAAGTTAAAAATGTAGGCAGTTTTTTGATTAGAGATGATGAATTGGTGTATACCTTATCAGATGAAACAGATAAGGTGTATGTAAAAAATCTTCAAACTAATAAGGTGGAAAATATATCAATCAAGAATGCAGATATTCTGTTAAATGATAATGAGTATGTATATATTTATTCAGACGGAAACATTCTGCATAAATTTGACCGGTTATGGAATGAGGTGAAAACAATTGACCTGAACAGAAAGGGATTCAGGAAGCGTTTTGAAAGAGCATGTATCATAGGGGGAAAATTAGTTTTTGCGACAGAGGCATTAAAACTGTATATATATGATGAACAAGAGGAGACATTGCATAAAGTAAAGATACCAAAAGGGGAAGAGCATTCCGAAGATGGGGATATGTTGATAATGAATAATCAGGTCTATACTGCGGATACCCATTTTTGGGGAATATCATATCGGATAAATTCTGTTAATGTAGAGTATGCAGACAGTTAGAGATTCAGAGTACCACAACAGGGCATGACAATACTGGAAATGTGACAGAAAAATGTATCAGCTCACCGTCAGCAGCAAGAAAAATCTATGCCTATGGCTTGGATAGGATGGATTACAAAATAAGCAAAGACAGGCAGTGAGGACATTTCCTACACCGACGACAGCAACAATAACCGCAAAGAAATGAAAGCTGGCAATAAAGTAACCGCTTATAAATACAACAAAAACGATGAACTGCTCCGTACCGATACCTTGAATACAAACACGGGACAAGACACTGTCGTCCTCTATAAAAACGACAGAAACGGAAACCAGCTGGTCGCGGTCAACCGCTATGAAATGAGGAAGGGTCTGCGATTTCATAACAATTAAGACTAAAATCATGGAATGATTGGAAAAGTCTTTGCGCCCGGTTTTGGGATATTCCTGAACAAAAGATAAATCAAGGTTGTTACTATAAATACAGAACCAAAAGTTCTGAGAGTAATAAAAGAGGTTGCCAGACCTCGCAAATCCGCATAAATATTGAATGTGTGGAGTTTTGCTCATGGCTATAAGACTAACAAATGGGGGTGGCGAGGTAAATTCGATTCAAAGGAGGAAAATCCTCGATATACTGAAGCAATAAACAAATCGGCAGAGTATCTCAAAAATCTTTTTAACTAAAGTTCGGTGCCTTTTGTTACTATTATTATGGAGGGGATTATGATGAGAAGAAAATATGCGGTATGTCTTATTCTATTTACACTACTAGCTGTTTCCGCGGGGGGATGTGGGCGGAAAGAAAACAATATATCCCAACAGAATCAGACAGAGAGAACGACTCAGACAGAGAGAACGACTCAGACAGAGAAACCGGCTGAGACAGAGAAGCCAGCTAATTCTGCGTCTTCAACAATGAGTAAAAAAAGAATAAAAGGCGTTGTTGTGATTGACGAAACAGGAAAGAAGCGTAAATTGAGGCTGGGCGACTTGGATGAGACAGATGCAGGAATTGGTGTTTGTTCATCTGATTTTATTACAGCTTCCCAAATTTCTGATGGACACTATTACTATTTACACGTGGGCGGAGGAGGTAAATATACGATATATCAGGACAAAAGGGTTGTAGTAGGACATTTTTTTATAAAAGAGGGAGACGTAGTAGGATTTGCAAAAGCCGGTGAGGACTTTTTGGCTAATATTATGCATGTGGAGGAACATCCGGTGACTTTTGATGTGGAAAATATTACATATGATATTGTCCGGATTAATTTGGAGACAGAAAGCGTCGAAGTATTGCTGAAGAATTGTGCAGATTTCGGTAATGTAGGTGACAAAAGAATCAATGTCGACGATATCATGTTTTATAGGGGAAGCATGTACTATGATTCCAGAGAAGACGTGCAATGGGAAGCGGGAGGAGAATACGAACCGGGAGCTTTTCTGATAAGCCGGAATTTGGATAACATAGAGCAGCAAAATAAAATGACCTGTACAGAACAGATGAATGAAGCGAAACCGTACCTGACATTTGCAGACGGGAAAATATTGTATGGAAAGCAAAAGGGGAAAGAAGTATCTTTGTATATGTTTGATTTGGAGACCCGAGAGCAGACGGACCTGATACGATACAAGAGAAAAAAAGCATATGTACGATATTCAACTTCTTCGTATGACAGTGTTCTCCTGTCGGTGGATAACGATTATATTTATTGTCAGGACATGGCAATTCCGCGCAAGGGTGGGAAAATGCAGCCGCTGTTGAAAAATGCACTGAGGAATTTGAATGGTGGTGAAATTATATTTTCCAGCAATAAAAAATATATCTTTTATTTGGATAAAAAATATAAATTACACCGAATAGATAAAAAGACCGGACAGGATATTCGTATCGGAGATAAGAAGTTGATGTCAGTCCAGTGTATGGAGGACCGGATATATGTAAAAGAGTTACGACATGGCTACTGGGATGAACAACCGGAGAAGCGTCAGGATGTTCTGTATTGTATGAGTTTAGATGGAACGGTTAAATGGAAGCATACACTGGAAAGGGACAAAGAGGCAGAGCTGGATTGGGATTAGATGGTTTTCCCACGCACTTTAAGTTTTGCAGTTATAAGTCCGCTTCCATTAGCGGAAAGGGTGCTAGAATGCCAGAGTATAGTACAGCGTAATGGGGAGAATAAAACAGTTGATAAAGTATCGTTGAAAAGAAACGCAAAATAATGTATAATAATATTGGAAATTTTTGGAATCAGAATACATTCTATTAAATAGTTGAATTTATTCATGGGTTAAAAGATAGTTTGGGAAAATGAAATGAAACAGATACTTGTATTAGAGGATAACGAACACACACGGAACAGGTTGGTTAAGATACTGAAATCTTTGGAGCAGAAAGTAAATGTATTTGCTTTCTCGAATCAGGAGGAAGCTTTCGGCTGCGCAATGATGCACCGGATAGATTTATTTCTGGTGGATATTATTCTTTGTCCAAAGGAGAAAAATGACTTTTCAGGAATCAGCTTTGTGGAGAGAATCAGAGAATGTGCTTCCTGCTCGGCAGAAGTTGTTTTTATTACGAGCATTGCAGGATTAGAGGTTGATTTACTGCACCGTGTACATTGCTATGATTATATTGAAAAGCCAATAGATGAAGAGCGGATTAAAAGGATTGTCAGCGAGATACTTAATCGTGGCGAGAAAGCATCCAAATTGCCGGAACGTATTTATTTAAGAAACAATGGGATTTGCTTTCCGATTGATGTAACTGAAATCCGATATGTACTGAATCAAAATAGGATAATGTATGTTTATACTGCGGAAGAATGTATTGAAGTTCCAAACCTGACATTAAAGCGGTTTTTAGAACAAGTCAGAGACTCTATTTTTCTTTCCCCGTTAAAGGGGGTGGCAGTTAATATTGCCCACATAGAGTCTGTTGACTATGTCAATCAATTTATTTATCTGAAAGGGATAAAAGAACCGGTCAGTATGGGCTCCGTTATGAAAAAGCGCTTTCGTAATGAGTATGAAGCATACATAAAACGAGGGTACTAGAGAAATGAAAATAACGTATTTACTATTAGCAACGACTACTGTTTTAGAATTATTAAGTAGTACTTTTGTAGTGAATGGGTTGGTGGGGAAAGAGAAGACAATTCCGATTTTTAAGACTTCTATATTTATAGTGGCAACAGTTGCTTATATTCTTATGCTGCCGGATACTTTGACGACAGGGAGTTATCTGCTGTTTCTGCTATATATAAAGTGGTCTTATAATGAATCATGGAAAAATAGTCTGATTACGTTAATACTATGTATAATTTTAGTCGGCATTGTAGAATTAGTAAGCTTTTTTCCTTTTGCATTTATGATGCATGGATGGCTATCGGATATAATGAATAATCTATTTGCTTCGTTATGCAGTGTAATTCTTTGTTTTGCTGTGGCAAGATGTATTCCAATTCAGCATTTGAAAAACTGGTGTAAGAAAACAGAAGTCACCTATATAGCAGTTGTACTTTTTAGTCTGATTTTAATGTGTACAGCTATTATTGATTTGAAAATGACAATGCATCTTGACTTAGGTGATTACATTTATATTACTGTCTGTGTTGTATTAATGTGGTTGTTAGTAGTCCGGCTAATGAGATATCGGTACGAGGAGAAGATTCGAAAAAAGTACTTTGATGCGTTCTGTAGTGTCATTGACCAAATGAAAAGACGTCAGCACAAATTCCGAAATCAGGTGGATGTCGTTTATTCGCTACATAGGTTGTACAATGATTATGACACACTTGTTGAGGAACAGAAGAAGTATTTAGGTAAGCTGGTTGATTATGAAATGCCCACGGATGTACTGGTGTTAGAGAATCCGATTATTCTTGCACATATTTTTGAAAAGATAGCGGAGGCACAGGAAGCGGGACTGCGAGTCAGGATGAAACTTTCATGCAGTTTGGCAAACTGCGACATTGATGATATACATATGATTGAGATATTGGGAACATTTTTAGATAATGCGATTCAGGACATGATAGCGACGGAGCAGAAGGAGTTTTTGTATATTGAAGCAAAATATGAGAATGGCATCATAGTTCGGGTTGCCAACCCGCATAGAAAGATGAAGAATCAGGAAATACAGCAGATGTTTGAGGACGGATATAGCACAAAAGGAGAAGGACGAGGAATTGGTTTGTATCACGTAAGAAAATTAGTTCAGAAATATAAAATAGATTTAGCAGTAGAAAATCAGAATCAGGAAGAACAAAACTACATTTGTTTTTCAATAATAATGAAAGAAAGCACTCTGTGATGGAGTGCTTTCTCTTATTGTTAATCTTATTCTGTCGGAAGCTTTGGCTCGCCAAAGAAAATAAAGCTAGGATGTTTTATCGTTATAATAGCTGTCAAAGCTAAGCAAAGCGTGCACAACTTATACATTTTTGGTGTAAACAGTTTTTTCATAGATTTCTCCTTTCCGTGCAATTTTTGCACATAATAATTGAAATATTTGTAACACAATTACCCAATAGATAAGTTCTCTATAAGGCAGTGTTTCCAACAAGATCAGTAAACTGGAATAAACGAGCAGAAGAATAATTACACGGTGTGAAAATTTTTTTACTTCTGCCGCTGTTAATCGGGGACGCATAACGGAAGTAATTGGTCCGGTGATTAAAAATATTCCCAATGAAAGTAACAGTCCAAGCGCCAGATAGCCGTTGGACAAAGGGTATCTGGAGAGAGCAATTGCCATAACGTAAAAAGCGGAAGTAAATAAGAAACAACTTATATAGTGGGAAAAATGTAATCCTCCGCTGTTGCATCGTATGGATAGCAGGACGATAGTTGCAATCAGTACTTCATCGGCATACCCCAAAGGAAGCGCTACCAATAATGCGATAAGTAGTTTACTCAATTCAGAAAAAATTGCTTTAATAGCATAAATAATTCTGCCTGCGTCTAAAGAACTGAATTGAAATTCATCTTGCAGATATGCTTTAAATTTTTTCTCCACAACTGCAACCCTCCAAGCTGCTGTATATATTAGCAGAGCAAATGCTTCACAGCGATATCACCATAACAGAAAGAACAAGAGGAATGGACATATATTACTAACCGTGTTATTTTTTGTATCAAAAACAGTAACAGTATAGTATTTGTTGGGAATATGGAAATTAATGTCGAAAAAATAACGCTTTAGTGATATATACCCAATTCCTGCCAAAGTGGATATATAATTGAAAAATAGAATTGTTTCAATAGTTTCAATAAAAAATTCAACAAGAAAAACAAATGATAGGAGGGTAAAAAATGCATATGAATAATGCGCTTGTTGGCAAGCGTATCAAAAGATTACGGTTGAAAAATAAGATGACAAGGGAAGAACTTGCAGAAGCGGCTAATATTTCTGTATCATTTATATACGAGATTGAGACAGGGAAAAAAGGTTTCTCGGTATGGACGCTGAGAAGATTAACGGAAGCGTTAAAAGTAGACCCCGATTACATTATTTATGCTGATGAACAGGAAGACTCAGAAGAGGCGATTGCAAGAAGAAAGCAGGTAGCATGTTATGATAATTTAGTGCATTTGCAGAAACTTTTAACGGAAGCGATGGCAGAACTTAGCGAAGTAATAGACAGTTAAATATGATTATGCCGGAAAAAAGGTGCAAGCCTGTTAGCTGCACCTTTTTTGATTCTGTCTTTATTTATTTTTGAAAATCAATCGCCGCACCGACAAAGCCTTTGAATAGCGGGTGCGGATGATTTGGTCTGGACTTAAATTCCGGATGTGCCTGTGTGGCGACAAACCACGTGTGGGTAGGGAGTTCAACCATTTCCACAATGCGTCCGTCCGGAGACAGGCCGCAGAGAGACATACCGTTTTTCTCAAAATCATCCCGATAGTAGTTATTCACTTCATAGCGGTGGCGGTGGCGTTCGTGTATCGTCTCCTCACTGTAGAGTTCATATGCCCTGCTTCCTTTGACAAGCACACACGGGTAAGAGCCGAGACGTAATGTGCCGCCAATATCCTCAACGCCATTCTGGTCTGGCATCAAATGAATAATCGGATGTGTGGTCGACGGGTCAAGCTCCGCGCTGTGGGCGTCGTTCCAGCCGATGACGTTGCGGGCAAATTCCACAAGCGATAGCTGCATTCCGAGGCAGAGTCCGAGGAATGGGATATTATTCTCGCGGGCATATTGAATGGCGTAAATCTTACCATCGATTCCCCTGTCGCCGAATCCGCCGGGAACAAGTATGCCGCTGACGTCGCGGAAGTAGTCAGCCGCATTTTCTGTTGTCACATTTTCGGAATTAATCCATTTAATATTCACTTGCGCGTTGTGGGCAAAACCGCCGTGTTTGAGCGCCTCCACGACACTGATATAGGCATCGTGCAGCGCGGTGTATTTTCCGACAAGCGCCACGGTGACTTCTTTATTCAGCGTCTTAATTGATTCAACCATATCTTCCCAGCCTTTGATATCCGGCTCCGGACAATCCAAATGCAGGCATTTGCATACGGTTTCGGCAAGATGTTCCTTTTCCATAGCCAGTGGAACTTCATATAACGTTTCCACGTCAAGGTTTTGGATAACCTGACTGTTTGGCACATTACAGAAAAGAGAAATCTTATCGCGAATGGCTTTGTCCAACGGAATTTCCGTGCGGCAGACAATGATATCCGGCTGAATACCCATACCCTGCAGTTCCTTTACGCTTGCTTGTGTCGGTTTGGACTTTAATTCCTGAGAAGCCTTTAAGTAAGGCACAAGCGTTACGTGAATCAAAATAGCATTTTCATGGCCGACGTCCAACTGGAACTGGCGGATGGCCTCGAGGAATGGCTGACTCTCGATATCTCCCACCGTACCGCCTACTTCAATAATCGCAATCTGCGTTTCTTTGATGCCGTCGTTGCGGTAAAAGCGGCTTTTCAACTCGTTCGTAATATGAGGGATAACCTGTACGGTGCCGCCGCCGTAGTCTCCGCGTCGTTCTTTGGAGAGAACCGACCAGTATACTTTTCCGGTCGTGACATTACTTTGCTTTGTCAGGCTTTCGTCGATAAATCTCTCATAATGACCGAGGTCTAAGTCTGTTTCGGCTCCGTCGTCGGTGACAAATACCTCTCCGTGCTGGATGGGATTCATAGTTCCCGGGTCTATATTGATATACGGGTCAAATTTTTGCATTGTCACTTTGTACCCGCGCATTTTCAAAAGTCTGCCAAGTGAAGCAGCGGTAATTCCCTTTCCCAATCCGGAAACAACGCCGCCTGTTACAAAAACGTACTTTACAGCCATATTTTTCCTCCTAAACGATTTCGGTAATGAATGTGAAATAAAAAAACAAATATGTTCTAAGTATACCCTTTTTAGGAAATGGTTGCAAGAGTCAAATTCACTAATCTTTCACATACTAACCATTGATTTATATTACAAAATCTTTTATACTTATTAATTGGAAAAGATTCGCAATAACGAAAGGATACGAATAAATGGATTATAATAAAAACAATAGAAACGACCGTAATCCGAACAGGAAGAAAAGAAACCGCACGAATATAGCCATCTGTATTATGGCGGCAATGTTTGCCATCGGTTTGATTTTCTTTCTAAATTCGGAAATACAGAGAAATACGGAGAAAGAGATTTCCTATACAAAATTTATCGAAATGTTGAAAAAAGAACAGGTAAAAAAAGTTACGTTCAAATCCAACATGATTTATATTGAGCCGAAAAAGGAAGAGAAAGTTGCCATGTTGACGGTGACGTATTATACCGGCTATGTCAATGATGAAAAATTAGTACAGGATTTATTGAATAAATATGGCGTGGAGTTTAGTGCGGAGATTCCGAGCAGTTCCGGTATCATGGACTTTTTGTTGTCGTATTTACTGCCGATTATAGGGCTCTGGGTGCTGCTGTGGTTCTTTATGCGCTCAGCGACCAAAGGCGGCGGTCTTATGGGCGGCGTCGGCAAGTCGAATGCCAAAATGTATGTGGAGAAAAAGACCGGAGTAACCTTTTCAGATGTGGCGGGCGAAGAAGAAGCAAAAGAATCGCTGACAGAATTAGTTGATTTTCTGAAAAACCCGGAAAAATATAAAAAGATTGGCGCCCGGCTGCCAAAGGGAGCTCTTCTCGTAGGCCCTCCGGGAACCGGTAAGACGCTGTTGGCAAAGGCGCTGGCAGGAGAAGCGGGAGTTCCGTTTTTCTCTCTTTCCGGCTCGGATTTCGTAGAGATGTTCGTCGGTGTCGGTGCATCCCGTGTCCGTGATTTATTTAAACAGGCGACGCAGATGGCGCCGTGTATTATCTTTATTGATGAGATTGACGCCATCGGTAAGAGCCGCGACGGCCAGTTTGGCGCCGGTAATGATGAGCGCGAGCAGACGTTGAATCAGCTTCTGTCGGAGATGGACGGCTTTGATTCTTCCAAGGGAATTATCATTCTCGGAGCGACGAACCGTCCGGAAGTTTTGGACAAGGCATTGCTCCGCCCGGGGCGTTTTGACCGCCGTATTATAGTAGAGAAGCCGGATTTGAAAGGGCGCGTGGACGTCCTGAAAGTACATTCCCATGATGTGCTGATGGATGAGACCGTCGACTTGGAAGAGATTGCTCTGGCGACGTCGGGAGCAGTCGGAGCAGATTTGGCAAATATGGTTAATGAGGCGGCGATAATGGCTGTAAAGGACGGACGGAACGTAGTCGGCCAGAAAGATTTATTTGAGGCGGTAGAGGTTGTTCTCGCCGGAAAAGAAAAGAAAGACCGCATACTCGGCAAGGAAGAGAAGAAGATTGTCGCCTACCACGAGATTGGACATGCGTTAGTGGCAACGAAATTAAAAAATACCGAGCCGGTGCAAAAGATTACCATTGTACCCCGCACGATGGGGGCGCTCGGCTATGTAATGCAGGTGCCGGAAGAAGAGAAATATCTGATGAAGAGAGAGGAGCTAATCTCTGAAATTACTACGCTGATGGGCGGCCGTGCGGCTGAGGAAGTGAAATTTGACGATATTACGACAGGAGCGTCGAACGATATCGAGAAAGCGACTTCGATTGCACGTTCCATGGTGACGCAATACGGTATGAGTAAGAAGTTCGGCATGATTGGTCTGGAGACGATACAGAGCAGATATCTGGACGGCCGTCCGGTGTCAAATTGCGGCGAGGTGACGGAGAGCGCTATTGATGAAGAAGTTATGGAGATTTTAAATCAATGTTATGACAAAGCGGTTTCCTGTATTGAAGAACATCAGGAAGTGATGGATAAGCTGGCGGCGCACCTGATTGAAAAAGAGACGATTACCGGCAAAGAATTTGTTGAGATTTATGAGGAAATTACCGGTATCAAATTAAAGAAAAGAAATTCAGAGGGTAAGATTGTCGAGGAAGAAGAGGAAGAAGAAAAGCAGGAGAAAAACGAAGCGGAAAATGAAGTGGAGAACAAAGAGGGAGAAGAGTAATGGCATATGAGCTTTTGGTATTGGACGTAGACGGCACGCTTGTCAATTCGCATAAGCAGATTTCCGATATTACCCGCGATGCCATTTTGGAATGTCAGGAAAATGGTATCAGGGTGGCGATTGCGTCCGGCCGCTGCACGGAGGGGATTCGACATCAGGCAAAAGAGATTCATCTGGATGAATACGGCGGCTATATTATTTCCTTTAATGGGGGCAGGATAACAAATTTTCAGACCGGCGAGGTAATCTATGATATTCCGCTGCCGAAAGGAATGATACATGAATTATATGATTATTCCGTACAAGAGAAAACCGGAATATTGACATATAACGAGGGAAAAATCGTATCTCACAGCGATACCGACGAGTATATCGTCATGGATGCCAAGGGATGTGATATTCCGATATGGGTGCCGGAAGACTTCCACAGAGACGTGACCTTTGACGGCAATAAGGTTATTCTCACAGGCAATCCGCAGCAGTTGGAGGCATTAGAGCCGAAAGCGGCCAAAGACTTTGAGGGAAGATTATCGGTATACCGCTCAGAGGGCTTTTATCTGGAAATGATGCCGCTTGGTGTCGATAAGGCTTACGGCGTTTCCAAGCTTTTAGAGCGGCTTGGGTATCGCAGAAGTCAAATTGTCTGCTGTGGAGACGGCTTTAACGATTTGCCGATGATTGAATATGCGGGACTCGGTGTTGCCATGGATAATGCACCGGAAGAACTGAAGCAACTGGCCGATTATATCGCCCCCTCCTGTGACGAGGACGGTCTGGTCGATGTTATCGAACGATTTATAAAGGATTGGTAGATGTGTTTAATCGGGAAGAGGAATTAAAGAAACTGCCGGCAAAGCCGGGAGTCTATCTCATGCATGATAAATCCGATGAGATTATTTATGTGGGGAAAGCAGTAAGCCTTAAAAACAGGGTTCGCCAATATTTTCAAAAGAGCCGCAATGTCTCGCCGAAGATTGAGCGTATGATTGAGCGAATCGCATGGTTTGAATATATTGTAACGGATAGCGAGCTGGAGGCTCTTGTACTGGAGTGTAATCTCATTAAGGAGCATTCTCCCCGCTACAATACGATGTTAAAGGATGGTAAATCTTATCCGTTCTTGAAAGCAACGATTCAGGAAGCCTATCCAAGGCTTCTTTTTGCGCACCAGATGAAGCGTGACGGGTGCAAATATTTTGGCCCGTTTACGAGCAGCAAAGCCATTCGGGATACGATAGAACTTGTAAATAAACTTTTTCATCTGCGCAATTGCCGGAAAGTGCTGCCGCGGGATATCGGTAAGGAACGGCCGTGTCTCTATCACCAGATAGGCCAGTGCAAAGCTCCTTGTCAGGGCGCTGTTTCACAAGAGGAATACCGCGCCGGTTTTGAAAAGGCGCTTAAGTTTCTGCAAGGCGATACGCGGGAGATTTTGTCGGAACTGACAGAGAAAATGCAGCAGGCGGCGGCGGAAATGAAGTTTGAGGAGGCGGCGCAGTATCGGGATTTGATTCAAAGTGTCAAACAGGTGACGGAGCGTCAGAAGATTACTTCGTCAGACAATGAAGACAGGGATATTGTGGCGATGGCAAGAGGCGGCGACGAGGCGGTTGTACAGGTCTTTTTCATCCGCGGCGGTAAAATGCTCGGGCGGGAGCACTATTATCTCACAGGGGTAAAGGAAGAGAGTGATTCGGCGGTGTTGTCCGCCTTTGTAAAACAGATGTATGCCGGAACGCCTTATGTGCCAAAGGAAATATGGATGGAGGAAGAAGTGGAGGACGCGGCAGCCATTCTCGAATGGCTGTCAACAAAGCGGGGATACAAAGTGTATTTCCGCTATCCGAAGCGCGGGCAAAAGGAGCGCATGCTAGAGCTGGCAAAGAGAAATGCGGAGCTGGTTCTTATCAAAGACGCAGAGAAGCTCAAGGAGGAGAGAGCCCGTACGGTCGGCGCTATGGAGGAGATACAGCAGCTGCTGGAAATGGACGGCTTAAAGCGTGTAGAATCTTATGATATCTCTAACATTAACGGTTTTGAAACGGTCGGCTCCATGGTCGTATTTGAGAACGGAAAAGCAAAAAAAAGCGATTATCGAAAGTTCCGCATTCGCTCTGTCAGCGGGCCGGACGATTACGGAGCGATGCGCGAAATGCTGACGAGGCGGTTTGAGCACAGCAGGCGCGGGGGGCTGTCGGAGCTGGATTCATTTGGCAGACTGCCGGATATTATTTTCATGGATGGCGGTAAAGGTCAGGTCAATATAGCAGAGGAAGTACTGTCAAATCTTAACATTATAGTCCCCGTGTGCGGAATGGTGAAAGATGACCGCCATCGGACAAGAGGACTTTACTTCCAAAATAAGGAAATTCCGATAGATACTCACGGGCAGGGATTTCGTTTGATAACGAGGATACAGGATGAGACGCACCGCTTTGCGATAGAATATCATAAGCAGATACGGAGCAAGGGACAGGTACATTCGGTGCTCGATGACATACCGTTCATTGGCCCTGCGAGACGAAAGGCCTTGATGCGTCATTTTGATTCACTAGATGATATCAGGAAAGCGGGGCTGGAAGAACTGATGGAACTGCCGGAAATGAACGAACAGGCGGCGAGAGAAGTTGTCTCTTTCTTCCGCCAAACCGATGAGAGCGAGTCATAGGAGGGAGCATATGAAAGCAAACGCTGCATTTTTACCTGTCTCAAAAAAGGATATGAAAAAGCGGGGGTGGCGTCAGTGCGACTTTGTTTTTGTTATTGGCGACGCCTATGTCGACCATTCTTCGTTTGGCCCGGCCATTATCAGCCGGCATCTGGAGGCTCACGGCTTTAAGGTGGGAATCATTTCACAGCCCGACTGGCGTGAAGAGAGCAGTATTGCAGTACTGGGAGAACCGCGTCTGGGGTTTCTTGTCTGCGGCGGCAATATGGATTCTATGGTAAATCATTATACGGTGGCAAAGAAGCGTCGTCGTCAAGACGCCTATACGCCGGGAGGGAAGATGGGGAAAAGACCGGACTATGCAACTATTGTATATGCCAATTTAATTCGCCGCACATATAAAAAGACGCCGATTATTATCGGAGGCATTGAGGCGAGTCTGCGCCGTCTGGCGCATTATGATTACTGGTCGGATAAGGTGAAACGCTCTATCCTGCTTGATTCGGGCGCAGATTTGATATCTTACGGGATGGGAGAGCACAGTATATTAGAGATAGCGGAAGCGCTTGACAGCGGCATGGCGGTAAGGGATATTACGTTTATTGCCGGTACTGTTTACCGGACAAAAGAGGGGGAGCTTTCTGCCTATGAGCCGGTTCTGCTGCCCTCGTTTGAAGAGATTGTAAAAAGCAAGAGAAAATATGCGGAAAGTTTTATGACGCAATACGAGAATACCGATTCCTTTACTGCAAGACCATTAGTAGAGGCCTATCCAAATAAAGTACTTGTCGTGCAAAACCCTCCCGCCAAACCGTTGACGACACAGGAGATGGATGATATTTATGCCTATCCGTATGCCGGCACATATCATCCGGACTATGAGAAACTTGGCGGTGTGCCGGCCATTCAGGAAATCCGTTTCAGTCTCACGAGCTGCCGCGGATGTTTTGGAGGATGTAATTTCTGCGCCCTCACGTTCCATCAGGGGCGTATCGTGCAGTCCCGCAGTCATGAATCCATTTTACAAGAAGCGGAAAACATGGTTCAGGAGAAGGACTTTAAGGGCTATATACACGACGTGGGAGGGCCTACCGGAAACTTTCGCCAGCCGGCGTGTGGGAAACAGATGACAAAAGGAGTCTGCCGCAAGAAACAATGTCTGTTTCCAAAGCCGTGTAACAACATGAAAGCAAGCCATAAAGATTATATAAAACTTCTGCGGAAACTGAAACAACTGCCCGCAGTAAAAAAAGTTTTTGTGCGCTCCGGTATCCGTTTCGATTATGTGATGGCGGATTCCGACGATACCTTTTTGCGGGAACTGTGTAACGACCATATCAGCGGACAGCTTCGGGTCGCTCCCGAACATGTGTCGGACAGTGTGCTGCAGGCGATGGGAAAACCTCCGCATGCCGTATATGAGCGGTTTTTGAAACGGTATGCGCGTGTCAACCGCCTGACCGGAAAGAAACAATATGTAATACCTTATTTCATGTCGTCACACCCCGGATGCACGCTGAAAGAGGCAGTAGAATTGGCGGAATACATCCGCGACCTCGGTTATATGCCGGAACAGGCACAGGATTTCTATCCGACACCGTCGACGATTTCCACCTGTATGTACTATACCGGACTCGACCCGCGTACGATGAAGAAGATATATGTTCCGCGGAGCGCGCATGAAAAGGCGCTGCAGCGCGCGCTGCTCCAGTACCGCAATCCGGAAAATTATGAACTGGTAAAAGAAGCCCTGCAAAAGGCAGGGCGGGAAGATTTAATCGGTTTTGGGAAACAGTGCCTCATCACGCCGCGCAAACTGGCAAAAAAGAAACCGGTGAAAAAGCGCAGGCGTTAGTATTCGCTGTACTAGTACAGCGAATATTAAGTAACTTTACGTTAAACTTGTCTAAATTTCCATCTGCGGCGTTGTCGTCAATCGACGTAGCCACCGCTACGTCTCATTCCTCCGCCTTGCAGACTGGAAATTTATCCTGCGCTTAACATAAAAGAACTTAGTATTTGCTGTACTAGTTATGCACTTCACAAATAGAACCTGACAGATAGTTTGGTACGACGAGAGAGGAGTCTGACGTATGGGCAGACTCGTTTTTCTGCAAATAGACGGCTGTATATATTTGGGAAGCCGGACAGCCGTCTCCCGCCAGCCGTCCGGAAGTTCTGCATATCTTACAGCGGATATGGCAGTCGCATGTCTCGGTCGGCACCGAATCGATGGCAAAAAATTCTTTCTTCTCACATGAGCCGCCGATTGCCCTGTTGCAAAGTTCTTCGATAGCCAGTTTACCACATTTGGTGCAAATGGATTCGGTAGTAACCGACGACGGTTTTTGGAAAGAGGAAACGGTATAATTCCGGTTTAATGTCTCCATGATATCCCGCCAGAGATTCTTGTGGTAGGAGGTCTGGTTTTGCTTGCGGTTGCTGTCGTACCCGCCCCAGATACCTGCAGTCAGGTTCGGCGTATAGCCGACAAACCACAAATCCCTGTTTCCGGTAGAAGTTCCCGTTTTTCCCGCCTGCGCCATAGGCAGATTACGGAATTTCAGCAGTTTGCCGGTTCCTTTTTGGATGACATCTTCCATAGCATTTGTCAACAGCCACGCGGTAGAATCTTTGATGACGGATTTTGCTTCCTGACCGCCCGTATTGTCAAGCAGCACATTGCCATCGTGGTCGAGAATTTTAGTGTAAAAGGAAGGTCGCTGGTAAACACCGCCATTGGCAATCGTGGCAAAGCCGGAAGTCAGTTCCAGATTCGTAACTCCCTTTGTTAGACCGCCGAGAGCGAGAGGGAGGGAAATGTCCGTATACGTTTTGCCGGAAGTGTTTGTATAATTGTCAACTAATGTCGTAAAACCAAGATTTAGCAGGTAGTCATATCCTGTTTTCGGAGTGATATCGTTTAATGTTTTCACAGCCACGATATTCATCGAATCGGCAATGGCTGTCCGCAGGGAAGTGATACCCCGATAAGAAGAACCGTACCAGTTTTTCACGGGTTTTTTAGTTCCCGGATAAAAGTATGGCGCGTCGTTTTGCACGGACGCCAGCGTCTTGCCCGCGGTGTCAAGAGCAGGCAGATAGGTAGACAAAATTTTAAATGTCGAGCCGGGCTGGCGCACGGAGCTGGTGGCGCGGTTGAGCGTGCGGCTGGCCGTCTTTTCCCCTCTGCCCCCGCAAAGGGCCTTGATGGCGCCGGTCTTTTGGTCCATGAGGACAAAGGAAACCTGTGGCTGGATAACGAGATTGATTGTCTCGGAAATAATTTTGTCCCCCGGCTGAATCATTGCCTCGCGGAATTGTTTCGCCTGTTTGCGGGCGGTGCTCTGCTTGTCATAATAGGCGGAACATTTTTTCTTTTTTGTCTTCTGAAACCATTTCTTCATATCCGCAAAAGTATAGGCCAGTTCCGTACCGTCTGCCTTTTGCAGCGTCAGTTGGTAAGAGAGCTGGTATTTAGAGTCTTGCGGATAATATTTTTTGTTGTTAATAATGCGGTCGACAGTGCGCTGCATATTGCTGTCCTGCGTGCTGCATATCGTTAAACCGCGCGTATAGAGAGTGTTGTAGGCCTGCGTCTCCGTATAGCCGCATTTTTCTTTTAAATCCTGAATGACCTGCTCAATCAGGGCGTCCGTAAAATAAGAAGTAATCGTATCGGCCTGTGTTGTCTTCTGGTTGATTTTCTGTATGCGCGTATAGACGTCGTCTTTCATAGCCTCCGTATATTGCGCGCTGTCAATGTAACCCTGACTCAGCATATAGGAAAGTACGGTAGTGCGTTTCGCGCGGTTTTTTTCCGGATGGGAAATCGGATTGTAGGCAGACGGATTCTGGGTAATACCGGCCAAGACGGTACATTCTGACAACGTGAGTTCGCTTACCGGTTTGTTAAAATACCGTCTTGCCGCCGCCTGCACGCCGAGAGTGTTCTGGCCGAGATTAATTGTGTTCAGATAGTACTCGAGAATTTCGTCCTTGGAATATCGCTTTTCGATTTCCAGAGCTAAATACTGCTCCTGAATTTTTCGTTTTAATTTATCATAGAGAGATGGCTCGTCGCCACCGTGAAACACCTGATTTTTCAAGAGCTGCTGCGTTAAAGTACTGGCGCCCTGAGTGAAATTGCCGCCATTGCGCAGTCCTGCCGTGACGGCGCGGAATATACCCTGCACATCGACGCCGTTGTGGGTGCGGAAGCGTTCGTCTTCAATGGCAATCACCGCGTTTTGTAAGTTTTGCGGAATATCGTTAAGTTCCACGTACTGGCGATTGGCGTTCCGGCCGACGAGCGTATGCGTCACTTTGCCGGATATATCCAAAACGGACGTCGTATAACCTTGTGGAATAATCTGGATTTGTTCGGGATTTGGCGCCGAGGAGAGAATGCTCTGGAAAGCGCCCGCTATCATGCTAATGCCAAAGAGGCACATAAAAATTAAGCCAATCAGAAAAAAACGGACTCCGATAAGCTGCAGCTTGTGTATGCGGTTGGTGGCGGGAGAATGAAGCCGGTTGGCGCGTTTCTCCACTTCTTTGCGGCCGTAATGCATAAATATCTATCCTCATTTCCGTACTGCCTTAGATGGCAAAATACCTTTTGTTCCCAACATCATTTTTATTTTAGTATAGCAAAAACTCTTGAAAAGGGGAAGTAGAATTAGTACAATTATAATAAAAAAACATCAAATCAATACAGGAATTTCAAAAGAATTGGGAGAATGGATATGAATCATGTCTCACGCGTTTTGCACAAAGGAGCACAGGGGGAAATCGTTGAAAAAAAGTCCCGTTTCATCGCCAATATTTTTCCGGTAAAGACGGAGGAAGAGGCGCTGGAGAAAATAACGGAAATGAAAAAGAAATATTATGACGCCAGACATAACTGTTATGCCTATATCATCGGTGGCAATCAGGAGACGGAACGTTCTTCTGACGACGGAGAACCGTCGGGAACGGCCGGCCGCCCGATGTTGGAAGTGCTGGCGGGAGAGGGCGTCTGTGATGTACTCGCCGTTGTCACCAGATATTTTGGCGGTACGCTCTTAGGTACCGGAGGTCTTGTGCGGGCGTATTCTGGCGCCGTAAAAGAAGCGCTTGCCGGTTGTGTGCTTCTGGAGCAGACGGTGGGGTATCTGTTACAGATTGATACGGATTATACTGATTTGGCGAAAGTGCAGTATATAGCGCGAACGCATGAGCTCAAGGAAATGAATGGCGATTATGTGGAACGCGTGACGCTGAAATTATTAGTGCCCGCCGAAAAAATAGACGCCGTGGAAACAGAAATTACAGAGAAGACTTCGGGACGGGCGGAACTGAGGCGCGGTGACGCCGTGCGCTATGGAATCGCCGGAAATGAAGTTATAATGTTATAAATGAGCAGTAGCTTGGAAAATCGCTCAGAAATGAGGTTAGTGTATATGGATTTATTGGATTATATGAGTCAGCAGCAGAAAGAGACCGAATCGCCTCTTGCTTCCCGCCTGCGCCCCCGCACGCTCGACGAGGTAGTAGGCCAGCAGCACATTATTGGGAAGGACAAGCTGCTTTACCGTGCCATCAGGGCAGATAAGCTGAGTTCGCTTTTATTTTACGGGCCTCCGGGCACCGGAAAAACAACGCTGGCGAAAGTGATTGCCAATACGACGAGCGCCGCGTTCTGCCAGATTAACGCTACGTCGGCGGGGAAGAAAGATATGGAGGAAGTCGTAGGCAAAGCAAAGGAAAATCTGGGCGCGTATGGAAAAAAGACGATATTATTCATCGACGAAATTCATCGTTTTCACAAAGGCCAGCAGGACTATCTACTGCCGTTTGTAGAAGACGGTACGCTCGTATTGATAGGGGCGACAACGGAAAATCCCTATTTTGAAGTAAACGGAGCGTTGCTTTCGCGCTCGATTATATTTGAATTAAAACCTCTTGAAAAGGAAGATATTAAAACGCTGCTTGTCCGTGCGATTGAGGATAATGAGAGAGGACTTGGCTCTTATGAGGCGGAAATCGAAGCGGACGCACTCGAGTTTCTCGCAGACATCAGCGGGGGAGACGCGAGAGCGGCATTAAACGCCATCGAGCTGGGCGTACTGACGACAGAGAGAAATGAAGCGGGAAAAATCAAAATTGATATGGCGGTAGCGGAAGAGTGTATACAGAAGCGGACGCTCCGCTATGATAAGACGGGGGATAACCACTATGATACGATTTCTGCCTTTATTAAAAGCATGCGCGGTTCCGACGCAGACGCAACCGTCTATTATCTGGCGCGTATGCTGTACGCCGGTGAAGATATCCGCTTTATTGCCCGCCGGATTATGATTTGTGCGTCGGAGGATGTGTCGAATGCCGACCCGCAGGCATTGGTAGTGGCGACGGCGGCCGCACAGGCGGTAGAGCGTCTGGGAATGCCGGAGGCGCGGATTGTTCTTGCACAGGCGGCGACATATGTGGCCTGCGCCCCGAAAAGCAATTCATCCATTACAGCCATTGATTCGGCGACAGAGTATGTAACGAAACATCCGAATTACCGCATTCCGCCACATCTGCAGGATTCCCATTATAAGGGAGCCGCTAAGTTAGGCCACGGACTCGGATATCAGTATGCGCATGACTATCCGAATCACTATGTGAATCAACAGTATTTGCCGGAAGAAGTTGAGGGTGAGAGGTTTTTCCGGCTGTCGGAAAACGGATACGAAAAGGAGATAGGAGAATACAGAAAACAGATTGGCGCAGATAAGGATGCGCGGAACGGAGGCTGAAATGCAGGAAAAAGAAGAGAAGAAACAATTTCGCAGTTCTTATACGAAAGGACAGAGGATATTCGCATTGGTGGGAGTAATTTTTCTCATACTATTGTATGTTGTCACATTAATTTCTGCCATTACTACATCGCCGGCGACGCCGGAGTTGTTTAAAATGTGCGTGGGAGCGTCTATTTTGCTGCCGATAATGTTCTGGCTCTATATTCGCTTTGCGAAAATGTTTATGGAGCATGACAGAGAGAAGTATGGAAGATAAGGAGTATGGAAAAAGCAGGAGCCGCAATACCGGAACATACCGGATTGCGGCTCCTGCTTTTTGTATGGATTACAGTTATACTGTAAATTAATATCCTACTTTTTTGCCGGATTTTGTCATATATCCGCTGATTCGTTTTGCTTTATAATCTTTTTTCTTGCGTGAATCCGGAACTGCCGGATCGGTAGGGTCGTAGTTAATGCCGCCTTTCACTTTAATCGTAGGCGCTTTGCCAAGAGGCCCCGGCTTTTTGGAATTACCACGGACAATTTTGACAATACTTCCGGTAGAAGCATAATCATAAATCCATTTAGCGTCTGCTACAGCCATGCGGATACATCCGGCAGAAGCCGGCGAGCCCAAAAGATTATAGCGGTAGGCAGGTAACGCGTAGTGAGAGTCGGAAGAAACGGCAATGGAGTGGAAATAAACATTTCCCACAATATGTGTTGTCCAACGTGCATAAACAGTGCTGCCGTCCGGCTCTAGCATAGGCTTCAAAGTATATTTTACAGATTGGCCATTTGAGCAGATGGAATATGTACCAAGCGGCGTGTAGGAAGATTTTTCATGCAGACCGCTCGTACCTGCGTTGGTAGAAATATCACGGCCGACACAAACACTGCATGTCTTTACCGGAATATCGTAGTTTTTCGTTTTCTTGTTGTACATAAAGATTGTGACAGCGCCTGCGGCACGATTTACTTCAATATAGAATTTATTCGTGTGTCCGCCGCCGCTTTTTTTCAACTTCAGTACTTTCGTTAAATCAATCTGCTTTTTGTTGTCTACATAATAAAATTTATATTTTTTTCCACCGTATTTTTCATAGTACCAGCCATTCTTACCCATATCTTTTTTCTTTAATTTAAAGGTTTTCTTTGCGAGTAAGAATTTACTGCCCCATGAAGTATATCCGTATGCTTTGACAAGGAAAGAACCTTTACTGCCATTTTTTACATTGGCGGCAAATGTCTTTTTATTGGATGAAGCAGTTGCCTTATATTTGCCGAGTTTTTTCTTTTTGCCGCCTTTTACCTGATAAATGACATATTCTACTTTTTTCACATTCCCCGGCATATAAATGCCGCTCATTTTGTAGTTACACGAAGCATTTTTCTTTTTCTTAATGGAAAGCGTGCCCTTTTTCAGGCGCTGGTCTGCTTTCGTCTTGTTTGGCAGGGTATACGTTTTTCCGTTGTTGTCTACGACATAGACTTCAATAGTGTATAAATTCATGTTGTATTTCAGTTTTTTCATTGTAACGGAAGAGTAGAAGTAACTGCCGTCGGCAGTCTTTTTTGTGCCCGAAATGGTAGCAACCTGCTTTCCACTGCTATTTTTTACAAGGAAAGTTGCGCCGCGGATTCCGAAAACATTTTTTAATCCTTTTAACTCGATGGCAAAAGATTTCTTTTTTTCCAGAGAAGCGGATTTTTTTGTTGCAAATGATGTGCAGGTCGGAACAACGTTGTATTGGGTAGATGCTAACGTATAGTTGCCTTTCCATTTGCTGTTGGTGACGATTGCTTTCGCGTTCCAGATTCCGTAATAACTGCCGGATTTGGATACGTCGATGGCCCATGTTCGGGAACCGGCCAGAGCAACGGCATTTCCCACTGTAGCGGCGGTAGAGGCAGCACGGTCTTTGTGCCAAATCTGCACGCTTACCTGATTGCCCGCGCCCGGAACAAGAACGCCGCCGGCAGCTTCCGTTGAAGTGAAGACAGCAGAACGGGCAGCAGAACCTTTGTCGCCGTTAATCTTCAATGTTGCCTTGTTTGTGTGAACCGACAAATCGGCTGTACCTAACGTGAGTTTTGTCTCGCCGATAACAACTGTAACGGTGTAATTGGCAAATGCGTATTTTACATCTTCAAGAGAAAAAGTACCCTCATAGGTACCATCTTTACAATTTTCTTCCGTAAGTTCAATCGTTTGCTCCCAAACGGATTTTGTACTTACATTAGTTGCCTGAACGGTCATACTCGTTCCGACTGCTTCTTCCAATCCCTTAATGGTGTAGCTTACAATACCGGTTGCGCGGTTTGTCTTAAGGGTGGCCGTCGGAGCCGCCGCCTGAGCGCTGCTTGTATTAACGGTAAAGACAAGCACCAGAGTCACAATCAGGCAAATGACATAGTTTCCTATTGCTAACTTTTGTTTCATTTTTTTACCTCCATTTCTGTTGGTTTCAGTAAAATATGATGGCATATTTGGGCGGATTTGTCAAGGCTGTCCTGTTATTTTGAGGATAGCAGGGAATCGTGTCAAAGAAAAGAAAAACAGGAAAATCCATAGACTCAAAAGTGTAAGGATTTCCCTGTTTTCCCTGAAATACAAAGGCTCGCGCTTTGTGTTATCGGCGTGACAGGATTTGAACCTGCGGCCTCTTCGTCCCGAACGAAGCGCTCTACCAAGCTGAGCCACACGCCGTAGAACAAAATCTATTCTACAACGATTTGCTCACGATTGCAAGTATTATTTTAAAATCATTTTGCGGAAATTTTTCTTTCCCTTTTTCAGAACCAGACCTTCGCCCGTTAAACGGTCGGTTGTTATCGTTTCATGGATATCTGTAATCTTTTCTCCATCCATAGTGACGCCGCCCTGTTGAACCGCGCGGCGGGCCTCGGAATTGGACGGCACCATGCCGGATTTGGTAAGCAGGGTAAGGATACCGATACTTCCGTCGGTCATGTCGTCAGTAGTAAGTTCAACTGTTGGCATATCGGCAGCATTTCCGCTCTGGAAAAGCGCTTTTGCGCTCTCCTGTGCTCTGGCCGCCTCTTCTTCGCCGTGAACCAGCTTTGTCAGCTCGAAAGCGAGAATTTCCTTTGCCTCGTTGAGTTTTGCGCCCTCCCATGATTCCATCTTGTCGATTTCCTCGAGCGGGAGGAATGTCAGCATACGGATACATTTGAGTACGTCGTCGTCGGCAACGTTTCTCCAATATTGGTAAAACTCAAACGGAGAGGTTTTTTCGGCATCCAGCCAAACTGCTCCTTTGGCGGTCTTACCCATTTTTTTGCCCTCCGAGTTGAGGAGGAGGGTAATCGTCATGGCGTGGGCGTCCTTGCCAAGCTTGCGGCGGATTAACTCGGTACCGCCGAGCATATTGCTCCACTGGTCGTCGCCGCCAAATTGCATGTTGCAGCCGTAATCCTGAAATAATTTGTAGAAATCATAACTCTGCATAATCATGTAATTAAATTCCAGAAAACTAAGCCCCTTTTCCATGCGCTGCTTGTAACATTCAGCAGATAACATACGGTTGACGCTGAAGTGTGAGCCTACATCGCGGAGCACGTCAATATAGTTTAATTCCATCAGCCAGTCCGCGTTATTGACGAGGATGGCATTTCCCTCAGAAAAATCAATGAAGCGGCTCATCTGTTTTTTGAAACAATCCACATTGTGTTGTATCGTCTCGGGTGTCATCATCTGACGCAAATCCGTGCGTCCGGACGGGTCGCCAATCATGGCGGTGCCGCCTCCGACAAGGGCAATCGGTTTATTGCCCGCCATCTGTAAGCGTTTCATAAGGCAGAGAGCCATGAAATGTCCGACGTGCAGACTGTCTGCGGTCGGGTCAAAACCAATGTAAAAAGTTGCCTTACCGTTATTTACCATGTCGCGGATTTCTTCTTCGTTCGTTACCTGCGCGATAAGCCCGCGGGCAACAAGTTCTTCGTATACCTGCATACTACCTCCATTCCTGCGCTGCTGTCATGCGCGCAAATCAGTTTTTACATACAAAAAATCTCCCATCCCCTGTAAAGGACGAGAGATATAAAATCCCGTGTTACCACCTTTATTCATAACCAACTCACATTGGCTACCTCAGTAAGTACGCATGCCTGCACATGGATACTCCGGCAACGATAACGGACGCCAAACCGTCAATGCCTACGCAGATAATATATCGTTCAGCATTGCTGCTCAAGGATGTATTCGGGATATCTGACAATCCTGCGCCTCTCACCAGCCGGCAGCTCTCTGTGGCGTCCGGACATCCGTACTTATTCCTGTCAAAGCCTATAAAAGTATCTTATTATAATTATTTTTGTTTGTCAAGTGGTATGTTTTCTGAGTTTCCGCAGTGATTTTGTTCGAAAATTTTATCCTTATATGTTTGGTCTTAGAACTTTGTGAAAATAATTATTCGTCTTCTGCTTCAAAGTGATTCCCCGATAACCTATCGGGAAAGTCCCGAGAACTTCCACTTGTTTGTCATAAGCATCTAAGAAATCGTCTGCTGCCTTTCGATTCTTAAAAGTATCTATCATATATTTTGATAAATTAGAGACATCTTCTAAAGCTTCCCGCGTCATTACTATCTCATAATCCATATTAAGCAATTGCCAATATCGTTCTTATGCTGGGGATGGTAAGTTCAGTATAGTGCAGGCATTGCGCCACAAAGAAGATTTGCTCAAACAATTAACGTTCTATTGCAAAAATGCATGCATTTGTTGCAATAGCGCCATTTTCTATTAGTGTCTGCCCATATATAATATAAATATAAAATTAGTGACAGCAGATATTCCGGACTTTTAATGCAGACATTATATTATGGGGAATAAGTAGATTACAAAAGAGGGGGAGTGAATTATAGGGAAATAGAAACAGACATTGTGAAATCACCGCTCAGGCGACAGAAGAGAAGCTCTACTGTTGGAAGAAGAGAGGATGTCCCTGCTTATGATTTTTGGTCAATCATATTTTAGTAACACCCTCAAAAAGAATACAAAGATTGGAGAGAAAATATGTTTAAAAATTATAAAGATGAAAAGTGTATTACAGGTATCAGAAAACAACATAACATAATGGTTTTTGTGGGAAACGGATTTGATATATCAGTATTAGAAAAGTATCGGGAGGATAGTCTGGTATCGTCATATAGTAAATTTTATGATTTTCTACGCTATAAGGGATTTAATGAGGATAATATATTATACAAAAAGATGAGAGAAGATAAGAATAAGTGTAATGGAAAAGGCAATTGGAGTGATTTTGAATGTTCACTTGGTGTCTTATTGCAAACTAGTGTATCTGCAGAGGAATTGGAAAATGCACTCAAAGATATACAATCCATGTTTTTATTGTTTTTAAATGAAATCGTAACACCAGAGGTATTGTTAGAGTTAAATAGCGACATAGCCCAAAATGAGTGGGGAAAGGAAGCTTTGTCCG
The DNA here is from genome assembly GCA_910589595.1 of uncultured Eubacterium sp. Lineage (GTDB taxonomy): Bacteria > Bacillota > Clostridia > Lachnospirales > Lachnospiraceae > Eubacterium_F. The sequence continues at coordinate 29,681 of CAJUTM010000020.1, forward strand.
GATTTTTGGGGGATTTGAGTCAGGAAGATTATGAAAAGATGGAATTTCCGGAAAAGACATACCACTATCACATGTATAATTATTTGTTTGTAAATTTTAATTTCACATCGCTATTTGATGATTACATATACTTGGATAAATATCAGTTTGAACCACATCCATATAAAACTGTTGATACAAATTTCGCTTTTTATCCTAACCCAAATGGATTTAAGAAAAATAGTATAAATGAAGAAACGGTTTGGTCTTCTTTTGTAATGGTTGATACGATTCATCCTCATGGATATCAGAATATACCGAGATCGTTGTTATTTGGAATAGAAAATAATGAATATGTATCAGATAAGGTATTGAAAAGATTCAATAAATCTTATTGGGCACAAAGTAATCAGAAGTACAAATCATATTTTGATGATGTTACATTATTTATTATTTATGGCATGTCAATAGGGGAAACCGATAATTGGTGGTGGAGAAATAGTTACAATTGTTTATTAAATAAAGAAAGCGAACTTATAATATATTATTATTGTGACGATAGTATGGAGAAAGATAAAGTAAAGCAAATGTTTATTGATGCTTGTAAAATATCAGCTTCTGAAGAAGAGATTTCCAGTATAAAGGACAGAATATATGTTGTATTGCATGGCAGGGGTAGTCATAAAAAAATGTTTGCCATAAAAAATATTGAAAAATTTAATATTGAAGCAGCAGATGAGTGTGGATAAAACTGCGGGCGGAAACGCAAGAAGGAAACAATTGACAAAAATTGTCGATATATGGTATCCTTTGTATGTATAGTGTATAATTTTAGGATAAAGGGAATATATTTTACAAAATGCAAGGAGGAGAAAAATGAACGAAAACAAAAATCCAGCAGGTACAATTGCCCTGATATGTGGTATTGCAAGTATTGTTATATCCATTATTTTTGGCATTATGTTTGGTGTATTTGGAGCTGCTGTAGGCGTAGCTCTTGGTGTAGTGGCAGTTGTATTTGGCATTAAGGCGAAGAAGGAATCAGACGGAGCAGCAGGAAGTGCCGGTTTTGTATGCGGTATTCTTGGTATTGTATTTGCTGTTATTTTCGCAGTTGGCTGCACGTTGTGTGGCGCTAGTTCTGCCGGCTATGGCTGTTATGGGTGCGTAGGCGCTTCCTGTATGTTGCAGAATGATGTTAATAATGCTTCTGACGAACTTCAGGATGCACTTCAGGATGCATTGAAAGACCTGAACTAATTAGTTTGGATAAGAGTTAGTGAAAGGCTGTTGCATGAGCAATAGCCTTTTTTTATCAAATGAATTGAGGTGACTTACGGTATGTTTCCTTTTCTTGTCATAACGGAGAAAATCAAAATCCCATTATACGGAGCCATTTTTATGATTGGTTTCTTTTTGGCTGTCTTGCTAGCAAGAAAACTGGCGCCCCGTTTTCAGGGAACAAAGGAGGATACGACATATGCGGCGGCGTATGGCGCCATTGGCATTCTGATTGGGGCAAAGTTGCTTTATTTTATCACGAAGCTGCCGAACATTATAATAAAAAGAGATTCATTTTTTCTATTGTTTCGGGAAGCGCCGCTTCAGGCGCTGGAGTATGCCTTTGGTGGTTTTGTTTTTTATGGCGGTCTGCTGGGCGCAATTTTAGGCGTATGGATTTATTGCAGACAATATAAAGTACCGTTTCAACCGTTGCTGGATATTTTTGCGCCTTTTATACCGCTGGCGCATGGATTTGGCCGGATTGGCTGTTTCTTTGCGGGCTGCTGTTATGGAAAAGAATATCATGGTATTTTTTGCGTGCGGTTTCCATACAATGAACAGATACCGGAATTGTCAGAAGTTCCCCGTGTTCCGGTTCAGTTGATAGAGGCGGGACTAAATTTTGTCGTGTTTGGCATTCTCTTTTATATGGCAAAAAAGAAAACCTGCAAAAGAGGACAGATGATGGGAATTTACCTGATTTATTATACGATGGCACGTTTCTTGTTGGAAATGCTGCGCGGAGATAAACTGAGGGGCGGCGTAGGAATTTTATCCACTTCGCAGCTTATAAGCATTTTGCTGATTCCGGTTGGTGTCTATTTACTGACGGGGCGCATGGAAAAGAATAATCGTTGACAGAAAAGGACATTTAACGTTATAATCATAGCAGAACAAATAGTGGTAACGTCAGACATAAAATAGGAGGATAAGTAAATGAAATGTAATCAATGTGGAACGGATAATGTAGAGGGAACACGTTATTGTAAGACGTGTGGAAATGCATTGGAGACCGGACAGACGCAATCGCAGATGGATTTTCAGCCGACACCGCAGAATCCACAGCCAATGCCGCAGAATTCAAACAATCCGAATAATATGAATTATGGTAATGGCATCGCCTGTATGGTACTTGGTATTGTATCCATTGTATTTGGCTGCACACCGTTGATTGGATTAATTTGTGGTATTATAGCAATTATTATGAATCGTAAAGATATACAGATGGGATTTGAATCAAGCTACCACAAAGCGGGGTTAATCTGCGGAATTATCGGTGTTTGTCTTGGCGCTATTGCATTAATTTATTGGATTATATGGGCATCCGCTCTTGCATGTGTGGCGAGCAATCCGAGATATTTCCACTAAAGAGCGGTGGCAATATAACGACAAAGCAAAGCCAATTCTCTATTTTGCTATCTTCTGATATAACTGATAGGAGAGCAGTGACAGGATAAATGTAAAAATAAAGGCGCCCGTCAGCAATATCATGGAATTTTGCAGGGAAGGGATATTGACCAGGTAGATTGGAACATAGCCAAGGATTTGCAGAACCGCTACGAGGGGGAGCAGATGCTTGGCTTTTTGGTTTTCCGTTTTTTGCAGCGCCGGATAAAGCATTATTGCCAAAGCCGTGTGGACACATAACAAAAGCAGGAAATAAGTTGCCTGAATGATATATGTATGGGCAGGAGTAGATGCCAACAGGGCGAAAGAGGAGTAAGTTTGCTTCAATTCTGCCGCAGATAAATTCAATTTGCTAAAGTATTCGTTTGAGCCGATGGAATTGATAAAAACAGCGGCGATGATATTCGTAATATAAACTGCTCCGCAATTCATCATGCATTCAAAACTACCCATTCCAAGACCGAACAGAAGAGCATTGTTCTTGTCAGGGTGCTTTTTTATCATATGCTTCAAACCAAGCAGACAGCCGGCAAAGGCCATCAGGCCGGCGATAATAATATCATACAGAAACGTAAATACGGGGTGGTTGTCGGAGCGGAAAAGAAAACCGAGCCCGAATATTTGCAATAATATAATGTTTAAAACAGTGTATATGATAAAAGAAAACAGAAGAGAAAAACCGATACCAATGAGAAAAGAAGTTATTTTTGCTCCGGTTTTCTTTTTAAAGAACCACAAAAAACAGAGTGGTGCGATGACACATAAAAAAATGCAAAATATCCATGAGTTTATAGTGGCGCCGGAAAATATAATTGTATTCATATGCATTGTTCTCCTTATTTCCGCGCTGCTTTAGCGCAATTTCGTGTGTATTAAAGTATCTTATCACAATAAAATGAAAATGACAACCGTACTTGTCAAAGAGCGTGTTTGCGTATATTATGAGATAGGGTTGCGAATGAGATGAGAGGAGTGGGCGCATGGAGTTGTATGATTATCTGCAGGCGTATGCCAAAAGCGGCAAAATACCAATGCATATGCCGGGACACAAGAGAAATTCTTCCTTTTCGATGGCAAATCCCTACGAATGGGATGTGACAGAGGTGGAGGGATTGGATAATCTGCACCATCCGCGGGGCATTCTCAAGCAGGAAATGGAGCGGTTGGGCAGAAGATATCATACCAGAGATACTTATCTTTTAGTCAATGGAAGTACCGGTGGCATATTGACGGCGATAGCATCGTGCTGTCATCGGGGCGGTAAAATTTTAGTGGCGAGAAACTGTCACCGCTCGGTATATCATGCGATTTATTTGTTGAATTTAATGCCTGTATATATATATCCCGAAGTGGATGAGGAAACCGGAATCGCTCTGGACATTCCGCCGCAGCAGGTAGCGGATACGCTGGAGCAGGAAAATGTTTCCTGTGTAGTACTCACATCTCCGACTTATGAGGGCGTTGTCTCAGATATCGAATCAATTGCCGCTATCTGCCATCGTCAGAATATTCCGCTGATTGTCGATGAGGCCCACGGGGCGCATCTGGCATGGGGAAAAATGTTTCCGGAGACGGCGATACAGCAGGGGGCGGATTTGGTTATCGAGAGTCTGCACAAAACATTGCCGGCGCTGACGCAGACCGCCCTGCTTCACCGCGCGACAGAGCGGGTGAAAGCAGAGACGGTGGAGCGGTATTTATCAATATTTCAGACAAGCAGTCCGTCTTACGTGCTCATGGCAAGTATGAGCCAGTGCGTGTCGTGGCTGGAGCAATCCGGAGACGGCGTATGGACGGCGTATGAAAAAAGGCTTTCGGAATTTGAACGGCAGGCGGCAGACTGGCGGTATTTGCGGCTCTGGCGGAGGGGAAATCAGGACAGGGGTAAACTGGTTATCGGCACATGGGGTGCGGGGATGACGGGGATACAACTGGCGGAGTATCTGCGAGACAAGTATCTGATTGAAGTTGAGATGGAGACGCCATCTTATATTCTTGCGATGACAAGCGTGGCCGACAGGGAAGATACGCTGCCCCGTTTTGCGGACGCTCTTACACAAATAGACGCGGCAATATCAGAACCAACTTGCAGTAGTGCTTCGGCGCTGCCACATCATGTGTCCGGTGCGCGGGCATTCGTGCAAATGTGTCCATATGAGGCTATGCAGTACCGCAAAAAGCTGTTAAGACTGGAAGATTGTCAGGGGGAGATTGCAGCCGAATACGCTTATGTATATCCGCCGGGTATTCCTTTTCTGGCTCCGGGGGAGCAGATAACAGAGGAAGTGGCAGAACAGATTCAGCGAGCTGGTGAAGCCGGTTTATCATTGTTGGGAATGGAAGATGATACGGGTTCTCATATTTATATTTGTGATTTACAGAGCGAAAAACCGTCGGATAACGATAATAAGGAAAAGGAGTGACGGCATGGGGCATTTATATCTTTTTATGGGGAAGAGCGCAGCGGGAAAAGATACGCTGTATCATAAGGTGATGGGGAGCCATCCGGAATTAATTCCGGTGATTCCCTATACAACCCGTCCGATTCGCGCGGGAGAGAGAGAGGGACGGGAATACCATTTTGTCAGTAAAAAAGAACTGTCAGAGATGGAAGCTCTCGGGAAAGTGATAGAGTGCCGCTGCTATGAGACGGTAAAGGGGCCGTGGTACTATTTTACGGCGGACGACGGACAAATTGATTTTGAAAAAGGTGATTTTTGTATGATAACTACGTTGGAGGGGTACGAAAAAATCCGTATGTTTTATGGAGAAGAGCGGGTACTGCCGCTCTATATCGAAGTCGAAGATATGATACGGATTAAGCGTTCTCTGGCTCGTGAAAAGGAACAGGAGCATCCTTGTGTTGCCGAAGTGTGCCGCCGGTTTCTGGCAGATGAGGAGGATTTTTCGGAAGAGAATCTGCGGCGGCTGGGGATTGATAAGAGGATTGAAAATAATTCACTGGAACAGGCGATTTGTCAGATTGAGGAAACTCTAAAAAACGGTAGAAAATCCAAATAAAAAGTGGTATGATAGATATGAGCGCTGGCGAAAGCAGGTCAAACGGCGAGTTTGGCCCGGCACCGTCAGACGAAAAGGAAAGCGGGGTGATTTCATGGATATTCGTGTCGATAATATGCAGCAGGTCAATCAGACGTCGCAGACGCAGCAGGCGCAGCAAACGGGGGAAGAATTTAAGTTTACTTTAATGAGTTCGATTGAAGAGAGTGGTCTGCAGGAGCGCTTGTCCACCATGATGAAAGAAATTACGATGCAGGGGAAGAAACTCGGCAAACATATGGATATCCGTGATATGAAGCATTACCGTCGTCTGATAAAAGATTTTATGAATGAAATTGTCAACCGTTCTCACAAGTTCAGCCGTGAGAATTTTCTTGACCGCCGCGGCCGCCATCGCGTTTATGGCATGATTAAGCGTGTGGACACGGTATTGGATGAGTTGGCGGGAGAGCTGATAAAAGACGAAAAAGATGCTTTGGCGATTTTGAGCAAGGTGGATGAAATACGAGGTTTGTTGCTGGATATCATTACTTAATTTTACATAGGAGGGGCAGGATGTTTTCTTTTTCAGAGATTGTAGGACATGAACAGATAAAAGAGCATTTGCAAACGGCAATTCGCGATAATAAACCATTCCATGCTTACATTTTTCAGGGAGATGTAGGCGTTGGAAAGGAGACGATGGCGCGCACATTTGCGGCCGGACTGCAATGTCAGCAGGGCGCGGAAGAAAAGCCGTGTAAGGATTGCGTGTCCTGTCGTCAAATCGAATCCGGCAATCATCCGGATGTTATATGGGTATCAAGAGAGCGCAACAGTCTTGGTGTTGAGGAGATTCGGGAACAGCTCTGTAATACGATGGATATTAAGCCGTTTTCCAGTCCATATAAAATCTACATCGTAATGGAAGCGGAGAGAATGACCGAGGCGGCACAGAACGCTTTACTGAAAACGATTGAGGAGCCGCCGGAATACGGTGTTGTTATTTTGCTGACAAGCAATATCAGTGAATTGCTGTCGACGATACAGTCGCGCTGCCTTACATTGGAATTTCGTCCGCTCAGCACCGCAACAGTAGAGAATTTTCTTACGACGCAGTGTCAGATACCAGATTATCTGGCGAAAGCCAGCGCGGCATTTGCACAGGGCAATCTCGGCAAAGCAGTCCGCTATGCGAAATCAGAGGATTTTATTGAGCGCAAGAATCAGGTGTTGTCACTGCTTCGCAGAGTAAGGGATATTGACATAACCGAAATGATGGAGATTATAAAAGACTTGGGAACCCGCAAGGAAGAAATCCGTGATTACATTGATTTGATGGAATTGTGGTATCGAGATGTCTTATTGTTTAAGGCCACAAAGAATATTAATTCCCTGTTCTTTCAGGAAGAGGCGTCGCATATATCGCGGGAAGCAAGCGAACGGGGATATGAAAAGATTGAAGAAATATTACAGGCATTTGACAAAGCCAAAATACGCTTAAAGGCTAACGTCAGTTTTGATGTGGCGATGGAATTAATGCTTTTAACATTAAAGTGATACAGAAACCGGAGGAATTTATGAAGACAATTATAGGAGTTAGTTTTCGTCAGGCAGGAAAAGTATACTTTTTTGACCCGGGCGATGAAGTGATAGAGAGAGGTCAGCATGTCATTGTTGAAACCGCAAAAGGAATCGAATACGGCACTGTTGTCATGCCGAATCGGGAGATGGAGGAGGAGAAGATTGTCGCGCCGCTGAAACCGATTATCCGTTTGGTAACGCCAGAAGATGAAGAGGTAGAGAGGAATAATCGGGAAAAAGAAAAAGAGGCATATAAAATCTGTCTGCAAAAAATTGCCAAACATGGGTTGGAAATGAAGCTTATTGCAGCGGAGTATACATTTGATAACAGCAAATTACTGTTCTATTTTACAGCGGACGGCCGCATTGACTTTCGCGAACTGGTGAAAGATTTGGCAAGTGTTTTCCGCACCCGTATTGAACTGCGTCAGATTGGCGTACGCGACGAGACGAAAATATGCGGCGGGATTGGTATCTGTGGGCGCACACTTTGCTGCCACAGTTATCTGTCAGAATTTGCGCCGGTATCAATCAAGATGGCAAAAGAACAGAATCTGTCTTTGAACCCGACAAAGATATCGGGCGTCTGCGGAAGGCTGATGTGTTGTCTGAAAAATGAAGAAGAAGCTTATGAAGAGTTGAACAGCCGGCTACCAGACGTCGGCAGCCACGTGAAAACACCGGAGGGACTTCATGGGGAAGTGCAGAGCGTCAGCGTATTGAAACAGCGGGTGAGAGTAATTGTCTCTACTGATGACGACGAAAAGGAAGTCCGGGATTATGATGTGGCAGAGTTAGAATTTAGAGTAAACAGACCAAAGAATAAAGGAAAAGATAAACACGAGAAAGAATTGAAGAAGTTGGAAGCGATGGAAAAAAGGGAAGGAAAATCAAAGCTGAATGAGTAAGGATTTCGAAACAGTTCTCCGCAAGGGAGAGCGTCTGGATGATTTGCAGTGCAAAGGTTTGTTCATTATCCAAAATCCATCGTGGTTTTGCTTTGGCATGGATGCCGTACTGCTGTCCTCTTTTGCAGTTGTCAAGGAGGGGCAGAATTGTCTGGATTTGGGGTGCGGGAACGGGGTTATCCCGTTGCTGCTTTCTGCAAAGACAGACGGGGTATCCTTTACGGGATTGGAGCTTCAGGAAGATGTTGCCGAAATGGCGCAGCGGAGCGTATGTCTCAACCACTTAGAGCAGAAAGTATCAATTGTACAAGGTGACATAAAGGGAGCCACTTCAATCTTTGGAGCTGCTTCCTTTGACGTTGTTACATGCAATCCGCCATATTTGACAAGCGGACACGGTCTGGTTAATCAGGCTGACCACAAAGCAATTGCCAGACATGAACTGGCGTGCAGCCTGACGGATGTAGTCAGCAATGCCGCCAAAGTATTGAAACCGGGGGGACGCTTTTTTATCGTCCACCGTCCGTTCCGTCTGGCGGAGCTGATACATATTATGGTAGAGAACCGCGTGGAGCCCAAACGTATGCGTCTGGTACATCCTTATCGGGATAAAGAGCCCAATATGGTATTGATAGAGGGTGTGCGCGGGGGACATGCACATATGACAGTAGAGCCTCCTCTCATCATATATGAGAAAGAGCAGGTTTATACGGAAGAATTAAGACGGTGGTACTATAATTAGAGGAGGGAGCCGGATGGCAGGAATGTTGTATTTGTGTGCTACGCCGATTGGTAATCTGGAGGATGTCACTTTGCGGGTACTCCGCATTTTAGAGGAAGTGGACGTCATTGCAGCAGAAGATACAAGGCAAAGCATTAAGCTGCTCAACCGCTATGAGATAAAGACGCCTTTAGTCAGTTACCATGAGCACAATAAAATAGAAAAAACACCCGTGCTTGTGAAGCGGATGTTGTCAGGCGATTCGATTGCGCTTGTGACGGACGCCGGCACTCCAGCAATCTCTGACCCGGGGGAGGATTTGGTACGCGCCTGTTATGAGGCGGGCATTGAAGTCACCTCATTGCCGGGGGCTTCGGCTGTCATCACTGCCTTGACATTGTCAGGGATGACGGCGAGACGCTTTACTTTTGAGGGATTTCTTCCGATAGATAAAAAAGAGCGAACCCCTGTATTGGAGCGTTTGGCGGCAACGACTTGTACGACGATATTTTATGAAGCGCCTCACCGTCTGAAAAAGACGCTTTCTCTTCTTGCGGAGGCAGCAGGAGCGGGCAGAAAGATGGCAGTCGTCAGAGAACTGACGAAAAAGCATGAGTCGGTATTGCAAATGACAATCGGGGAAGCGCTTCTCTATTATGAGGACAATGAGCCAAAAGGGGAATTTGTTCTTGTGCTGGACGGCGCAGACGAAAAGGAGCAAAAACGGCAGGAGCAGGAACAGTGGAAAAAGATGTCTTTAGAGGAACATATGGACGTTTACATGGAGCAGGGAATGGCAAAAAAAGAGGCCATGAAAGCGGTTGCAAAAGACCGCGGCGTCTCAAAGCGGGATATCTATGCACAATTATTAAAGTAAAGGCGATTTGCCATTATTTTACTACAATTTATACTCATAATGAATTATAAAGAGATACTTTATTTTTAGGACTAAAAGTGTTACACTATGCTATGCGGTGAAAGGAGTGTTTTTAATGAGGGGAAAGAAACAGATTAGTTTCATGTTGTGTCTGGGCATGTTGTTTAGTATGTTCTCCGGACAGGCGGCCAAGGCAAAAACGGTGATTTATCCGACCGTTGCATCCGGCCAGAGAGTGACGGAAGATGCGAACTGTGTGATTGATTACTCCAACTGTCAGGACGGTTATGTGATGGTAAAATACAAAAGGAGTACAAATAAGACGCTAAAGTGTCAGGTGATTGCCGACAACAGTACCGACCGCAAATATACCTATACTTTAAAGGCCGGACAGTATCAGGCGATTCCACTGACGGAGGGAAATACTTCGTATAAAATTACGGTTTTTGAAAATGTGTCGGGCAATTCCTATGCAACGGTAAAGTCCGCCTCCATTAACGTGACGCTGTCGAGCCAGTTTGCACCGTATTTGAGGCCGAATCAGTACGTCAATTACAAAAAGAATACCAAATGTGTGAAAAAAGCGGCTTCGCTTACGAAGAAAAGCAAGACGGATTTGGCGAAAGTAAAAAAAGTATACCGCTATGTTGTTAAGAATTTTAAGTATGACAAGAAACTGGCCGCTTCCGTGCAGGCGGGATATGTGCCGAATCTGGATAAGGCGTATAAGAAGAAGAAAGGGATTTGTTTTGATTACGCCGCGCTTATGACAGCCATGCTGCGCAGTCAGGGAGTTCCGACAAAGCTTGTTGTCGGCTATACGGGCAACGCTTATCATGCGTGGATTAACGTATATGCAAAGAAAAAGGGGTGGATTACGGGAGCCATTTATTTTAACGGCAAGAAGTGGAAGCTGATGGACCCTACATTTGCGTCTACAAGCAAGTCCAGTAAGTCTATTATGAAATATATTGGAAATGGCAGAAATTATAAGGCAAAATACAGTTATTAACGGGAGACGCGGAAATGAAGAAAAGAATGTTAAGCAATGAATATGTTTCTTCCTTTTGTCTGGAGTTGTCATTATTACTTCATTCAGGAATTGGCATTGAGGACGGTCTGTATCTTTTGATGGAGGATGAAACGGACAAGAAAATCAAAAAAATGCTTTCGAAGCTGGCGGATGTAGTAGCGGAGGGACAACCGTTTTCTTCCGCATTGCGCGAAGCAGGATGTTTTCCCAAGTATGTGTGCGATATGATAGAAACCGGTGAACAGTCGGGACGTCTGGAGCAGTCGTTTCAGGCTCTGTCTTCTTACTATGACAGACAGATGCAGTTGACGAATCAAATTCGCAGCGCCCTGCTCTATCCGGTGATTTTAATGATTTTAATGTTAGTAATTATCGTTGTTTTGTTAGTGAAAGTCCTGCCGGTTTTCAATCAGGTATACGTTCAGCTCGGAGGGACGATGAGCGGTACGGCACAGATGCTGCTACAGTTGGGGAACCGTCTGGGCAGCATATTGCCGGTACTTTGTATTGTCCTCGGTATTGTCGTTTTGCTGGCCGCTGTGATTGGGTGCAGCCGTGCGGCCCGCGGTGCGGTTATGAATTTTTACAAGCGGCTGCTTGGCGAACACGGTATTACACGCCGTCTTGGCGAGGCGAGATTTGCCTCCGCCATGGCGATGGGGATGATGAGCGGACTGAACACGGAAGAGGCCTTTCGTGCAGCCATGCGGTTTCAGGATGCCGTGCCAAAGACGAGGAAGAGATATGAGAAGTGTCTGGAAATGCTTGAGATGGGGGAGCCTATGGCGGAGTGTTTCCGACAAAATAGAATACTAGATGCGTCGCATTGCCGCATGTTGGATTTGGGAGCAAAGAGTGGTACTTCGGATACTGCGATGGAAGAGATTGCACGCCGTTTGGACGACCGCGTGCAGATGGAGATAGAGCGCAAAGTGGGAAAAATAGAGCCAACCATCGTAATCATTACTTCGCTTTTAGTCGGTATCATTCTCATTGCGGTTATGTTACCGCTGATTAACATTATGTCTTCGATTGGATAGGATGGTCTGTGGGATGAAGAGAAGAGTGAATGGCAATATTTTAAAAGTTATTGTTATGTTTGCTGCTTTAGCGGCCGCCGTATTCTGCCTATATAAAGCGGCCGGCAGGATGGGCAGCAATCAGGAGGCAGAGAGTCTGAAGCAATTGGATACATCGATTCGCAAGGCGATGATGACTTGTTATGCAACGGAGGGCGTTTATCCTCCTACGATACAATATTTAAAAGACAACTATGGCGTACAGGTGGATGAAACGAGATTTGTTGTGTTTTATGAAGTGTTTTGGGAAAATATGATGCCAGACATTACGGTGATGGAGAGACAAGATTAAAAGGGAAGAGCAGATATGAAGATGATAAATCCGAAACATAATATTGAGAGTGCGTTTGTGCTTGTCCTGTTTGCTGTTTTTGCTGTTGCAATCGTAGCCGTTCTCGCATTAGGCGCAAGAACTTATAAAGGATTGGTAGAGCGTGATAATGATTCTTATAATAAAAGAATTATCACTTCTTACGTCTCTGCCAAAATCCGCAACAACGACGTGCAGGGGGCGGTAGCGGTCGGAGGTTTCGCCAATGTGGACGACGACGGCGAAATCAATACGCTGCATATGTATCAGGACATAGAGGGGGCAACTTACGATTTGCGTGTTTACTACTATGACGGAAAGATTTATGAGCTGCTTACCTTGTCGGGAACCGACTTGAATCCCGAAGATGGTAATGCCATTATGGATGCGCAGGGATTGTCGTTTGCCAGAGAGGGGAATATCATCCACATAACGGCAAAAGATGCTGACGGGCGAGAGAATCGGGCGACGGTTACACTTCGCTCCGGAGAAAGCGGGGTGGCGCAATGAGATATGAGAGAAGCAAGGCTCCGCTGGCGCTGATGGAGCAGATTATTATGATATTGGTGTTTGCCCTGACTGCCGCGGTATGTCTGCAGGCATTTGTCTACTCGGATTCGTTGTCCCGAAAGAGTCAAAATGAAAATCTGGCGGCAGCTCATGCGCAAGAGGTTGCCGAATATATAAAGGAGTTAAAAGATATAGACGCCGTCAGCCGGAAGCTCTCCGGCCGGCAGACAGAAAAGGGGATTGCCTTTGCCTATCCGGAAGACGGCATGACGGTTTACATACAACCGCTTCAGGACGCCGTAAACGGATTTCTGTTATCCAATACGGTATTTGTTGAGGATGACAAAGGCGAGACATTGTTTTCGATTGACGTTGGCTGCCAGCGTCAGGAAGGAGGGCAAAGTTGAAAAAGAAGAAAATATCGTTTACCAGTGTCGGCGGAAGTTCGATTATAACGATTTTTGCCGTTCTCTGTTTTATTATCTTTGCCCTGTTGTCGTTGTCTACTTCAAAAGCAGACAGTACGCTTGCCAGAAAATCTGTGGACGCCGTTGCCAAATATTATCAGGCGGATACAAAGGCAGAAGAGATACTGGCGCAGATTCGTGAGGGAATCATACCGGAGGGAGTTTTTTCTGATGGAAATTTTTACAGTTACCAGTGCCCAATTGACGATAAGCAGCAGCTTAGTGTGGAGGCGGAAGTGACAGGCGATTCCTATGTGATTAAAAAATGGAAAAAAGAGTACATTGGCGAATGGAAGGCAGATGATACGATTAAAGTATGGGGTGGTATGGAAGAAATCACCGAGTGATGGAAAGGAGTTATCAAACGTATGACAGGTCTGGCAGAAGTGTTGCAGAAAGCAGTTGAGAAACGGGCATCGGATATCTTTGTTGTAGCAGGTGGTTATTTGAGTTACAAGGTAGATGGTGAGATTTGTTCCATGGATGATTCGGAAAAACTGACGCCCGCCAATACCGAGCAATTCATTGATGAGATATATCAATACGCGCGCAGAAGCAAAGAACGTTTTTTAAAAGATGGAGATGACGATTTTTCTTTTGCTATGGAGAATCTGGCGCGGTTTCGTGTCAATACATATTTTCAGCGCGGTTCTCAGGCAACCGTCATCCGCGTGGTGGCGTTTCGTATACCGGATTATAAGGAAATGGGGATTCCGGAGCAGATTATTGAGTTGTCAAAGCTGCAGCATGGCTTAATCATTATTTCAGGTACGGCCGGCAGTGGAAAGTCTACGACACAGGCATGTATTATAGACGCCATTAACTCACAGCGGGAAGCACATATTATCACTTTGGAAGACCCGATAGAATATTTGCACCGCAATAAGAAATCATTGATAAGCCAGAGAGAGATTGCCATTGATACGGAGAATTATCTGACCGGACTGCGCGCGTGTCTGCGTCAGGCGCCGGATGTTATCCTGTTGGGAGAGATGCGTGACGCCGAGACGATACGAACCGCAATGACGGCAGCAGAAACAGGCCATCTCGTGATTGCCACGCTTCACACGAAAGGAGCGGTAAATACGATTGACCGTATTGTAGATTCGTTTCCGGCCGACCAGCAGGACCAGATTAAAATCCAGCTTTCACTTGTTCTCAACTGTATCGTCTCCCAACAGTTGTTACATCGTCAACAAGGCGGTATGATACCAGCGATGGAAATTATGAAGACGATACCGGCGATAAGTAACATGATACGAGACAGTAAAAATTATCAGATTGATAATGTCATCCAGACGTCGGGGAATCTTGGCATGATATCAATGGACCAGTATATCGTTAATTTGTATAAAAAAGGCGAGATTAGCGAGGAGACAGCATTGCTGTCAGCGTTTAATCCGGAACAGATGAAGAGAAAATTGTAATTTTTACTAAATAAAAAGAAAGTAAGAGAAATCAACGTGAAAAAAATTTCCGGATTTCTCTTACTTTTTTTATTTTGTTACATCGTAAATTAATTTTCCCTGCCCATCAGTTTCTCATCAATCGCTTTTGCGGCATCTTTTCCTGCTCCCATAGCGAGAATTACCGTGGCGGCTCCCGTTACGGCATCGCCTCCGGCATAGACGCCTTCACGGGTCGTAAGTCCAGACTCATCCTTTGTTATCAGACAGCCACGCTTATTGGCTTCCAGCCCCGGAGTTGTCGAGCGGATAAGTGGATTCGGACTCGTGCCGATTGACATAATTACACAATCCACATCAATTGTAAATTCGCTGCCGGCTTTTTCAATCGGACGGCGGCGACCGCTTTCGTCCGGTTCTCCGAGTTCCATTTCGATACATTTGATACCGCTGACCATACCCTCTTCGTTGCCGAGTATTTCAACCGGATTATTCAGCGTCTTGAAAATAATGCCCTCTTCTTCTGCATGTTCTACTTCTTCTTTACGGGCAGGAAGTTCTTCCATGCCACGGCGGTATACGATGTAGACTTCTTCCGCACCCAGACGTTTGGCGCTGCGTGCAGCGTCCATCGCTACGTTGCCGCCGCCGACAACCGCTACTTTTTTGGCATGTTGGATAGGCGTCCTGCTTCCCTCCGTATAAGCTTTCATTAAGTTGATTCGGGTAAGAAATTCATTGGCGGAATAAACGCCTTTCAAACTCTCGCCCGGTATGTTCATAAACCGTGGAAGACCGGCGCCGGAACCTATAAAAATCGCCTTGTTACCCATCTCAAAAATTTCGTCAATAGTGAGTACTTTCCCAATTACCATATTAGTTTGGATATCGACGCCGATTGCTTTCAGGTTGTCAATTTCCTGCTGCACAATCGCCTTTGGCAGACGAAATTCGGGAATTCCGTAGACAAGTACGCCGCCCGCCAGATGAAGCGCCTCGAAAATAGTAACCTGATATCCCATTTTTGCCAAATCTCCGGCAACGGTAAGACCGCTCGGGCCGGCTCCGATAACCGCTACTTTATGGCCGTTTTGTTTTGGCATCTCCGGTTTTTCGGAACAATGCTCTCTGTGATAGTCGGCAACAAAGCGTTCCAATCGTCCGATGGCAACCGGCTCACCTTTAATGCCGCGGACACATTTTCCCTCACACTGTGTCTCCTGCGGGCAGACACGTCCACAGACGGCAGGAAGAGAGGTTGAGCGGGAAAGGATTTCAAATGCTCCCTCCATATCTTCGTTTGCTACGCGCTCAATGAATGCAGGAATATCTATCTGCACCGGACAGGCGCTCACACAAGGTTTTTTCGGGCAGTTTAAGCAGCGGCGCGCCTCGTTTACCGCCATATCATAAGTGTAACCAAGAGCCACTTCGTCAAAGTTTTTATTCCTTACGTCCGGGTCCTGTACAGGCATCGGACATTTATTCATATCCATATTTCTTTCCGCCATGATTACCTGACCTCCTTCTTCAGCAAATTGCATTCCTCATCACGGGCATGTGTTTCAAAATCTTTATACATCGTACCGCGGTGCATTGCCTCGTCAAAATCAACAAGGTGTCCGTCAAAATCCGGCCCGTCCACGCAGGCGAACTTTGTTTCGCCTCCAACCGTCAGGCGGCAGCCGCCACACATACCAGTTCCGTCTATCATAATCGGGTTCATGCTGACAACGGTTTTAATGCCGTATTTCTTTGTTGTCAGGCATACGAATTTCATCATAATAAGAGGGCCGATGGCAATAACCTCATCGTATTCGTTTCCCTCTGCAATCAATTTTTCTAGGGCGTCGGTTACTAAGCCTTTTTCGCCATAGCTTCCGTCGTCTGTCATCATCACTAATTTATCGCTTGCCGCCCTAAACTCATCTTCCAAAATAACTAAATCCTGATTGCGGAAACCGACAATAGCGTGTACCTCGGCTCCCATATCATGGAGTTTTTTTGTGACCGGATAAGCAATGGCACAGCCAACGCCACCGCCGACAACCGCCACTTTTTTCAATCCATCCGTATGCGTCGGCATACCAAGCGGGCCGACAAAGTCATGAATGCAGTCGCCCTCCTGCAAAGTATCGAGTTCCATTGTACCGGCGCCGACAATCTGATAAATAATGGTAACTGTTCCCTTTTCGCGCTCAAAATCCGCAATTGTCAAAGGAATTCGTTCACTATCCTCTTTTGCGCGGAAGATGATAAACTGTCCGGGTTCTGCCTTTTTGGCAATTAAAGGCGCCTCAACTACCATCTTGCTGACAGTAGGGTTAAGGGACTTTTTTTCAACAATTTTGAACATGTTAAAAATCCTCCATTCCGTACACGATATAAGAAAAATCGTTATATCGCTGTACACGTAAATTTATAGTCATTCAGTGGAACGCAGCCTGCCCTCGTCAGGCAATCCAACTAAATAGCCCACATAGCACACCAATTCTATCACATTCTTTTGTAAAAGTAAAGTCAGGTATTGGGAGTGTCAGGGCAGCGGGTCTCCCGCCGCCCTCTGATAAAAGCATTAAAAATGTGTGAAAAATATATGGTTTTTCTTGACATTTTTCAGTATATGATATAATCTTTACAATATGATGTGGTTTTGAAAACTACATTGAAAGATAATTAAAAAGTGAAATTAATTTTTAATTATTTCCGGAAAGGATGTAGGAACAATGGCTTTAGGCAGGAATGATATCGTCGCACCGTTTATTCAGGTGGATGAAGATGAGAATGGATGTTTGCAGCATATTGCATTTGTCAATGATGAAACTTTTAATTTTGCGTATGATATCGTCGATAAAATGGCAAAGAAAGACCCCGACAAGGTGGCGATGGTACACATTTCAAAAGAGGGAAAGGAAAAGAAATTTACCTTTTATGATATGTCCCGCTATTCCTCGAAAGTAGCGAATTATTTATCTTTTTTGGGAATAAAAAAAGGCGACAGGGTCATGCTTGTTTTAAAACGGCACTATCAGTTCTGGTTTGCGATATTGGCGCTTCATAAAATAGGAGCAGTAGCGGTTCCGGCTACCAACCTTTTGTTAAAATCCGATTTTGAGTATAGATTTAAGGCCGGAAAAATCAATGCGATTCTCTGTACGGCAGACGGGCAGGTATCGCGTGAAGTGGATAAGGCATGCCGCAGTTATAAAGATTTGAAAGTGAAAATTATGGTAGGGGCCAGCCGCAAGGGGTGGAGAAGCTTTAATAAGGAAGTAAAATATTTTTCCAGCCATTTTCGGAGACCGCGCGGGGAGGGTGCGATTCTCGGTAGCGACACGTCGCTGATGTTTTTTACTTCGGGAACTACTTCCTATCCGAAAATCACGGCACACAATTTCAAGTATCCGCTCGGCCACTATATTACAGCGAAATATTGGCATCAGGTCGATTCGGATGGCATTCATTTTGCGATATCCGATACGGGCTGGGGAAAGGCTTTGTGGGGCAAACTATATGGACAGTGGCTCTGTGAGGCGACGGTTTTCACCTATGACTTTGATGATTTTGATGCGAAAGAAATTCTCCGCATGATTGAAAAATATAAGATTACAACGTTCTGCGCGCCGCCGACGGTATACCGCGTTATGGTTCATATGAAGCTTGACCAATATGATTTGTCATCCCTGCAGAATGTAACGACGGCGGGAGAGGCTTTAAATCCGGAAATTTTTGAGAAATTTAAGGAAAAGACCGGCCTTACTTTAATGGAAGGCTTTGGTCAGACAGAGACAACGCTGACGATAGGCAACCTCTGTGGAACAACGCCAAAGCCGGGGTCTATGGGTAAACCGAGTCCGCAGTACGACGTGAGAGTGATGAGACCGGACGGCACATTGGCGGAGCCGATGGAAGAGGGCGAAATTGTAATCCGCACGGAAGATACGATTCCCAACGGACTGTTTGTGGAATACTATGGAGATGAGGATAAGACAAAGGACGCATGGCATGACGGTTATTATCATACCGGAGATACGGCATATTATGACGAGGACGGTTTTTTGTGGTATGTCGGACGCACGGATGATGTCATTAAGTCCAGTGGCTACCGTATCGGCCCATTTGAAATTGAAAATGAGATTATGAAACTACCGTATGTACTTGAATGTGCGGTTACATCCGTGCCGGACCCGATTCGCGGGCAGGCGATTAAGGCCAGTATTGTACTTGCGGACGAGCAGGAGGGTACGGATAAGCTCAAGAGCGACATTATGAAATCGCTGAAAAATAATATTGCTTCTTATAAATGGCCGAAAATACTCGACTTTACAAAAGAACTGCCGAAAACAATAAGTGGTAAGATACGCAGAAAAGAAATCAAGGAGAATGACTGGAATGAAGATGAAGACAACGAATAGCCGGCTGGTGATTACCGGAATGGGCGCCATTACACCGATTGGTATTGGTGTGGAAGAGTACTGGGAAAATCTTGTGGCGGGCAAATGCGGCGTCGACAAGATTACAAAATTTGACACATCTGAGCTGCCGGTAAAGATTGCCGCCGAAGTGAAAGGGTTTGAGGCGGAACAGTTTATGCCAAGAAAGTTGACGCGAGAGATGGCTCCTTATATGCAATATGGTTATGCGGCTGCCATGCAGGCAATTGAGCAGGCCGGAGAGGCAGCAGAGCCGGAGCGCATGGGTATTGTCGTGGGAACGGCGCTCGGGGGCATTACGCCGATTTCAGAGACGCAGGACGGTATCAGTAAAGGGGAGCACAAGAAAGTAAGTCCTCGTTTTGTTCCGAAAATTATTGGCAATGAGGCGGCCGCTCAGGTGGCGATTGCCAAAGGATATCGAGGGCCGAGCCTGACTGTGAGTACGGCATGTTCTTCCGGCGGAGACGCTATCAGCGCCGCTTGTATGCTGCTCCTTTCCGGACAGGCAGATGCGGTATTGGCGATGGGAGCGGAGTCTGCGCTTACACCGCTGTTCATTCTCGGTCTGACGTCGGCGCACGCGCTTTCGACAAATAATGACAATCCACAGGGCGCCAGCCGTCCGTTTGACAGAGACAGAGATGGCTTTGTCATCGGCGAAGGAGGGGGCGCGCTGATGATAGAGACAGAAGAGAATGCAAAGAAGCGCGGCGCAAAAATTTTGGCTGAACTTGCCGGATTCTCCAACTGTACGGACGGCTATCATGTAACAAGTCCTCATCCGGAGGGAGTGGGAGCCGTATTTTGTATGGAGAAAGCGATTGAAAATGCCGGATTGTCACCGGAGGAAATAGATTATATCAATACCCACGGAACGAGTACCGGCGTGGGCGACCCGATTGAGACGAATGCGATAGCAGGTCTTTTTGGTGAACATACAAAAAATATGGCTGTTACGTCGACAAAGGGAGCGACCGGCCATATGATGGGAGCCGGTGGTATTACGGAGGCAATTACGTGTATTCAGTGCATCCGCACGGGAGTTATACCGCCGACACTGAATTTGGAACATCTGGATGAAAAATGCGTGCAGTTGAACTATGTGCCAAATCAGGCAATCGAGAAAGAAGTCAATGTTGCGATGAGCAATTCTTTTGGTTTTGGCGGTCAGAACGCAAGCGTCGTTTTCAAAAATTATGAATAATTTATAAAATTTTGTCAATCCTATAAGAAAGCCGGACGATGCAGGCTTTAGAAAGGATTGATGAGTTGTGAAAACGAAATTTAAAATTATTTTAACGGCATTGGTCCTATTGTGGAGTATTGCTTTTGTGCAGACGCTTATAACCCGTTTTTATGTTTCAAAATCGGCATTTACGCAGGCATTTGCAAGAAACCAAATTCTTGTGACGGAGCGGGGAGAGGCGGCGGCTGACACACGCAATACAAAAGAGGGAAATCTTTGTAAAGAAGGTATCATTGCCGGAAAACTGAGCAATGAAAAGAAACAGCAGGTTGCCAGAGATATTTTTCGTGAATTTGGCGGCGCAGAGGTAATGAGCAGTCAGGCGGATGATGCGGATTATTATGTCGCCTATGGCTATACGATGGGAATTGATAAGGTAAAGGTCGTAAATGGCAGGAAAATCAATTTAAACGTTGCCATGTCCTATGATGAAAAGGAACAGGTGACGCGCGTGATTGTGGGAACGCCGCTTATCAATTCGGATTTTTAAAGAAGAGAAGTGTGAAAAATATCAATTTCAAAATAGAGAGAGAAGAGCAAAAAGGCGGACAGGCATTTTTTTATACGATTGTCATAAACTAAAAGAAAAAGGGTTTGCGTATGTTAAATAAGCTTTGGGGCTTCATGATTCTCCTTGGTATCCTTTTTGCGGCGGCGACCGGTCATATTGGCGATGTGGGAACTGCGGCGATTGATTCGTCGAAAGAAGCGGTTACATTGTGCGTTACTATGCTCGGTATCATGTCCATGTGGACAGGACTTATGAATATTGCAAAAAAAGCAGGAATTATCGACGCTCTGACAAGAGGGCTGCGACCGGTTCTTGCTTTTTTGTTTCCGGGTGTTCCGCGAGAGCACAAAGCCAATGAATACATGGCGGCAAATATGATAAGTAATGTGCTCGGACTTGGCTGGGCGGCTACGCCGGTCGGGCTTAAAGCGATGGAGGAGTTGAAAGAATTAAATCACGGCAGCCATATTGCCAGTGCGGATATGTGTACCTTTCTCATTATCAATATCTCATCATTACAGTTGATTCCGGTAAATATTATTGCTTACCGCAGCCAGTACGGTTCTGTTTCGCCGACGTCAATTATCGGCATGGGGCTGGCGGCGACATTAGTATCCACGGCCGCTGGTGTTATTTTTTCTGTAATTGCGCGTAAAGTGAAAGGCAGAAAGGGGGATGCCGATTGAACTTTTTATATTATATTTCCGACTGCATGATACCATTTGTTATTTTGTATCTGGTCGGCTATGGCATGTGCAAGAAAGTAAATATTTTTGACGAGTTTATTGAGGGGGCCAAAGACGGATTTTTAACGGTATATAAAATTATGCCCACGCTTATCGGGCTTATGGTGGGGGTCGGCATTTTGCGGGAATCCGGTTTCATGGAATGGTTTGCCGGCCTGCTATCGCCCGTTGTCGCATTTCTGCATTTTCCGGCGGAATTGTTCTCCCTCTTTATTGTAAAAATGTTTTCCTCTTCAGCGGCCACCGGATTGCTTCTGGATGTATATAAGACGTATGGAACAGATTCGTATTTAGGTACGTTAGCTTCGGTTCTCATGAGCTGTTCGGAAACCATCTTCTATACGATGAGCGTTTACTTTATGACGGCGAAAGTGACAAAGAGCCGCTATACTCTTGCGGGAGCGTTGGTTGCGACTTTTGCCGGAGCGGCGGCGTCCATTTTCTTAGTGTCACTGAATGTAATGTAAACCATATATACAAAAATGGTTGACATTAGAAGCGGGCGGCGGTATACTACGGTTAAGAAAAAAGATACATAAGGGAGGATTCTAAAATGGAAAACAAAGGGAAACGATGGGATACAAAAAATATGGTGTTGATGGCGCTTTTTGCCGGCATCACATGCGTACTGGCGCCGTTGTCAGTGCCAATCGGGCCGGTTCCGATATCCTTGACGAATCTCGTAATCTATTTTAGTATATTTATATTGGGATGGCGGAGAGCGACGATTACTTATCTTGTCTATCTGCTTATCGGCATGGCAGGACTGCCCGTATTTTCCGGTTTTGAGAGCGGCGTCGGGAAATTCGCAGGGCCGACGGGAGGGTATCTCGTCGGATTTATATTGATGACGATAGTGAGCGGTTTGTTTATTCAGGTACGGGCAGACAAAGCGTGGTTGAGAAACGTAATCAGCTTTACCGGCATGGTAGTGGGAACAGCGGTTGCTTATGTTTTTGGAACTGTTTGGTTTTGCTTTTCGACGGGGAGCGGAGTTTGGGCTGCGCTGCTGATTTGCGTATTCCCTTTTATAATCGGTGATATCGTGAAGATGGCACTGGCAATAGCGGTGGCGCCGGTGATAGCCGCGAGGATTGAAAAAATCACATAGACACATTTGGAGAATAGAAGATGAGAGACAGAACGGAAATAAAACGGCAAATGAAGCGCCATTTGCAGGCGTTATACGAACAGAAAAAAATTACGGGAGCAAGATTTTGCATTTCGTGGCGGGGAGAGAAAATTGCGGAAAGCGAATTGGGATTAGCGGATTATTATGTGGATATGCAATCGGTTACGAAAATGTTTACGGCAGCCGCCATTCTTCAGCTATGCGAACAGGGGGCTTTATATCTCCATGATTCGGTGGCGAAGTTTATATCGGAATTTGCCCGCCCGCCCTTTTCGCAAATTACTGTTTTGCAACTATTAACACACACATCAGGATTGGCGGCAGTACCGGCTGCATTTCCGGAGCGTAGTATGGATTGGGAGGCGCAAATCGGCGATGACGTCCGTGCCGAATGGATTCCCGCTATTTTGAAACAGGGATTGTTTTATCGCTCGGGCACGAGATGGGAGTACTCAAAAGCAGGATTTTGCATTCTTGGTGAACTGATACAGCGTATCACGAAACAAAAGGCAGAAAAATATATACGGGAACAGATACTTTTGCCCTGCGAGATGAAAGAGAGCTATTGGAGAGCCGGGGACGGAGGCATTTGGGAGGTGATTCCAAATACGGCAGCTGGCCTCTTTGCACCGATTGGTGAGTTGGTGCAGTTTGGTATGATGTTAGCCGCAGGCGGTGTATATAAAGGGCGCAGAGTGCTCAAAGAAACATCGGTGTTAAAGCTGGAGGAGAATCAACTGCCGGATGGAATGAGGGATTTTTGCTGGGACCATGACGGCAGACCTGTTGCCTATGGGGCGGGGTGTCCGATTTTGTATCCTTATGGAGAGGGGACGATTTATCACGAGGGAGCGGGAGGTACAATGTTATTAATAAACCGCAAAGAAAGATTGTCAGCCGCATGGAGCGCGCCTTTTCCTAATCGGGATGAGTGGTGTGACGAGGCAATGATAGGAACTGCGATTCACCTTATGGGTGAATTTTTTTCGTGAATGTCGTTATTGTACAATTACGGCCATACTTATACAATAATTAAAATAGAGGAGAAGTAGATGGAGCAAAAGTTAAAAATAGAAATTAAAGAACTTCGCAAACGGCAGGGAATGACACAGAAAGAATTAGCTGAGAAAATGCAGGTATCTTTTCAGGCGGTTAGCAAGTGGGAAAACGGAGTTAATATGCCGGATATTACTCATATTCCAAGACTGATTGATATTTTTGGCGTAAGTGCCGACGAGCTTCTTGGTTTGCAGCCACGCAAAAAGCAGGAATGGCGGAAGTTTGACAGCAACGAATATTGGAATAAAAACCGTAAATTATTCGAAGTCTGGAAGTCGCTTTATTGGAATGACGACTATTTTTCTTTTCTGGTAAGTGATGTGTGGAAGTTAAACCGGCCAATGGACATCCTTGATTTTGGATGCGGATATGGTTTTTTGGGAATGAAATTTCTGCCGCTGCTTCCAGAGAAAAGCAGTTATACGGGAATTGAACTCGATTCCCGTGAGATAGAGAGAGCAGAAAATATTTTTAAGGCGACGCCTTATGAGCACCGCTTTATCCGGCAGAACATCTATGAGTTTCATCCGCAAAAAAAGTATGATATTGTAGTGGCGCTGTATCTGTTGTCCTATGTAAAGCATCCGCAGCAGATTTTGGAAAAGATGAAAGCATGTTTGAAACCGGATGGTCTGCTGATTGTCATTGATTCCAATATGGCGGTAGAGCAGGCGGGTTTTTTTGCCGGCCTGGAACAGGAAGAAAATGATTTCCAGCGTCCGGATTTTACTCCCGTATGGGAAAACGAAACTTTTCACCGTGAGAGGGATTTCCGTATGGGAACAAGGCTTCCATACTTATTTAAAAAGTGCGGTATGAAAAACATTGAAGCCAGAATAAGCGATAGGGTTATGATATACGATTCGGGAGATAAAGAAAATGAGAGATTCAATCATACTTTTCGCTATGTTTATGAAAACGAGGACTCTTTTCAGGGAGGAAAGGACTACTTTTTAACCCGCGGGGCAAGTTATCAAAGAGCATGTGAATATGTCGATTATTATAAAAAAATAAAGAACTATTTCGATTCCGACGATTCATTTGCAGTAAAAACATCCGGATTGTATTTTGTGTACGCTAGTTTATGAGATGCCTGACCTGCTTTTGGATATGCGGGGAAAGGACGACAGCTATTGTGAAAAAGAAAGACAGTTTTACCGGAAAGATTTTAAGAAATAATTTGTATGCCGTAAAGCAGGCGATGACAATTTCAAAAAAGAGAGTGATATGTTCCATTATCAAACGTTCCATTGAATATTTTCTATGGGTTTTTTACAGCGCCTTTTTCGTGCGGTTTATCTTGGACGCATTAGAAGAAAAAAGGCCGCTGCGGGAAATCCTCACAGCGATACTGCTCATAGGGGGCGTAAGTTTGATTTTGGAACTTTTTTTGTACTATTGTGACAATGTACTGTTTCCGTGCTGGAACATAAAGATTTTTCATCATCTTTACAATAAAATATACCGCAAGGCAGAAAATGTTGAACTTGCGTGTTATGAAGATAATCGTTTTTATGATAAATTTTCGACAGCTTTGGATGATATGGGAACGCAATTGTGCAACTGTATTGATAATATGAGTACGGTTATTAGCGGAATATTTGGAGGAATACTTGCCTGTTATACGATGGTGGAAATTGCTCCGTTGACAATTATTTTTCTGGCGGCGCCCCTGTTGGGCAATTTTTTCTTTGCCCCTAAGATGAACCGAATCTTTTATGAAAGATATCAGGATGGCGTGCCGTTCCAGAGAAAGCTGGATTATGTCAACCGTATTATGTACTTAAAGGAATATGCCAAAGAATTTCGCCTCTCCCGCATCTATCGTGTAGTAAAGGAACAATATACACAGGCGACGGATGGAAAGGCAGGGATATGGAAGAAATATTTTAAGAAAGGCTTTCCTCTTGGAATGCTGCAGTACTTCTTTTCTTATATTGTCATTTTTGAGGGGGTTCTGTTATATGGGGCATGGCAGGCGATAGTTCCGGCAAACCCGACATTGACGTTTTCGCAAATGGCAGTTTTAACGAGCGTCATGGTTACTGCCTCATGGGTCTGGGTGCAGGTAATTCAGGCTATTAACCGCAGTACGGAAAGCAGTCTGCTAGTCGATAATTTGCGGGAGTTTCTTGAATATGAGGAGAAAATTCCCGAAGATGGCGGGGGCATTTTACCGGATTCGTACATACATTCTATCGAGTTTTGTCATGTGAGTTTTTCCTATCAGAAAGATATTCCTGTACTGCAGGATGTATCGTTTCATGTAAAAGACGGAGAAAGCCTTGTTCTGGCAGGGCACAACGGGGCGGGAAAGAGTACGGTTATAAAACTGCTGCTCCGTCTCTATGAGCCAACGGCGGGGGTTATCCGAGTGAACGGCAGGGATATCCGCGAATATAAGCTGTCAGCCTACCGCAGTCTGTTTGCCTGTGCGTTTCAGGATGGCGCTCTTTTGCCGGGGACGGTTCGCTACAATATTCTTATGGGCCGGCAGGAGAGCGATGAAGAGGTTGTGAACGCCTTGCAAAAAGCGGGCATTTACGAGAAAATCCGCAATCTTCCGCGGGGGATTGACACACCGCTTACGAAAGAATTTGATGAGGACGGCACGTTGCTGTCCGGAGGAGAGTGTCAGAAAATTGTTGTGGCCAGAGCATTTGCGGCGCATTGTTCGGCAGCGATTTTTGATGAGCCGTCGTCTGCGCTTGACCCGATTGCAGAACATGAGCTGTTTACACACATTTTACAAGAGACGAAAGGCAAAATCCGTATTTTGATTTCTCACCGTCTATCCTGTGTAAAAAATGCGGATTCGGTACTTTTGTTTGAGAAAGGGAAAAAGGTGGAAGAGGGTACGCATGAGTCTTTAATGCGCGCAGACGGAAGTTATGCGCAGATGTACCGGATACAGGAAAGAAACTATTTTGCCCTTGATGAAGAGGAGGTTGTTTCTGATGAGTGAGAAGAAAAGACGCGGAAGCAAAATGAGAAATATATGCTCTAATGTTTATTTCATTATCCGGCTATTTTTTCGGGCGACGCCAATCTATGGTTTTAGCATTATTGTGGAGGCGGTTCGGCATAATTTAGTTAATTTTTTAGAGCAGACGATATGCGTCTGGTTGATATTGGACTTTATCGAGACGGGGAAACCATATTCACATGTTTTGTATGTAGTGGGATTGTTTTTAATTCTTGATGTTGCAGCGGCAGCAGTCAGTAATTTGTATGAGCAGCGAATTAAACTGCGGTATCTGCCTGTCGCGCAGAAAGCATTAAAGTCGATGCTTTATGACAAGGCGGAACAAGTAGATTTGTCCTGTTATGACGACGCGGAGTATTATGA
This sequence comes from uncultured Eubacterium sp., assembly GCA_910589595.1. Classification (GTDB taxonomy): domain Bacteria; phylum Bacillota; class Clostridia; order Lachnospirales; family Lachnospiraceae; genus Eubacterium_F. The sequence continues at coordinate 56,725 of CAJUTM010000020.1, forward strand.
TGATTTCATGTTGTCTATAGCGGAGTCTGACAATGCCATCAGCCGGGCAGAAAACCTGCTGCGGATGATTTTTGGAAGCGCTACCGTACTTATCTGTTACGGCACATTTTTTATAACACAGGATGTTACTTCTGTTCTCTTTGTCCTCTTATCTTTTATCTTGCGGACAATCGTATCAAACTGCTTAAACAAGTGGAGGTATCGAATCCGTCAGGAAGAGAATCCGCTGGAGCGCAAGCGGGAGTGCGTCAAACGCATTTTTTATCTGCGGCAGTATGCCAAAGAACTGCGCCTTAACAAAGAGGCGTCGGCTGTTATGCATGACGAGTTTAATCGAATTAATGAGGAGTTATACGCTGTCCGCAAGCGCATGGGATTCAAATGTTTTTTGCTGGATTTCACAGCCAAATATCTCGTTTCGGATTTTGCACTGGATATCGTGTACGTGCTGTATCTGATATTGAAAGTCGTAATCCATCAGACGATTTCTCTGAGCGGGGTAGTCGTTCTCTATAATTCGGCGGCGAATTTGCGGCGCGGTTTCGCCATGGTTGTGGATTTGGGGCCGTATGCGCTGGAGACATCTCTCTATGTCGAAAAAATACGTTCTTTTTTAGGGAGAGAGAGCAGGATAGAAAATAAAAAAATGCGTGACATACCAGAGGGAGTGGCTACAATTGAATGCCGTAACGTTTCCTTTGGTTATCAAAAAGATAAGCTCATACTAAAACAGATTAACCTGACGCTCCGGCCAAAAGAAAAAGTGGCGTTAGTCGGCTACAACGGGGCTGGAAAGACAACGCTCATCAAGTTGCTGCTGCGGCTGTATGACCCGACAGACGGAGTTATTTTGTTGAATGGCAATGACATAAGAGAATATGACGTCAATGAATATCGTCGTTACATAGGAGTGGTATTTCAGGATTTCCAGTTGTTTGCCGCAACAGTGTCGGAAAATATTGTTATGGACAAAATGAGGAAAGAGTACGAGCCATCGGTGTTAGCGTCCGTTCGCAAGAGCGGTTTCCATGAGAAGCTGAAGACACTGCCAAAGGGAATCGCACAGGAACTGACAAGGGAATTTTGTGAAGACGGAGTGGAGCTCTCGGGAGGGGAAAGACAAAAACTTGCCGTAGCGAGAGCATTCTATAAAAATGCGGGCGTCGTTTTCTTAGATGAACCCTCTTCTTCACTGGACCCATTAGCCGAATATCAATTGAACGAGGCAATGAAAGAAGTGGCAAAAGAAAAGACAGTCCTGCTAATCTCCCATCGGCTTTCGACAACAAGAAATGCTGATATCATCTATGTTATGGAGCAGGGGGAAGTAGTCGAACAGGGAACACATGAGGAGCTGGCGGCAGGAGAGGGCGTCTATGCAAGAATGTGGTCTGTGCAGGCGAATCGGTATTTGTGCTGATGTGGTAAAGTATGAGGAACGGGAGTTTAAGAAACAGCAGGAATCGTACTTAATTATTTCTTAAATGCGTATACAAGGTATGTTAAAATTTTTATGCGGAAAAGCCCTTTGACAGGGTGGTAGCCTCCCAAGCTGTCACTGTAAACTTAGCCGGTGTAATTTATGATTAGCCGGACTTACACCAGATGGGAGGTGACGCTGATGACAGATTATGAAACTATTATGGTTTTTCTGGGAATACTGGCTCTGCTGGTATCTTTCGGAACTCTTCTGATAGCGTTGCTTGCCTACATAGATAGGAAGAACAAGCGAAAATAAAAAATGCCTAACCTGTCGTGCAAACAGGCTAGGCGGTGTCCTTTAGGACATTATACCTTTTGCTTGGGAGCATCCACTTTTGGAGTAGGATACTATCCGTTGGAGAGGCATCTGTTCCCGCAGATGCCTCTCTTTACACTCAATATAACATAGTCATGGCAGAAATTCAAGAATAGAATTTCTGCACCGTTTCCATGAATTGTGAGTGTACCTTCATCATTTAATTTTCATTGTACTAGTGTCTCGTCTCGTTGATTTTAACTAATTATCAACGAGACAAGACACTAGTGTACTGACACATTTACATCTAGCATAATGGTTGCTTACATAGAAGTAA
>CAJUTM010000021.1 GCA_910589595.1 uncultured Eubacterium sp.
TTTGAGAAAAAAGTCAGTAAAATAAGGGATTCTAACTTTAATCAGCAGACACTAATTATTAATCGTAGGCAGTTGCTCTGCATAAGCAAAGTACTCTCTTAATATATTAGTTTGCGGATAGCATTCATAAAACATACGCGCGCCGACGACGTCTTCGATTTCATTTAAGAAAATATCGCCGGCTTCATTTACTAAAAAATCAATACCGGCCATGCCAAAGGAAAAGACTGTACAGACAGCTTGTACATAGCCGCACAGTTTTTTATCTATCTGGCATGGTCTGACCTGTCCGCCCAGAGAAAAATTGGATTTGAAGCCTTTGGTTGCGGTGCGCTCTACTGCTCCGATAATTCGATTGCCAATCACATAGACTCGAATATCTTTTCCCTCGCCGGAGATAAATGGCTGAACAATAAAATCGGAGGTTCCGATTCCTTTTTCCAGCCGCTCATAAGAAGTGGAAGTCAAAAAAACCTGCCTGCCGCCATGTCCGTCCACGGATTTGATGACGGAATCTTTATTTTGAAGAAGCAGTTCGCGCGACAATTGCTCCCTTTTATATCGTTTCGTCCGAATAACCGGAACGACCGTATTTTCCTGTATATACTGTATGGTCTTTCCCTTATCGTTACAGATTTCCGATACAAAAGCAGGATTTAGTACACAGATTCCGTTTTCTTCCAGCCTCCTTGACAATAATGGCCGAATTGTCCGCATAAAACAAATATCCGGCCGCTCCCCGCTCATGAGGAAACTTTCCACCTCTGTGTCCATCAAGAGTTTTAACCGCATGCCGAACTCTTTAGCCAGTTGGTAATGCATATCAATATAGTCCGCATTTTTAGCCGCACGCACGGTATCATAAATCAGCCAGACATTAATTTTCACGCCAATCCCCTCTCTTTTCAGCAATATCACGGCGGAGAAAGCGGAGGATTTCCCTTGCGGTATTCACTCCGGTGCAGGAAAGCAGATTTTTGAAATGTGCGTTGGAATTTACCTCACATACAAGAGGCCCCTGTGGAGTGAACAGTAAATCCACTCCGGCAAAATCCGCCCCTACTGCCTTTGCCGCCCGCAGGGCCAGAGCTTTTTCTTCTGCTGACGGAGCGTAAGGCTCCATCTTCCCTCCGGCCGTTATATTGGCTCTGAAATCGCTGTCCGAATACCGCCTTATAGCAGCAATAACCTTATTTCCCACTACCTGCAGCCGCACATCACGCCCGCGGCTGTAGCGGATATATTCCTGAAATAGCAATTTTGTCGTCTTGCAGTTTGTGACGACAGAAATCAATTCCTCGTGATTTTCAACAAGATAAACCTGCTCCCCAAAAGAACCGAACGCTTCTTTTACAATAAGCGGAAAAGAAAGTTTTTCTTCCACTTCGGTTAAAAAGGAAAGCGAACGAAAGCCAATGCCGTCATAGGTCATCGGGGCAATAATCGTACGTGGAGACGGTATGCCTGCTTTCAGCAGGGCAATATGCGTCTCCCGTTTATCATCACAGACGGCAATGGCAGAACTCGAATTGTACAGACGCATACCCTGTGACTCCAGCGTTTTTGCCAGAAGAATATCTTTATCCCAGAAAAGAACAAAGTCTGGTTTTTCCGTCCACTGATATTGCGTATCAACAAGCAGTTTTTCATTGCTTTTTAAAAGCAATGTTATCTCTTCTTCGACGGCTGCCTGCAAAAATAGGTCTGTTAATTCATCAAATTTATCACTATGTAAGAAACCATTGACAATTAACCAGCCTGTCATCCGCCATTTTCCTCCAAATAGTTCTCGAATTGTTCCTTGCTCATTAAAATCTGCCGTGCCTTTGTTCCCTCTTCCGGCCCGACAACACCCGCGTCTGCCAATTGGTCCATAATACGCGCCGCACGGTTAAAACCGATACGGAACATTCTCTGCAGCAATCCAATAGACGCCTTTTCTTTGTCAATGATAAACCGGCCTGCTTCGGCAAAAAGCGCATCCTGATTAGAGGCAGAATCGCCGGCGGAAATCCCCTCATTTTTTGCTCCCGGCACCGGAGCGGTTTCGATATGTTTCGTCACTTCTTCATTATAGACAGGGCCGTTACTTCTTTTCTTCAAAAAGTTTACAACTCCGTCACGCTCCTCGTCGGATACAAAAGCTCCCTGTACGCGAATCGGTTTTGGCAGGTTCTGTGGGGCAAACAACATATCGCCGTTGCCAAGAAGTTTCTCTGCTCCCGCGGAATCAATAATGGTTCGGGAATCGACGGCCGATGAGACCGACAAGGCGATTCGCGATGGAATGTTGGCTTTAATGAGTCCGGTAATGACATTTACCGACGGACGCTGGGTTGCCAATACTAAATGAATGCCCGCGGCACGCGCCAACTGTGCCAGACGGCATACCGAATCTTCTACCTCTCCCGGTGCAACCATCATCAAATCGGCAAACTCGTCTACAATAATAACGATTTGCGGCATCTTCTGATATTCGGGGTCCTGCTTGTCTGTCAGCTTGTCCATTTTTGCATTATAAGATTTTATATCCCTGACTCCGGCATCGGCAAATTTCTGGTACCGTCCGGTCATTTCCGCCACCGCCCAGCTAAGTGCGGCAGACGCCTTTTTCGGGTCTTTGACAACTGGTATCATCAGGTGGGGAATATCTTCATAAGCAGTCAGCTCCACCATTTTCGGGTCCACCATAATCAATTTAACTTCATTGGGGTTGGCCTTATAAAGGATACTCATAATCAATGTATTAATCAATACCGATTTACCCGAGCCGGTCGCTCCTGCAATGAGAAGATGAGGCATTTTGGCAATATCGGTGACAATTGTCTTGCCGCTGATATCTTTTCCTACTGCAAACGTCACTTTTGATTTGGCTTTGACAAATTCACTGCTTTCCATTAACTCGCGCAATGTAATCGTCTGACGTTTCGGATTCGGCACTTCAATACCAACGGCCGCCTTTCCGGGTATCGGCGCCTCAATACGAATATCGGAAGCGGCCAGACTCAGTTTGATATCGTCGCTAAGTCCCGTAATCTTACTTACTTTTACTCCCTGTTCGGGGATGAGTTCATAGCGGGTCACGCTCGGCCCAAGACTGATATCTCCCATGCGGATACGAACTCCGAAACTTTCCAGTGTCTCCTTCAGCTTTGCCGCTGTGGCACGAAGTTCATCGTTATTGATTCCCGATTTATTTCCTTTCGGTGAACTGAGGAGATTGAGCGGTGGAAATTCATACGGGAGTTCCGTCACGGAAGCCTGCTCCAGCTCCAGCTTCGCCTGTACCTGCGCAATTTCTTTTTCTTCCTCTTTGGCAGCGGCTTCTGTCTGTGTTTTCTGCTCTTGTTCTTCTTTTTTTCCAAATTTGTTTGTCAACTCTTCCTCATACAGTGTGGATGGCTTTGAAACCGGCGTATCCGTACTGCGAATAATATGAATATCTGCCATATCCGACTTTTGTTTTTCTTCCTTTGAGGCTTCGGGTACAACTGGCTGTTCGGGTACAATTTCTTCCATATTCCCCGCGCGTTTGTTTCTCTTCTTTTTCGGAGTCTTTTTTTCTTTCTCTTCCTTTTTCTTTCCGGTATCAAATTTATACGTCTGCATCTGGCGTTCGCCAATATCTTCTGCTTCTTCATACGCCACATATTCTTCCCTGTCGTCCCTTTCACGGTACAGTTGCTGCAACGAAGAGAAGAACAACTTTTTGGTGATTAACATAAAGAATAGTATAAAAAGCGCCAAAATAACAATCATGGAACCGGCTCGTCCAAGCGCTTTTGTCAAATAAAACGAAAGAAGTCCACCGAAAAAACCGCCTCCGCCATGAGAGGACGAACTAATCGTATAAATATCCCAGACTGTGGAAACCGTATCATTGACTACCCACTGAAACAGGGCGCAAAGACACCAAAATAAGCCTGCGCTGTACAAAATTTTGTGCCGCAGGCGTTTATTATCCGTATTCGCAATATAGAGTCCCGCTGAGACAATAAGATAGATGGGGAACAGATAGGCCAATGCCCCCATGAGTCCAAACAGTACCGAAGATAATCCCCGGCCAAAGATTCCGCACATCTGAAAAAGGCTCAGCAAAGATAAAATGGAAAAAACAAGCAATACCAGAAAAGTAATCTCTCTTGTCAGAGGATTACTTGTTTTTTTTGCCTTAACCCCTTTTTTTACCGGAGTCTTACGTTTTGCCGATGTATTTTTTCCGGAAGAACCGCTGCGTTTCTTTCCCTGCGTTTTTTTCGCCGCCATACTAATCTCCATTCCCTGACAAATGCCCCGGCCGGTCTGCAATCTGACCTTTGACCACGGCATCATAGTTTTGATGATATTACATACAACGGATATTATACTACGAAATAAAAATCAAAGCAAGCGGTTTTTTCGAACAAACGTTTTAAATTGAGCGACCTTTTTCCTATTCGGAAGTCTTTATTAATTCCTTTACTTTGTCCAAAGCACAGCAAATGCCGCCTACTTCGCAAATCAATCCCTTTTTCACCGCTTCCTCTCCTACAAGTACCGTTCCTAAATCACGGGAAAGCATACTGGTGTTCATCATCATCTGTTCCAACTGCTCCTTTGACGCTTTACTGTGGCAGGCAATAAAACTGATAATGCGGTCCTGAATCTGCTGAAACTGATTAAATGTCTGTCTCGTTCCCAATACCATGCCGGTCATTCGTACCGGATGAATAATCATGGTCGCCGACGGAACGATAAAAGAATAATCGGTGGCAACGGCAAGCGGTACTCCGATAGAATGGCTGTCTCCGATAATAAGGGATACGGTGGGCTTACTTAAACTGGCAATCATCTCCGCCAGAGCCAGACCACACGACACATCTCCCCCTACCGTGTTCATCAAAAAGAGAATCCCTTTAATCTCCTCTTTTTGCTCACTGGCCGCTAAAATCGGCAATAAATGTTCGTATTTTGTTGCCTTGGCGTTTTGGGCAAGACAATCGTGCCCCTCAATCTCGCCGATAATGGAAATAATCTGCAATCCGTTTTCCTGTATCAGCCCATATTCTTTAATCTCTTCTTTTTCCATACGAATCCTCATTTCTGAACATCAAATTGCACAATGCTATTCATGTGCTACTTAAAGTATGGAAAAAAACGGTGCTTTTTATTCATAATCAAAGCCCTTACGGCGGTCTTTACGAACAGGAAAGACTTCGGCATAGCGACGTCTGGCGTCCCATTTTAACTCCACATAACGATTCAGCTCTCCCGTTTCAGCGATAAGTTCCCTTCCTTTTGGGGTATACGCCACGGAACTTTTCGGATAGCAGATACCGTTTCCCGTTCCGGTACGATTGATGCCGACAACATAGGACTGCATTTCGATTGCCCTTGCCCGCAACAGGGCATACCACTGATGAATACGACTTTTCGGCCAGTTGGCAATCAGAAATATAACGTCTCTGTCCGGCAATTTCTGAAAACTTTCCGGAAAACGCAAATCATAACAGACAAATCCGGCGCAGTTCCACTGTTCTAACATGGTAAAGCAGCCAAATTCATTGCCTCCCTCATAAAAATCTGCCTCGCCTCCGTGCGTAAAAGGATGTAGTTTCAGATAATCCATCCGAAGAGAACCATTCGCATCGATGAGGGCAAAATGATTACGGCCTTTCTTATCCGGCATGGATACATAACCAAAACCGATGGCAATCCTTTTTTCTTCTGCCAGTTCCGTAAAAAAATGGAGCGTTTCCTGCTCCTTGTCTGCTATCTTGGGTACATCATTCGAAAAACCGGTGAGCGTCATCTCCGGAAACAAAATGAGGTCGGCGCCATACATGGCAGCTTCCTTAACCATCGCGGCACAGAGACTCTTATTTTTCTCCTTATCTTCCCATGCGATATCCATATCTGTCATTGCAACTTTCATTCTATTCCTCGCTTTTCGGCATGTTAATAAATTCTTGTAACTTTTCTCTCAATATTTTCTTATCAGGCAACCGCAACTTGTATTCAGAGACAAGCATTGGAGACATACTCCTGCTCATTGCATATTCAACTACTTCATCATTCTTTGATGCACATAAAATCAATCCCACACTTGGATTCTCATGCTCTTTCTTTATCTGCCTGTCCAGTGCCTCCAAATAAAAATCCATTTTTGAAACATATTCCGGTTTAAACTTTCCAATCTTTAACTCAAAAGCTACCAGACACTGTAAGCCACGATGGAAGAACAATAAATCAATTGAATAATCTTCCCCACCAACCTGCACTTTATATTCTTCATCAATAAAGGTGAAATCCTTTCCTAGTTCCAAAATAAAATCCCGCATTTTCTAAATCAATGCTTTTCTAAAATCATTTTCTTTATATGGACTGGATAAGTCCAAAAACTCAATAATGTAGGAATCAAAAAACGGATTACGTTTTATTTTTTTCATTGCTTCCGGTAATGCTTTTCCCTGAGATAAGACGTAGCGCTCATAATAACCACTGTCCAATTGTCTCTCCAATTCACGCTTACTATAATTCTCCTGTATACATAATTTTAAATAAAATTCTTTTTCTTCAATACTTTTTGTTCCTGATAAAATAAGCAAATTGTTTGTCCAACTGATTTGTGTCACCAATGGTGACACTTTTTCATAGTTCGCATAAGTTTCATAAAATTGTCTCATACGATATAATCCACGCCGGTTAAATCCTTTAATTCCCGGAAATGCATCCTGTATATACCTGGCAAGTTCATCAACATACGCATCTCCATAGGACATTGTCTTTGCCTCTTCACTAATAAAACGCCCCACAGACCAATACATATTGATTATTTCTTCATTTACTTTTCGATAGGCACTATTTTTTGCATTGTCTATAATCGCAATCACTTTTTCAAAGGTCTTCTCAATTTCATCCATATTATGTTCACCTCGAATCGTTTCCAGTTAATGCATGATTACAATTCCATTGTCCCAAAAAGCCCTATAGCAACGAAGCTATAGGGCTTTGATTTTATTTCTCTTCCGGAACATCCTTTATACTGAAACTGATACGTCCCATCTTATCTTTACCGAGACAGACTACCTTTACATGGTCGCCCAGCGTAAGCTCGTCCTCTACATGATTAATGCGGCGTTTCGCAATATTAGAGATATGAACCATACCCTCTTTCCCCGGAGCAAATTCAATGAAAGCGCCGAAATCTTTAATACTGATTACCTCGCCCTCCAATATCTGTCCTTTCTCGAAGTCGGTAACAATAATCTGTATCAGGCGGAGTGCCTCGTCCATAGCAGCCTTATCCGTACCGCATACGGAAACCGCGCCATCATCCGTTATGTCAATCTTGACGCCGGTGCGGTCGATTAATTCATTAATCGTCTTTCCTCTCTGCCCGACAACTTCACCGATTTTTGCAGGGTCAATCATAATTTGCTTAATCTTTGGTGCATAAACACTCACTTCTTTGCGAGGAGCGTCAATTGCCTTGAGCATAACTTCATCTAAAATGTACAGTCTGGCTTCTTTCGTGCGGTAAATCGCCTGTTCTACGATTTCTCTTGTCAGACCGTGAATTTTTATATCCATCTGGATGGCGGTAATACCTTTATGAGTACCTGCCACCTTAAAGTCCATGTCTCCGAAAAAGTCTTCAAGACCTTGTATATCGGTAAGAATCAAATAATCATCATCCGCCTCTCCAGTTACCAAGCCAACAGAGATTCCAGCTACAGGAGCCTTGATTGGCACACCGGCAGCCATCAGCGATAATGTGGATGCACAAATACTTCCCTGAGAAGTAGAACCATTCGACTCCAAAATTTCCGATACGGTACGAATCGTATATGGAAATTCTTCTTCATCCGGAATAACCGGAAGCAGAGCTCTCTCTGCCAGAGCGCCATGTCCCACTTCGCGTCTTCCCGGTCCTCGGGATGGTCTCGTCTCGCCCACCGACCATGATGGGAAGTTATAGTGATGAATGTAGCGTTTACTTGTTTTATTTTCATCCAACCCATCCAGTTTCTGTTTTTCGGAAAGAGGCGCTAATGTCGTAATGTTCAAAACCTGCGTCTGCCCGCGGGAGAACAAACCGGAACCGTGTACCGTAGGAAGCACATCAATCTCTGCATGAAGCGGACGGATTTGTTTGACCTCACGACCGTCCGGACGCTTCTGGTCTTTCAAAATCATTTTGCGTACCGTAACTTTTTGGAATTTGTACACGGCCTCACCGAGGAACGGAAGCCAGTCCTCATGCTCTTCTGCATAGCGCTCTTCCAACTGCTCCGTAATCTTGCGGATATTTTCTTCACGCACCTGCTTTACATCTGTAAATACTGCTTCTTCCATAGCGGCCGGAGTGATGAATGCCACCATGTCGTCCCACAATTCCTGCGGTATTTCAAAATGCTCATATTCATGCTTCTCTTTCCCACATTCGGCAACAATTTTATCAAAAAATTCAATAATCTGTCCGTTTATTTCATGGGCTCCGTAGATTGCCTGTATCATCGTATCTTCGTCTACTTCATTGGCGCCTGCTTCTATCATAATAACCTTATCCCGTGTAGAGGCAACCGTCAACGCAAGGTCAGATTCTTCACGCTGGGCGCTCGTAGGATTGTAAACAAGTTCGCCGTTTACAAGACCAACCTGCGTAGCCGCCGTCGGGCCGTCAAATGGGATATCCGAGATACATGTTGCCAGCGCCGAACCAAGCATTGCCACAAGTTCTGGAGAACAATCTTGGTCAACATCCATAACAACATTTTCAAGTGTTACGTCATTGCGGTAATCTTTTGGGAATAATGGGCGCATTGGACGGTCAATGACACGACAGGTAAGAATAGAATTGTCACTTGGCTTCCCTTCGCGTCTCGTGAAACCACCCGGAATACGTCCTACCGAATACATCTTTTCATGGTATTCTACACTGAGAGGGAAAAAGTCAATGCCCTCTCTCGGTTTTTCAGATGCCGTCGCTGTTGATAAAACAACCGTATTGCCATATTTCATAAATGCGGCGCCATTTGCCTGAGCTGCCACACGTCCAATATCAACCGATAATGTACGTCCCGCTAACTCCATTGTAAATGTTTTATACATAATAATCCTCATTTCTGCGCTGTCATCTTTACATCTTCCGGCCTTGCGTCAGGCAGCGCACAGACACAAAGCAGTGTGTGAAACGATATCATTCACACCGGTTTTTCCTTTTTCTGTGAGATGCCGAAACTACTGAAAAGACCACTCCCTGAATGCCCTTTTCAGAAGTCTCGGTATCATCTCAATTTATACATACCGTTCTATTATACACAATGAAACGGTAAAATGCAAACATTACTTCTGCGGATAACTAATCTCATTATCCGGCCACGTTAATACCTCGTCGTGAAACTCGGGAATACGCATAAGTCCGGCGCCAAAGAGATAGGCGCGGTCGCGCTCGGCAATTTCATCGAGCTCCAGCCATTTTACGCCGAGAATGGTCTGTTCTTCGGGCGGCAGTTCAGGGTCAATCCCCTTTACGGCAACGGCGTCCTCCGGTATTTCCACTAAGAAAGAATAAATTCTGCTTTCTCCATCCGGTTTATATTCAATTGCCAGTGGACGGAGTATAGTACCCGTTACTCCCGCCTCTTCCTGCAATTCGCGAAGAGCCGCTTCTTCCGGTGTCTCTCCATCCTCGATACCGCCGCCGGGCAGATTATAAAAACGGCGGCCTTTTAGAAAGTGTTCCACTAATAAAAGTTTTCCCATTCGGCATACGACTGCCTGACTACGATCTCTTCCCATATCGATACCTCTTTTTCTGTTTTCCTTCTGTGCACAATAGCTGATGTGCCATGCAAAAGAGTGCTTTCGTACTCGCATACGAAAGCACCCGGTATAAACATATTATCGGCGCAAGCCCAATTTTTCAATCAGCGCACGATACCCTTCCAAATCATTTCTCTTCAGGTAATCAAGAAGACCTCTTCTCTTACCAATCATCTTATACATACCGCGGCGTGAATGATGGTCTTTTTTGTTCTCTTTCAAATGTTCTGTCAAAGTGTTAATTCTCTCTGTTAAAAGAGCTACCTGAACTTCCGGTGAACCGGTATCGTTTGGTGTTCTGCCATAAGCAGCAATAATTTCTTTTTTCTTTTCTGTTGTCATCATAATGATGTACCTCCACTTTTTTATTTGCACCAATTACGCAGACATGGTCGGAGTCGTCCAAAATCCGGGCAATGGTAAATTATTAACTTCTGTATCATAACACAAAGTACCCTGTTTGTAAATATTGAATTGCATTTTATGTCATCGACGTCTTATTAATAAGAAATATCCGCTATATTGATTAACGATACTTCCCTCTCGCAGGTGTCTTCCAACGCCGTTAAAAGAGCATTTGCCGTGTCTAACGATGTCAGGCAGGTCACGCCCGTTTCAATCGAAGTCCGACGGATAAGGAAACCATCGTGGGAATGTTCTCCCTGTTTCGGAATATCAATTACCAAATCTATCTCGTGGCCAAGAAGTAAATCCATCAGCGTCGGCGCCGACTGTTCAATCTTATTGATACCGATTACATCTACACCCTGTTTCCCTAAAAATCCGGCAGTACCGCGCGTCGCATAAATGACATAGCCGAGATTCTGGAAACGTTTGGCAACGGAGACGGCCTCTTCTTTCGCATTATCGCTCACGGTCAAAATCATCTTCTTATGTTTCGGAAGCTGAATACCGGCGCCCATAAACGCTTTATGGAGCGCTTCTTCAAACGATTTGGCAATGCCGAGGCACTCACCGGTTGATTTCATTTCCGGCCCGAGGCTAATCTCCGCACCTCGCAGTTTCTCAAAAGAAAATACCGGCATCTTGATGGCAATATAATCTGCTTTCGGCGCCAGTCCCGGTTCATACCCCATATCCTTGATTTTTTCACCGAGAATTACACGGGAAGCGAGTTGGACAACAGGTATTCCCGTTACTTTGCTGATATATGGTACGGTGCGTGAAGAGCGGGGGTTCACTTCAATGACGTATACCTCTTCATCGTATACGATAAACTGAATATTAATGAGCCCTACAACATGAAGCGACTGGGCAAGTTTTTTTGTGTAATCGACCAATATCTCCTGCACATGAGAAGAGATACTCATGGCCGGATATACGGATATACTGTCGCCGGAATGTATTCCGGCTCGTTCCACATGCTCCATAATGCCGGGGATTAAAATATCTTCCCCGTCGCATACGGCGTCCACTTCAACCTCTTTCCCCATCAGATATTTGTCTACAAGAATCGGATGTTCCTGCACATGGCGGTTAATCACCGACATAAACTCCCGAATATCATCCCCGTTTATGGCAATTTGCATTCCCTGCCCGCCCAATACATACGATGGCCGCACAAGCACCGGATATCCGAGTTCTCCGGCGGCTGCCAGCGCCTCTTCCGTCGTAAATACCGTCTTGCCGGCAGGTCTTGGAATGCCGCATTTTCCTAAAATATCATCGAATAACTCCCTGTCTTCGGCGGCGTCGACATCTTCTGCGCTCGTTCCCAAAATAGGCACGCCCATTTTCAGAAGAGCTTCGGTCAGTTTAATCGCCGTCTGTCCTCCAAATTGCACAACCGCTCCGTCCGGTTTCTCGATATCAACGATATTTTGCACATCTTCCGGTGTCAACGGCTCAAAATATAATTTATCCGCCACATCAAAATCCGTACTTACCGTCTCCGGATTATTGTTGACGATAATTGTCTCATAACCACTTCTGGCAAGCGACCATACGCAATGGACGGAGCAGAAATCAAATTCAATCCCCTGTCCAATGCGGATGGGGCCGGAGCCAAGTACAAGAATACGCTTCTTAGCCGTTTTTTTATCTGCTTCTGCCTCTGTTTGGCTTCCAAATACGCTGTAGTAGTACGGCGTACTTGCCGCAAACTCCGCAGCGCACGTATCGACCATTTTAAATACGGCGGTAATCCCATTTTCCAGCCGCATCTGCCGCACCTGCTTCTCCGTCATATGAGCATAACCGGCAATCACATGGTCAGGAAATTCCATCCGCTTTGCCTCTGCCAGTATATCTGGCGTAAGTTTCCGGCTCTTTAAGATTGTTTCCATCTCCACAAGGCGGGAGATTTTATCAATAAACCAGTAGTCTATTTTGGTGATGGCATGGATTTCATCGTATGTCGCACCTTTGCGCAGCAGTTCGGCGATGATAAAAATGCGGCGGTCGTCAACTGCATGAATGCGTTCCAGCAGTTCTTCCTTAGAACGTTCGGAATAACGCCCAATATCCAAACTGTCAATATGCTGTTCCAGAGAGCGGAGCGCTTTCATCAGGGCGCCCTCAAAATTATCACAAATGCTCATGACCTCTCCGGTAGCTTTCATCTGTGTCGTCAACGTCCGTTTTGCCTGAAGAAATTTATCAAACGGAAGTCGAGGAATCTTAACGACGCAGTAGTCAAGCGCCGGCTCAAAACTGGCATACGTCTTTTGTGTAATCGCATTCGGTATCTCATCTAACGTGTAGCCGAGGGCAATTTTAGCCGCCACTTTCGCAATCGGATAGCCGGTTGCCTTTGAGGCAAGCGCCGACGAACGGCTGACACGAGGGTTGACTTCGATGACACAATACTCAAAACTTTCGGGATGGAGGGCAAATTGCACGTTACAGCCGCCGGTAATACCGAGTTCTGTAATAATGTTCAGTGCCGACGAACGGAGCATCTGATATTCCTTATCCCCAAGCGTCTGCGACGGCGCAACCACGATACTGTCACCGGTATGGACGCCTACCGGGTCGATGTTTTCCATATTGCAGACAGTAATGCAATTGCCTGCGGAATCGCGCATTACCTCATACTCAATCTCTTTCCAGCCGGCGATACACCGCTCAATCAGACACTGCCCCACGCGGCTCAGCCGCAGTCCGTTGGCACAGATATCCCGTAATTCCTCTTCGTTGTTGGCAATACCGCCGCCGCTTCCGCCTAATGTATAGGCCGGACGGATGACAACCGGATACCCTATTTCATTCGCAAAAGCGATGGCATCCTCCGTCTTGTCCACAACGATACTGGCAGCGACCGGTTCCTGTATTTTTTCCATCGTTTCTTTAAACTCAAGGCGGTCTTCCGCTTTGCGAATCGTCTTTGCCGTCGTGCCAATGAGCCGGACGTTTTCCTGCTTTAAAAATCCCGATTCCTCTAACTCCATCGCGATATTTAGGGCGGCCTGACCGCCAAGCGTCGGCAGTATACTGTCCGGTTTTTCTTTTTTTATTAATTTCTGTACGATTTCAACCGTCAGCGGCTCAATATAAACGCAGTCAGCAATAGCTTTATCAGTCATAATCGTGGCGGGATTCGAGTTAATGAGTACAACTTCCATTCCCTCTTCTTTTAATGAACGGCACGCCTGTGTTCCCGCATAATCAAATTCGGCGGCCTGACCAATAACGATGGGACCGGAACCAATTACTAATACTTTTTTTATCGCTTCTATTTTGGGCATCGTACACTAATCCTCCTTGCAATCCATCATCTTCATAAAACGTTCAAACAGTACTTCCGAATCTTTCGGGCCGGCACAGGCTTCCGGATGAAACTGTACCGTAAATATTTTTTTATTCTTATACGTCAGACCCTCTACGGTCCCATCGTTGACATTGACAAAAGAAACTTCTGCCACCTCTTCCGGTATGGAGGATGCTTTTACGACATAACCGTGATTTTGGGATGAAATATAAACGTGGCCGGTTGCCAAATCCTTTACCGGATGATTGGCTCCCCGATGTCCATATTTCATCTTCTCCGTATCGCATCCGGCGGCCAGCGCCATTAACTGATGGCCAAGACATATAGCAAAAATCGGTATGTCCGACTGATAGAGAAGCTTCAGCTCCTCAATGATTTCCACACATTCTTTCGGGTCTCCCGGACCGTTCGTTATCATAATACCGTCCGGTTTTGCTGCGAGAATATCCGCCGCCTTTGTTCGCGCCGGATATACGGAAACTTCACAGCCGCGGTTGAGCAGACACCGCACAATATTATATTTTGTTCCTACGTCAAGAATAGCAACTTTTTTCCTGACAGAAAGGTTGCTATTCGTATTCAAATCGCCCGGTTTGTAGAGGATAACTTCTTTCGTTGTCACTTTCTCCACTACACCACGAACGCTGTATTGTCTAAGTTTTTCGAGAATGGACGGCATATCATCCGGTTTTTCGGTCGTTATCATTCCGTTCATCGTACCCTTTTCCCGTAATATTTTCGTCAACGCCCTTGTATCAATCCCCTGAATCCCCGAAATATTTTGTTCTATCAAAAACTCCTGAATGCTTTGTTCCTTTCGAAAATTACTGCCAAGACGGGCAAGTTCTCTTACGATTAGGCCGTCTGTCTGCGATTGTTTCGCTTCCATATCCGTCCGGCAGATACCATAATTTCCGATGAGAGGATATGTCATAACAACCGCTTGTCCGGCATAACTCGGGTCTGTTAATACTTCCAGATATCCTGTCATGGATGTATTGAATACAATCTCACTGACAATCTCTTTCTTACTCCCTATATTCTTACCGGTAAAGACGGTTCCATCTTCCAGTATCAGATATGCTTTCATTTTCTTCTCCTCTCCATTTCCCTTGCGCTATGATGATGAGTCATCAAAAATCAAAATCATTTCCGCTGTTTCCACTAAGCTGTTTCCGCTGTCCATACTAAGTTTTTGAATGTACTTATGCGCCTCTTCCTCAGATAAATGGTTTCTCTCCATCAAAAGATTTTTGGCACTGCTTATAATCTTTTTTTCCCTCTCCGTCCGTTTCTTTGGCATCGGGCGTAACGTCTTTTTCCGCGGCTGATACAGTTCCAATAACATTGTTTCCATCGTACTAATCAACTCATGGGTATGAATCGGCATTGCCAGAGACATAATACTGCCCAAAGAGCACTCTTCAATTTTGGCGGGGGAGGCAATCAGCAGCATACGAAATTCTTTGGGAAGATAGCCGTATATTTCACGATAATACATGTCGCTCAAGCGATAACCGCACAAAACAATGCCGCCATCGCTTTCATTCGCAAGTGAAATAACCTGAGCTGCACTGTTACATGCCGTTATATCGTCATATCCGTTCTGCTGTAAAAGGCTTTTCAATTTTTTTGCATCACTCAGTTGGGGAAACGCCACAATAATTCGTAGAATAATCCGCACCTCCCTATCCATATCTCCTGAACATAGTATTCATTTGATATTCGGAACATTACCCCTTCCTGCTAAATCCTGTCTAAATACTTTTCCACTTCCCATGCCGTTACCTGTTCGCAAAACTGATACCATTCTTCCCGCTTCTTCTCAATCAATATGCGGGACAGCTCTTCTCCGTACACCTCCCTCAAAAATTCATCTTTTTCAAATTCGTGGACGGCTTCCATAAGCGTTCGCGGCAGAATATCAAAAGTACCCTGCTGTGTATCCGTAAGTTCGTCAATACAGGCCGGCGGGTCAATTTTATTGGCAATACCGTCCAATCCGGCAGCCAGACAGCCAGCCAGAACAAGATAGGGATTGCATGCCCCGTCAGGACTGCGCAGGGCAACGCGCGGCCCCATTTCCCCGCTGCTTGTGATACGCATGAGCGGCGTGCGGTTTTTCCGCGACCAACTGATGTTGACCGGTGCGTTATACCCCGGTACAAGACGCTTATAAGAGTTAATAATCGGATTATTAATCAGCGTCATCCCCTTGATGTGCTTCATGATTCCACCCATAAAATAATAGGCTTCCTTACTCAGTCCATACTCCTCTGCCGTATCACTGAATATATTTTTCCCGTTTTTGCACAAAAACATATTAAAAAACATAGCGGAGCCCTTTTTGCCATAATTCGGTTTCGGCATAAAGGTAGCATGAAGACCGTGGCGTTTTGCCACGGTGCGTACCGTCAGTTTATAAGTCATAATATTATCCGCCGTTTGTATGCCGTCATCAAATTTGAAATCAATATGGTGCTGGCACGCCTCTTTGGCATGATACGAGGATTCCATCTCGAATCCCATTTCCGATAGAGACAAAATAATGTCACGACGGGCATTTTCTCCGGCGTCGACCGGCCCGATATCAAAAAATCCGCCCTTTTCACTCGTCTCTGTTGTCGGCGAGCCATCTTCCGCCATGTCGAACAAAAAGAATTCGGATTCCGGCCCGACGTTCAAAGTAAACCCCTCTTCTGCGGCACGGTCAATTACTTTCTTTAAAATATAACGGGAATCCGCCATAAACGGCGTTCCGTCGGGATATTGGACATCACATATGAAACGCGCGACACGTCCTCTCTGCGGACGCCACGGGAAAATGGTAAAAGAATCCAAGTCGGGTACTAATACAAGTTCATCTACATGAGACGTATCAAATCCGTTAATTGCCGCGCCGTCAAACGTGCATTTATGATTGAGAATAGAATCTAACTGTGTGGCCGTTACCGCCATATTTTTTAATATCCCAAAGACATCCACAAACTGGAGGCGGATAAATTCGACATCTTCCTCCTCCACCATGCGTGCGATATCTTCTTTCGTGTAGTGTGACATAATTTCCCCCATTTCCGCGCAGAAGCAAAGTTCTGCCGCTTTTTGTTTGTTATTATTAATCGAGATTAGTATATCCCATCAAATCACAGTCCACTTCCTTTGCCACTTCACGTCCCTCGCGAATCGCCCAGACAACGAGCGATTGTCCGCGGTGCATATCGCCTGCGGCATAGACGCCTTTTTCACTTGTCTCGTAAGAGTCAGGCTTCGTCTTTACGTTCGCGGCGTCTGTTAATTCAATACTAAAATCTGTTGTCACATATTTTTCGCAGCCGAGAAACCCTGCGGCAATAAGCACAATGTCTATGTCCATCACATATTCGCTGTCAGGGATTACTTCCATTTTGCGGCGTCCGGTCTTCTCATCTGTTGTCCAATGCAAGCGGACGCCCTTAACCTGTGTGAGATTTCCTTTGGCGTCGGCAACAAATTCTTTGACCGTCGTCTCATATATTCTCGGGTCGCTGCCATAGACGGCGATGGCCTCTTTCTGTCCGTAATCGGTCTTTAACACTTTTGGCCATTCCGGCCACGGATTTGATTCGGCGCGCTCCAGCGGTGGTTTTGGCATCATTTCCATCTGCACAACCTGATTCGCTCCCTGACGTATCGCCGAGGCAACGCAGTCATTTCCGGTATCACCGCCGCCGATGACAAGTACATTTTTCCCTTTTGTGTCAATATAATCCGTAAAATCCGGATTCCGCAGATGTTTTGTCACCCGCGTCAGATAGTCAACGGCAAAATAGATTCCTTTTGCCTCTCTTCCGGAAGCGCTGATATCGCGGGGATGGGAGGCGCCGCACGTGAGAATGACCCTGTCAAACTGCTCCCGCAACTGTGCCGCATGGATGTCTTTGCCGACATTAACTCCCGTCTTGAAAACAACTCCCTCTTCTTCCATACATTTTATTTTACGTTCGATTACCGATTTGTCAAGTTTCATGTTGGGGATTCCGTACATCAGAAGTCCTCCCGCATAATCTTCCCTCTCGAATACCGTTACCAGATGTCCCCTTTTATTCAATTGGTCGGCCGCCGCCAGTCCCGAAGGGCCGGAGCCGACAATGGCAACCGTCTTACCGGTGCGCACTTTGGGCGGCTTGGCATCCATCCATCCATGTTCGTATGCATACTCGATAATGGCATTCTCATTTTCCTTAATCGACACCGGCGAGTCATGCAGTCCGCACGTACAGGCCGCCTCGCACGGAGCTGGACAGACGCGGGAAGTAAACTCCGGAAAATTGTTCGTCTTTAACAGACGTCCCAACGCAAGTTCATAGTTTCCACTGTAAAGCAAATCGTTCCATTCCGGACACATATTATTTAACGGACAACCACTCGCCATACCGCCGATCATCATTCCCGACTGGCAGAAAGGCACGCCGCAATCCATACAACGGGAAGCCTGAACACGACGTTCTTCTTCACTCATTGGTACATGAAATTCGTCGAAGTTTTTAATCCGCTCCAATGGCTTGATTTCCAAATTCTCTTCGCGCTCATAATCCATAAATCCGCTTGGTTTACCCATAATCTCTCATCCTCTCTTTCTTCCTGCTTCCGTCTTTCTTACTCTCATGCCTTTTTTAACTGATAAAAAGCTTCCATCTGCGCCTGTTCGTTGCTCAGCCCCTTCTCTTCCATCTGGGCTATTGCCTGTAACATCGCCTGATAATCGTGTGGAATAATCTTCTTAAACTTAGGCAGATATTCGCTGAAATGCTCCAAAATGGTTTCTCCCAATTCAGATTTTGTTGCTTCCACATGCGCCGTAATCATATTCTTTAACTGCAAAACATCATATTTATCCGTCACTACATTAGAGGAAACTAACGACTTATTCAATTTCAAATATAAATCACTGTTTTCATCCAGTACATAGGCAATTCCTCCGCTCATACCCGCAGCGAAATTCTTTCCGGTCGGCCCGAGAATAACGACGCAGCCTCCGGTCATATATTCACATCCGTGGTCGCCAACGCCCTCTACTACGGCATTGGCTCCGGAATTTCTAACACAGAAACGTTCTCCGGCTATACCATTGATATAAACTTCTCCGCTCGTGGCCCCATACATTGCCACATTGCCGACGATAATATTGTCTTTTGCCTTATAAGGTACATTTGCAGGCGGATACACAATCAGCTTGCCGCCGGATAATCCTTTTCCAAAATAGTCATTGCTGTCTCCGGCCAACTCCAGAGTCAGGCCTTTCGGAATAAACGCACCGAAACTCTGTCCGCCGCTTCCGCTGCATTCCACAACAAACGTATCCGTTTCGACCTCATCCCCGAGTCTTTTCGTGATTTCAGCGCCCAGAATAGTTCCCAGCGCACGATTCGTATTATTTACGTCAACATTTATCCTCGTCTTCTCCCCCGTCTCCAAGGCATTTTTAAATTTTTTCAGGAAGACTTTTTCATCCATCGTTTTCTGCAGACAAAAATCATATCTGTCACGCGGATTGAAAATACGCTTTTTATTTTTTATAAATGGATTCTCAATGACAGGCGCCAAATCCAGTCCTTTCAATCCCGGATTCTCTGCCATATCGTCTCTGACTTTTAATAAATCCGTCCGTCCAATCAGCTCGTTAAGTGTTTTTACTCCCAGTTTTGCCATCCATTCCCTTACTTCCTCGGCAATCAGTTTCATAAAGTTTTCCACATATTCCGGCTTTCCGGCAAAACGTTTGCGCAGTTCCGGATTCTGTGTGGCAATTCCCACCGGACAGGTATCGAGATTACATACGCGCATCATCACGCAGCCCATCGCCACAAGAGGCGCTGTGGCAAAGCCAAATTCTTCGGCGCCAAGCATGGCGGCCACAATGACATCGCGTCCAGTCATCAATTTACCGTCTGTCTCAAGGACTACTTTTGAGCGCAGACCGTTCATCAATAACGTCTGGTGTGTCTCTGCCAGACCAAGTTCCCATGGCAGGCCGGTATTGTGAATGGAACTGGACGGCGCCGCTCCGGTACCGCCATCGTATCCGGAAATCAGAATGACTTCAGCCCCCGCCTTGGCAACCCCTGCCGCTACCGTTCCCACACCGGATTCGGAAACCAGTTTGACGGAAATTCTCGCTTCTTTATTGGCATTCTTCAAATCGTAAATAAGCTGCGCCAAATCCTCAATGGAATAGATATCGTGGTGCGGCGGCGGAGAAATAAGCGATACGCCGGGCGTCGACATTCTTGTTTTCGCAATCCACGGATACACTTTTCCGCCGGGAAGATGTCCGCCCTCTCCCGGTTTCGCTCCCTGCGCCATCTTTATCTGAATCTCTTTTGCACTCACCAGATAGTGGGAAGTAACGCCAAAGCGGCCGGACGCCACCTGTTTGATGGCCGAACAACGGTTGGTGCCGTCGCTGTCAACCGTCAGACGCTCCAGACTCTCTCCCCCCTCGCCGCTGTTCGATTTGCCGTGCAGACGGTTCATGGCAATAGCTAATGTCTCATGCGCTTCCTGCGAAATGGAGCCGTATGACATGGCGCCTGTCTTGAAACGTTTCACGATACTGTCAACACTCTCCACCTGCGAAAGCGGAATACTCTTTTTCGGCAGACGGAAATCCAAGAGACTCCGCAGGTTCATAAAGCGGTCTTCGTTATCAATTTCCCGCGAGTACTCTTTAAATATTTTGTAATCTCCGCTGTGTGCCGCCTGCTGCAGCAGATGTATCGTTTTCGGATTATATAAATGTTCTTCCTTTCCACTCCGCGCCTTATGCATACCGGTACTGTCAAGTGTTGTATCATGGCCCAGTTCTAACGGGTCAAACGCTTTTGTATGCAGTTTTTCCACTTGTTTTTCAATGTCATCCAGCGTAATGCCGCCAATGCGGGAAACCGTATCGGTAAAATATTTGCTTGTAACTTCTTCCGATATGCCGATTGCCTCAAAAATCTTCGAACCCTGATAAGACTGAATAGTCGAGATTCCCATTTTGGAAGCAATCTTTACAATGCCGTGCAGGACGGCCTTGTTATAGTCGTCTACCGCCGCATAATAATCTTTCTCCAGCAATCCGCTGTCAATCAGCCGTTTTATCGTATCCAGCGCCAGATACGGATTGACCGCACAGGCGCCGTAACCGAGCAGCGTCGCAAAATGATGTACTTCTCGAGGCTCTGCGCTCTCAAGTATCATAGCCACGCCCGTTCTCTTTTTCGTTCGTACCAAATGCTGCTGCATGGCGGAAACGGCTAACAGGGACGGAATTGCCACATGGTTCTCATCGACTCCCCTGTCGGATAAAATCAGTACGTTAATACCATCTTTATACGCACGGTCTGCCTCCAGAAACAGACGGTCGATTGCCTTTTTCAGCGATGTATTTTTATAATAAATAATTGGAATTACTCCTACCCGCAGGCCTGCCGATTCCATATTTTTTATTTTCAGCAAATCCGTATCTGTGAGAATCGGATTTTGAATACGGAGAACACGACAGTTTTCCGGCTCCTCGTGAAGCAGATTGCCATCCTCGCCAATATAAGTAGAAGTTGCCGTAACCACTTCCTCACGAATCGCGTCAATCGGTGGATTTGTCACCTGTGCAAACCGCTGTCTGAAATAATTGAACAGCGGGATGGACTGATTGCTCAGCATTGGCAGCGGCGTATCGTGTCCCATGGCGGCAATCGGCTCACTGCCGTTTTTTGCCATCGGTAAAATAGAATTTTTTACTTCTTCATACGTGTAACCGAAAGCTTTCTGTAATTTCTTCCTCTCAGCGTCTGAATAATGCTCGACCCGTTTATTTGGTATGGAAATATCTTTTAATTCTACTAAATTGCTATCCAGCCATTCGCCATAAGGCTGGCGGGAAGCATACTTTTCTTTCAAATCGTCGTCATCAATTACTTTTCCCTGTTTCGTGTCGACCAACAGCATTTTCCCCGGACGAAGCCGGTCTTTTTTCACAATGTGTTCTTCACTAATCGGCATAACCCCTACTTCGGAAGATAAAATTAATTCGTCCTCGTCCGTAATATAATACCGCGATGGGCGCAGACCGTTGCGGTCGAGAACAGCGCCGACGATATCTCCGTCCGAAAACAAAATTGAGGCCGGCCCGTCCCACGGCTCCATCATTGTTGCATAATACTGATAAAAGTCCTTTTTCTTCTGACTGATATAACGGTTATTGCTCCACGGCTCCGGAATGGTAATCATAACCGCTAACGGCAGTTCCATTCCGCTCATCACCAAAAACTCCAGTGTATTATCCAGCATGGCCGAATCGGAGCCGCTCGTGTTGATTACCGGAAGTATTTTGTGCAATTCCCCTTTTAACTGTTCCGATTCCATCGTCTCTTCACGTGCCAGCATTTTATCGGCGTTTCCGAGAATCGTATTGATTTCTCCATTGTGGACGATAAAGCGGTTCGGGTGGGCACGCTGCCAGCTCGGCTGCGTATTCGTAGAAAAGCGGGAATGTACAATGGCGATAGCCGACTCATAATCTTTATCCTGCAAATCATCGAAAAACAGGCGGAGCTGTGAAACTAAAAACATCCCTTTGTATACAATCGTTCTCGACGAAAGAGACACAACATAAGTATTTTCGTTGGACTGTTCAAAAATCCGGCGGGCGATATATAATTTCCTGTCGAAATCCAATCCCTTTTCTACTTTTTTCGGTTTTCTTACAAAACACTGTAAAATGCAAGGCATACAGTCCACGGCCCGTTTTCCCAAAACATCCGGCGCAATCGGCACTTCGCGCCATGCAAGAAATTCCATGCCCTCTTTAGCAATAATGTTTTCAAACATCTTTTTTGCCTGATTTCGTTTTAATTCATCCTGTGGGAAGAAAAACATGCCGACACCGTATTCTCTCTCTTCCCCAAGCGTAATTCCCATCTCTGTCGCTTTTCTGCTGAAAAACTTATGTGATATCTGAAGAAGAATGCCGACGCCGTCTCCGGTCTTCCCCTCTCCGTCCTTACCGGCGCGGTGCTCCAGATTGGCAACGATTTCCAAAGCATTCGTGACGGTGCTATGTGTCTTCTTTCCCTTAATATTGACAATGGCTCCAATCCCGCAATTATCATGTTCAAAAGCGGGATGATACAAACCAACTGACTCTCTTTTACATTCTTCTACATATTCACTCATGGAATTTCCTCCTATCAATATCTTCTTTCATCCTCTTGCCCGTCCGGCTTCTGCCTTCCGCGCAACAAAAAAACGCCAAAAAAATGTAGAATCTCTACATTCTTTTGACGCCGTCGTCTTGCACTATTATATAACAGGCTCTTTTAAATTACAAGTATTTTTTATTCCGTTTCCAATATTTCACCTGATTGCAGCTCATTCAGCACTTCCTGCTCCGCCTCGTCTTTAAATGTTTCAATCGTTTCTTGATTTAAAATCGGTAAATCATCGAGTGACTCCAAACAAAAATAGCGGAGAAACTCTTCGGTCGTGGCAAACAGAATCGGCTTTCCGGGCGCGTCCAGCCGCCCCGCCTCTGCGATTAATCCATATTCGACTAATTTATTAACCGCATGGTCGCACGATACCCCTCTGATTTTTTCTATTTCCAAACGCGTAATCGGCTGTTTATAAGCAACAATCGACAATGTTTCCAACAAGACGTCTGTCAGCACATGTTTCTTTGGAATGTGCGCCACTTTAATCAGATACTCATACATTTCCGGCTTCGTGCACAATTGGAACCGGCCGTCCAGTTCGATTAAATGAATCCCCCTGTCTTCTTCGTCGTAGCGGGTCATCATGCTGCGGATAATTTTGCGGACGGTATCTTCGTCGTGTTCTACCGCGGCGGCAAGGCGCTCAATCTCAACCGCCTCTCCCATAGTAAATAAGATGGCCTCGACAACGGCTTCCAGTTTTTTTATATTCACGATTCTTCCTCCTGCTTCTGCTGTGATTTTGTTTTCCGATATGTAATTTGGATATCATCAAATAAGTCATCCTGCTCTATCGTAAAAACTCCCGTCTTCATCAATTCCAAAACGCCAAGAAACGTTACTATGATATACCCTTTCCCTTTTCCCCGCTTCAACAGATTCCGGAAACTGAATGTGCCGTGAAGCATCGCATATTCTTCTAAAAAAATCATGTGGTCTTCGATATTAATCTCATCTTTTTCGATTTCTCCGAAATTACTGCGAATCGGGTCTATTTTATCGACCTGCTTCTGCATGACCGAATCAAAAATACTTTGTAATTTCGTCAGCGTAACATCAGATAACAATTCGTCATAATCTACTTCTTCTTTAAAATTTTTCACTTCGTCGGGAAGCGTCGGGCTTTTATAAAAAACTTTTCCGGCGTCGATTTGCCGGTCTTTTAATTCAAAGGACGCATATTTGTACATTTTGTATTCCAATAAACGCTCCACCAATTCCTGCCGCGGGTCGTCTTCCTCTTCCTCCTCCGCCTCTTCTCTGGGGAGCAGCATTTTCGATTTGATTTTTACAAGCGTAGCCGCCATCACGAGAAATTCACTCATAATATCCATATCTTTCGTATCCATTTCGCTGACGTACTCCAGATATTGTTCGGTTATTAACACGATTGGAATATCAAAAATATCTACTTTATTTTTTTCAATCAAATGAAGCAGCAAATCCAAAGGCCCGTCGAACGCCTCTAATTTGACTTGTATTCCCATCGGTGTCTCCTCCTGTTTTTCCAATCTGTGGCAAAGCCACTTATCTATCATACATTATCTTCCCGTCTTTTGGCAAGACAAATTAATAACGCTCACTTCCGGCCGGTTAAAAAAGCGCAATTTAATATGGTGAAGCCCCAGTCCCCGACTGACAATCATTGCCCTGCCCTCACGAAAAGAATACAGGCCGGCATCAAATTTAGGAAACAGACGTAAGCTCGGAGCAATGACCCCGCCCAGTAGCGGCAGGCGCATAATGCCTCCGTGTACGTGCCCGCTCACCGTGAGGTCAGCACCCCACGCCGCATATTGTTCTGCGTATTCCGGATTATGCGCTAATAATAAAGTAAAACAATCCTCACGGCAGACGCCAAGCAATTGTTCCAAGTGTTCTGCTTTCATCTCCCGTCTCTGCCAAAACTTATGATACCATTGTTCCGGCAAATCCAGTCCATAGATAACTATGTTTCCCTCTATGGCAATACTTTCATTTTCCAGATAGCAGACGCCTGCCTCTTTCAACTTTTCCTTATAGTCATCCGCAGCCGGCATTTTTTTCTCATGGTTCCCCGAAGAATAATATACCGGATACGTCCGGCAGAGCTGCTGTACCAACTCTGTCATCTCATCCGTATGATGACCATTTTTTACCGTCATATCTCCCGCAATACAGATAAAATCCGGCTGCGCCTTTTCTATCATATGAAGCAGTTTACTGTTCTTCTGCCCGTGCATACAGCCATGTAAATCCGTTAATAAGACAAAACGGCGATTCGCCGACAAGTGAGAAGAACAGATTTCATATTCTTCTGTCACCGGCATATGCGGATATATCATCCCTATAACAAGAAACACAAAAAAAACAATTACAAGTACAACTGCAATTTCGTAAAGACTAAACATATTGCCCCTCCATTTTTAGTAAAATAGTATCATTATATGCGATACCTGTCAATTGATGACGGTCATATTCCAGAACCATCGCTCAATCATTCATCTCCCCCGAATATGTACAGTACGCGGGTATCATGCGGTATCGTTGTCCTTGTATCACTCCCCGAAAAATTATTGTTTCTTTCGTTTACAGAGCGCCGCCCGAGCAATTGTCTGAGATGTCTGCTGTCGTTTTTTCCTGACTTTTGCAGACAGCGAGTTTTGCGAGGGGCGGCGAAAGATTTCTGTAAACAAAAGAAATAATGTATTTTTCGTTGGGAGTGGATACCGGACGAGATACCGCATGATACCCCGCTACCCTGAAAATGATAAATGATTAAGCGATTACCCTAGGCATATTCGCATCGGGCCGTGCATACACTGACAACAGAAGAATGTCTTTTGGTTAGTTCGGGGGAGATAGATACAATCTCGTCGCTACGCGCCGGAATGGAGGTTACAATGCAAAAATGGAAAGGGTGTTTGGGAATATTTTTATTCCTGCTGTCCGCTGTTTTCTTTTCGATTCCTGTCAGGGCAAATACAGTTTCCGGCTCTGCCGTATCTGTGACGGCAAAGTCTGCTGTTTTATTGGAGGGAAATACAGGCGAGATTATTACGGAAAAGGACAAGGACAAAGAACTGGTGCCTGCCAGTATCACTAAGATTATGACGCTTAATTTAATTTTTGAAGCGCTTGACGAGGGGAAAATCTCCCTTGACGATGAAGTATCAGTCAGTGAATATGCCGCCAGCATGGGAGGCTCACAGGTATTTTTAGAGCCAAATGAGACGCAGACGGTACAGACGATGATTAAATGTATCAGTATCGCCAGCGCCAACGACGCCGCCGTTGCCATGGCTGAAAAAATAGCCGGTTCCGAACAGGCTTTTGTGAAGATGATGAACCAGAAAGCAAAAGAGCTGGGGATGAAACATACGCAATTTAAAAATTGTACCGGTCTGGACGATGATATAAAAAGCGGACACTATTCCAGCGCCTATGACGTCGCTCTGATGTCACGCGAACTGATTATGAAACATCCGCAGATTTCCAAATATTCGACGGTATGGATGGATTCAATTGTTCACAAGACAAAAAAAGGTGAATCTACATTTGGTCTGACAAACACAAATAAATTAGTGCGTTTTTATGATGGCATTACCGGATTAAAAACCGGTTCCACGAGCAAAGCCAAATACTGCCTCAGCGCCACTGCTAAAAGAAATGGTATGGACTTAATCGCCGTTGTCATGGCCGCTCCCGACCACAAAGTACGCTTCAGCGAGGCACAGGCCCTTTTGGATTATGGTTTTGCCAACTGCTCCGTATACGAGGATGATTACTCGGATATAAAGTGGGAGAAGAGAAAAATAAAAAACGGGATACCGTCTTATGTGGATGTATATCCGAAAACAAAATTTTCACATACTTTTATTAAAGACTATGAAAAAAAGAAGATAGAGAGAAAAATTACTTATCATTCGCTGGAAGCTCCTATCACCTCCGGTCAGGAAATCGGGAGAATCCACTATAAGTACGAGGGAAAAGAACTCGGCAGCGTACCGATTCTCTCCTGTCAGGAAGTAAAAAAGGCCGGCTATACCGACCTCTTGCTGCAGGCAATTGGCAAGCTGTTTATGCTTACATCTGCCTGATATATTCCTCATAACCTAACGAATCCAGTTTGTCTGCTTTGGCAAGGACTCCCTCTTTCATCTCCTGTTTATACTTTTTCAATTTGGTGCGGAGTTCCTTGTCACTTACGGACAAAATCTTTGCCGCCAGAATAGCCGCATTCGCCGCTCCGTCAATCGCCACGGTGGCAACCGGAATGCCCGATGGCATCTGCACAATCGAATATAAACTGTCGACGCCGCCAAGACTTTTGGTGTGAATAGGAATACCAATTACCGGCAAGTCAAAAAGCGCTGCGCACATCCCCGGTAAATGAGCGGCCCCTCCGGCGCCGGCAAGGATAACTTCAATCCCCCGCTCTTCCGCTCCGGCTGCATATTCGACAAACGTATCCGGCATGCGGTGCGCCGATATAATCGTCATCTCATATTCAATTCCAAACTTTTCCAGCATTTCTGCCGCTTTTTTCATAATCGGAAGATCCGAATCGCTTCCCATTAAAATTCCTACTTTTGCCATGTCTCTTTCTCCTTTCATTCAGCAAGCGCTTCATTTAATTGTTCCGTTCCCGACAGAACGAATTTTCCCTGCTTTATCAGTGTAATGGATTTACCGGATTTTGTAAAGACAACGATATCTCCTAATTCGTCGTACGGTATCGTAATGTCCGTATGACAGTTAAAATATGCTTTTGCGATATCCGTATGACGCAAAGCCGAACATTCATTTTCTTTGGCGACAATCTCCTTGCCATCCGGATTATGCAGTACAACATCCTCACTCATCGAGTAACACGTGTCCCCTACCGCAAAATGCGGGCCGGTTTTTTCGGCAATCAAAATCGGCAATTTCGCCTCAATGCCAAATTTACGCCCCATACGGTACGCCTTTGTATTCGTGCCAATGGCAAATTCGCCAAGCGGCAGCGTGTCACGATTGTGGAGAATATTCTCTTTTATATACTTTTTGTTGTCTTCCTCATTTTCATAATTGGTACATGTATAACTCTGAATCATGCCGTTATCAAAAGTAAATTCCAGATTTTCATAACGGAGCTCATTCAGATAGACCTGCGTCACGTGAAGCACACCTTCCGTGCCACTTAAAACCGGAGATGTAAATACCTCGCCGACCGGAATATTGACATCCGCCAGACAATTTTCAAAGTTCGTCTGATGTGCGGCATCGCTTTTCTCATGGAGCCAGATACGCATATTGGTGCGGTTATTCCCCTTTCCGGTCACCTGTACATACTCGCCCTCATCCAAGGCATCAATCAGCGCCTGATGTATTTTTTCATATTCTTTCACATCCAGCGTATTGACTTCCACTGTCGCCTCAAAGATTTCTTTAAAATCTTCTCCGATTTCCGGTATCGGATAGGCGATAATCGTAAAGCTGTACTGCTCCTGCGGGATATAGCGGTTTTGTATGAGTGAAAAATCCCTCCGGTATTCCACACTCATCGTTTCCTGTTCCTTTGTATAAGCCGGATTTTCTTTTTTTGTCTCCGGCGAAAAAAGAGTTTCACCAAATACTTCAATCACTGCCGGACCGGCATATACGGAAGCCTCTTCTTTATATTTTTCAAAAACTTTTTCAGCCATCTTCAATCGTTCCCGCACGATTGCCCGATTCAGACAGAGCGCGTCATCGTAGCGGTGGTCATACAAATATTGCTTATTGGGCGCGGTACTGACTACGCCGACTGCTTTTGTATTTGTTGTCCTTGTAAATACCGCTTGCAATCCCATCTCTTCGAATTGCAAAACCGCCTGACGCACCATTGGCTCAAAACCAATATGATACCGTATTTGTACGGTCTTTTTCTTCGAGAGGTCAATACCGGCCGCCTCAAAACCTTTGCGGTATCCCTCCGTATAAGTGCGGGCCATGATTGCCAGAGTTTCTTCCGGCATAGCCTGTAAATACTCTGCCATTGTCATCTCATTATCGGTAATATACTCTCCATAACGGTAGAGATAACAGCTATCGGAAAAGTCACTGTTCATTACGATATCATAAATCCCCTCCGTTGAGAAGCAGAGCATGCTGCGTATCTTTTTCTCCATCTGTCGTTCCGCATAATCATGTATATAATAATACATGATTTCTTTGAGAAAACGTTCCGGCTCCTCTTCCTCTTCCAGCACGGTGACTGCCTGCAGGAAAAGTTCCATACACAACACAATCTCTTCTTCATCCTTTTCATATGCCGCTGTCACGGCGTCACGTACACTGGCGGCATACCAACTGATATAAGGCCCCGTTTTCTCACCAAAACAGGCGACGCTATAAGCGGGATTCGCAAAAGAAGAACGATAGGCGTCTCCCGATAAATCTGCATATAAACTTTCATTCCACTTCTTATACTGTTGTAATGTCGGGTTGTCTGTCTCATTTACTTCAAAAATTGTCTGAAACAAATTCGCGATGGAAATGAGAAACTCTTTATATTCTCCCTTTACTTCCGCCGAAAGTTCCAAAATCCTTGTTTTTGCCAATTGATAACGTTCTTCCATCTTTCCAAACTCCTAAAATTTATATGTGAAAACAAACGAAAGTGAGTAGCACGATAAGCCGAGTTCTGTCGTTGGGTGCTCATCTGTCTAATCCTGCTGTTACCAGCAGGCTTTAGCGACCTACCCGAAAGCACGACGGGCCGCCGTATCGCTCTCTGTTCGGTCTTGCTTCGGATGGGGTTTACATGTGCCCTTTCTGTTACCAGAAAGGCGGTGAGCTCTTACCTCGCCGTTCCACCCTTACCATGATTATACATGGCGGTTTATTTCTGTTGCACTGGCCTGGGAGTCGCCTCCACCGGACGTTATCCGGCATCCTGCCCTGTGAAGCTCGGACTTTCCTCACCCGTTCCGCTGCCGGAACGGCCGCGAGCACCTGTGCTACTCACCCTAGTAATATACCACCGCCGATAAATTCCCGCAAGATAGAATTTAACGGAACATTATGCGGGTCAATCGGCAGAAAGTAACCTAAAAATTTTAATAACCGCTGTGCCTCGGCATATTCGGCACAATCCTGTGGCACCTGAAACAGCAGCGGGTCGGCATATAATTTCATCGCTGCGAGTTCATAAATCAGAGCCGAATTGAACATGGCGTCCGCTTCTTCCTGAAATGGAAAAATATTTTTACTCTCCCCGCGCCGCACAGAATTCCACATGGAAATCGTCTTTTGCGCCGAATTGCCCCGCGTTCTGGCATCGCGAATCATCCTCCGCAGCAGACGGGCTTCCGTTGTCGGAATACGATTGTGCGAATCCAGATTCAGTGTAGTCAGTGCGCTAATGTAAATTTTATATTTATCTTCTCTCGGAATCGAAAACGTCAGTTTATCATTCAGTCCGTGAATGCCCTCCAGAATCAATATATCATCGTTTCCCATCTGCAACAGCGGTTTGTCGTACTCACGCAAACCCGTTATAAAATTAAAGGTCGGTAACTGAACCGCTTTTCCGTCTAACAGACTGGTCAGATGTTCGTTAAAGAGTTTTGTATCAATTGCTTCTAAACTCTCATAATCATAATTTCCATCTTCATCTCTCGGCGTATCCTCACGGTTCACAAAATAATCGTCCAGCGCAATCGGGTGGGGACGCAGACCGAGCGTTTTCAACTGTGTCGATAACCGGTAAGAAAATGTTGTCTTTCCGGAAGAAGACGGACCGGCAATCGTGACTATCCGGCATCCGCGTTTGACAATGTCGACGGCAATATCGGCAATGCTCTTTTCGTGCAGCGCTTCCTGCGTCAGCATTAATTCCTGCAAACCGCCCTCGACAACAATTTTATTCAGTTCGCCAACCGTCGAAACCTGCATTTTTCTGCACCACTCATTGGCCATCTGCATCGTATGGTATTGCTTCAGACTCGGATGGAATCCCGGCATTGTCGTAGGCGCCTCTTTTTTCGGAACAATAAACACAAATCCCTCTTGAAATAATTGTAACTTAAAATATTTTAAAATTCCCGTGCTATACGGCATTGCGCCATAAAAATAGTCGGTAAAGTTACCTAAATCATATACGGTAGTTCTCGAATTAGTACGGTATTCCATGAGATTACTTTTGTACATCATACCGAGAGAGGCAAATAATTGTTTGGCGTCCCGCGTGCGGATGACCCGCTTCCGAAAACGGATATCCTCTTTTACAAGCTCTTTCATCTTCTCTTCTATTTGCTCCAACAGCGCCTCGTTCAAATCAATGTCTCCCTGAATACGGCAAAAATAACCGCTGTCCAGACAGAAATCAATCGTCACTTTCTCAATCCGGCCTTTGGGAACGACAGCATAAACTGCTTTTAACAACATCATCGACATACCGCGGATATAGGCGCGCTTACCGTCATTATTCTGTGTTGTACAAAAAGAAATGGTACTGCCGTCCTGAACATGATGATATAATTCCTGTATCACACCATCCACTTTGGCAACAATAATGGGAAATTCATACTTGTCTTCATACAATTTACTCAGGTCATATAAAGTAATTTCTTCACGAACCGGAATATTTTCTCCGTTAATTTTCACCGTCATATCCTTACCCTCCATAATATTGTTTCAAAATCCACCGTATCGCATTCTGCTCCGAAAGAAGTTCAACGCGGCGTTTTTCAGCCTCCTCTGTCTCATGTTTCCGCAAAGAAACGATAACTTTTTCCCGTTTTTGAAATTCCTGCGACAAATACTGCCGGTAGAGTTCATTTTTTTGTTTTGGAAGCAGCCGTCCATATGTACACTCTTCTTCCGTATAAGGCACATCTTCTTTTCCCCGCACGGCACGGATTGCCAGATAGTATTTTCCCGCCTCTTCACAAACGCACTCGGTTTCGATTAAAAAACCAAGTTTCCAAATCGTCTCTCGCAATGTGCGCCAGTCGGATTGCGCCTGTAACACTAACGTGTCCACCCCTGCCACAACGTCCGGTTTTGCCTGCAGAATATGGCTGACAAGCATACCTCCCATACCGGCAATCAGTATTGTATTTACTTCATCCGGCTCCAATTCCTGCAGTCCATCGCTTATCCGGCACATTATCTTATCCTGCAGATTCGCCTGACTGATATTTTTTCCGGCAATCGCCAGCGGGCCTTTGTTTACATCCATGGCAATTATTTTGCGGCACCAATTCTTTTTTGCCAGCTCAATGCATACATAGCCGTGGTCGCAGCCGATATCCGCCAGAGTACAGCCCTCCGGAATCAAATCCGCATTCATTTTCATTCTCTTTGACAGTTCTATCTTATGCATCTTAATCCAAATAATCCTTTAATTTTCTGCTTCTGCTCGGATGTCGCAATTTGCGGAGTGCCTTTGCCTCAATCTGGCGAATCCGTTCCCTTGTCACATCAAATTCTTTGCCCACTTCTTCCAATGTTCTGGCCCTGCCATCGTCCAGACCGAAACGCAGGCACAACACTTTCTGCTCCCGCTCCGTCAACGTTCCCAGCACTTCGACTAACTGTTCTTTTAACAACGTAAAAGCTGCTGCCTCTGCCGGTACGGGAACGTTATCATCCTGAATGAAATCGCCCAGATGACTGTCTTCCTCTTCCCCGATTGGCGTCTCTAATGAAACCGGCTCCTGCGAAATCTTTTGTATCTCGCGAACCCGCTCTACCGGTAAATTCATTTTCACCGCAATTTCTTCTGGATACGGTTCCCGTCCTAATTCCTGCAAAAGCTGGCGCTGCACGCGGATTAATTTATTAATTGTTTCCACCATATGCACCGGAATGCGGATGGTTCTCGCCTGATCCGCAATGGCGCGGGTAATTGCCTGCCGAATCCACCATGTGGCATAGGTACTGAATTTATATCCCTTGCGGTAATCAAATTTCTCCACGGCCTTAATCAGTCCGAGGTTGCCCTCCTGAATCAAATCCAGAAACAACATGCCGCGTCCGACATAGCGTTTGGCAATGCTGACAACCAGACGCAGATTCGCCTCGGCCAGACGCTTTTTGGCATTCATATCACCGGCTTCCATCTGCATCGCCAGTTCCTTTTCCTCATCTGCCGTCAATAACGGAACTTTACCAATCTCTTTCAGATACATACGCACCGGGTCTTCTATGCTTACCCCGTCCGGAACTGCCAACTCAATATTTTCCAGCTCTTCTTCCGTTGGCTCATCATCCACATCCAAAATTATATCATCATCCGTATCGCTGTCCGGAACCATCGGTACAATTCCCTGATTTTCCAAATACTCGAAGACTTTCTCTGTTTTCTCATCATCCAGTTCCATTCCATGAGTCGTGAATACCTTATCAATGTCCGACATTTCCAATACATTTTCTTTCTTTTTCCCGATTTCCACTAATTCATGTAAAATGGTCATGATTTTCAATTGTTCGTCTTCTACATTTGTATTTTTCTTATCCATAATTTCCTCCATTCTGCTGCACTTACAGCGTCATATAATTTTAGAATGTGATTTTTAATGCCTGTAGTTTCTTCTTTTCCAAAACTAACTGCTGCAATTCTTTCATATCCGTAACGTGACGGCTGCGGTAATCCAGACTGTTCTTCTTTATTTTGCGGATTACCTCATTCAAAGCTTTCTGCTGTTCCATATCCCGACTGATAGCTTTCAATTCTTTATTGAACAGACCGGCGACTAACGACTGGTCTTCCTTACTCTCGAATTTACTTATGATGGCGGCCGGTTCCACAGCACCGGAAGCGGCATATTGTTCGTATATCATCTCCGCCACCTGACGATAAGGTTCGTCGATAAAATCTTCCACGCCGATGATGCCTTTCGTCTTTTCAAACAGGATAGCGTCCTTACTCAGCCATGTGAGAAAGATTCCCTGACTCTGCGCCAGACCGTCTTCCTGCCGGTTTGCGCCCGTGCGCTCTTTCTTTCTCTTTTCATAATCAATTCCCGCCATCTTGGCGCTGTGATAGGATACCAGTTTGCGAAAATCTTCCACGCGGACTCCGTATTCTCTGGCAAATGCCTCGATATAATTGTTTCGTTCGATTTCATTACCAAAGGTTAGACATTTTTTTGCCACTTCATTCATAAATTTCGTTTTTGCTTCCGGATCATCCATATCAAATTCCCGTTGTATATGAGCAATTTCAAAAAAGAAACTGGTTTTTGCATTCTTTATGCGTTCCCGAAACTCCTCCGGCGATAATGCTTTCATAAACTCATCCGGATCCTTATATGGGCTCATATCGATTACCCTGACGCTTAATTCCGCTTCTTTTAACATCGGAATCGCCCGCATGGCTGCTTTGACTCCGGCTTCGTCGCTATCGTAACAGAGATAGACAATATCCGTATATCGTTTGAGCAGGCTTGCGTGCCGGTCGGTAAAAGCAGTTCCCAAAGACGCTACCGCATTTGTAAATCCCGCCTGATGTAAGGCGATGACGTCCATATAACCCTCGCATATAATCATGCCCTGCGTCTGTTTGCCGTGTACAAAATTCAAACCGTATAATTGCCGG
Source organism: uncultured Eubacterium sp. (assembly GCA_910589595.1). Lineage (GTDB taxonomy): Bacteria > Bacillota > Clostridia > Lachnospirales > Lachnospiraceae > Eubacterium_F. The sequence continues at coordinate 34,322 of CAJUTM010000021.1, forward strand.
CTTTTATCAAAAACAAGTGTCTCGGGCGAATTCAGATATTTCGGCTTGGCGTCGCCCATAACGCGTCCGCCAAAAGCGATTACACGGTTATTGCGGTCTAAGATGGGAAACATCACCCGATTCCAGAATTTATCGTAAGCGCCCCTCTTTTCATCATAGGTAAATAATCCGGTTTCCTTTAGTATGTTGTCCGCATAGCCTTTGCTTTTCATCATGCGGTACAGTTCGCCGTTGCTTTTATCGGAAAATCCCAAACCAAATTTCACAATCGTCTCATTGGACAATCCCCTGTTTATCAAATATTCGTATCCGGCTTTTCCGCGGCTGCTTTTTAATTTGGAAAAATAATATTTGGCCGCCAGTTTATTGATTTCCAAAACAGTGTCCCGCATATCGCGCCGCCTGCGGTCAGCGGCAGAATCTCCTTTTGCGGGGAGTTCCATGCCCGCCCGTTCGGCCAGTTGCTCCAGCGCTTCGACAAAGGTCAGATTTTCGTATTCCATTAAAAAGGTAAATACATTTCCGCCTGCGCCGCAGCCAAAACAATAGTACATCTGCTTTCCGGCGCTGACGGAAAAGGAAGCCGTTTTCTCGTTGTGAAACGGGCAGAGTCCGACATGGTTACTGCCGCTTCGTTTTAAATTTACATAGGAAGAAATGATATCCACAATATCATTGCGACGCCTCACTTCTTCGACAAAGTCTTCTTCATAATACATCGACTTCACTCCTGTTACAAAACGGACCATGTCCGCGGTATCGTCAGATTTTCGTATTTCATAACGGCATACCGGTCTGTCATACCGGCAATAAAATCACACACCGCACGCTGCACGGTCACATGGTCGTCTCTCATCATCTTCTGGTATTCCGCCGGCAATTGTTCTTCATGTTCCACATAGTATTCGTATAATTGACCAATCATATACTCCGCCTTTCCTTCCTCGGCTTTGGCGACTGAATTGATATAGACGTTGTCAAACATAAATTTGCGCAATCCTTTGAGCGCTGCGTCCATTTCTGCGGACTGCACAATATCGTTTTTGTCCATACTGCAGCTAATCAAATCGTGAATCAGCGTATTCAGGCGTTCCCGCAACGTACTGCCGAGAATCTCCGTGTACTCTTTGGGAATCTCCTCCTCACGGATTACCCTGCCGCGGATGGCATCGTCAATATCCGAGTTCACGTAGGCAATTTTATCACACAGGCGTACAATCTTCCCCTCTAACGTGGACGGTGTGCCCGCGGTTGAATGATTGCGGATACCGTCTCTCACCTCTCGGGCAAGGTTCAACCCGCGCCCGTTTTTTTCTAAGCGCTCTACCACACGTACGCTCTGCTCCTGATGATGGAACCCCTCCGGATAAATGCGGTTAAGTACGCGTTCTCCGGCATGTCCAAAAGGAGTATGCCCTAAATCGTGCCCCAGAGCAATTGCCTCCGTCAAATCTTCATTGAGCCGCAGCGCCTTTGCCACCGTTCTGGCATTTTGGGATACCTCCAATGTGTGTGTCATTCTCGTGCGGTAATGGTCGCCCTCCGGTGCCAGAAAAACCTGTGTCTTTCCTTTTAGCCGGCGAAAAGATTTAGAATGTAAAATACGGTCTCTGTCCCGTTGATAGATAGGACGCAAATCACAGGGTTCCTCCGGATAATCCCTACCGGCGGAGGCGTCGCTGTATGCGGCATACGGACTCAATATATGATGTTCCCTTTGTTCCATTTTTTCTCGAATTGTCATAATCTCCCAAGTTCGGCATTCACCGTTTTATATTATGTAAAAAATGAGTTACATAGGAAAAATACAACACAAAAAAGGAATATCCTTTTTTATTGCAAAAAAAATTTTGGAATGGTTGCGAATTTTGTCAAATTAGTGTATGCTGACTTATTAGAACGAGAAGGAGGTATTATCTATGGCACGAGGAGCAGGGAAAAACGGATGGGCTTTAGTTTTGCTAATATTGGCAGGAGTTGTTCTGGGCAGTTTCATCAGCCAGCTGACAAGCGGCGTCTCATGGCTGTCATGGTTGAGTTTCGGACAGAATTTCGGTTTTGCCGACCCGATACGGCTGAATTTGGGCGTCTTGGTCTTGACATTTGGCCTTACGATTAAATTCACGATTGGAAGCATTATCGGTATTATTGTCGCCGCCATCATTTATCATTTTATTTAATTATTTACGGGATAAACGGATTTTGCCGGATTGCCAGAAAGTACCATCTTTACGGATAATGAGAACTTGTATTTGCGGATGGTTTTTCTGGTATTCTTTTATTTTCTCCTCACCCATAACGAACAAAGCCGTCGCCAACGCATCCGCCTCCGTTCCGTCATTGCCGATTACCGTTACGGAAGCGAGCGTATTATCCGCCGGCATTCCCGTAGAAACATCCATAATATGATGATACAACACCCCGTCTTCCTCAAAATTGCGCTGGTATATGCCGCTGGTAACAACCGCTTTGTCTTCGACGGACAGAGAGCCGTACAAGCTCGTGCCATCCTGCGGGTTTGTAATCCCCACTTCATATTGGCTGCCGTCGCTTTTTCTCCCTATCGTCTGCACATTTCCCCCCAACGATAAAATCGCAGATGTAACTCCTCTTTTTTTCCACATGTCGATAATATTCTGCGCCGCATATCCTTTTGCTACCGCCCCTAAGTCAATCTCCATCCCTGCTTCCAATTGAATCTGATATTCGGGCAGACAGTGTATCTTCCGGTAATCAATCTTCTCCACCGCCTCCTCACGGGCGGCTTTTGACGGCACACGCTGTTTTTCTTTTGTAAATCCCCACGCCTTTACGAGCGGATAGGTGGAAATGTCAAAAACTCCGCCCGTTTGCTCGCTGTACTCCTTACTCCGTTGAATCAATTCATACGTTTCTTTTGCAACAATGACCGGCTTTCCTTTCGCAGAATTAATCTTTGATATGTCGCTTCCGTTCTGCGTAACTGAAAACAACCTGTCCAGAAGCTGAATGAAACGCGCCGCTTCCGTGATTGCCTCTTCCCCGTTATCTCCATACACAGTCAACTGCATTATCGTATCCATAGCGAAAATTTCGCGCGTCGCTTTTTTCTCCTGTTCTCCCGTCTCTCCACAGCCTGTCAAAAGGCAAAGAAACAGAAGAAACAAATATTTTACTGCGCGTATAAGCGTCTCTCTCATGTCTCTTTCTCCCTCTCCCGTGCGGCGGCGGAGTAAAGGCAGCCGCAGTAATCCTGTCGATACAATCCGTATTCTTTTGATAGTGCAATACTTCTCTTATAACCGTCCCTTTTCTTAAAATCCGACGGCAGATAGGAAACGCCGTATTTTTCTGCCAGCGCTTCTCCCAACTGCATTAAAAGCGCCGCGTCTTTGTGCGGGCTGATGGATAATGTCGTACAAAAGTAGTCAAACATCCCCTCTTTGGCCCGCCGCGCCGTCTCCTCCAGACGCAGGCGGAAACAACGCTCACAGCGGACGCCGCGCTCCGCGTCCTCTTCGTGCCCTTTTGCCGCCTCCAAAAAACGCTGCGGCTCATAGCCGGCTTCCTGCACATGTATTTCCCCACCATAGGGAACTTCACTTAAATAGCGGAGCAGTTCCTTTTTTCTCTTTTCATATTCTACCTCTTGCGTAATATTGGGATTATAAAAGAAAACCGTTATCTCGAAAAAGGCATGGAGATATTCTAATACATAGCTGCTGCACGGCGCGCAGCAACAATGTAGAAACAGCCTCTTTTTCTCTCCACACAAACCCTGTATAAGCTGCTCTAACTCTTTCTGATAATTTCTTCTGTTCATTTGCGCTCACATTTTCCTTTCCAGTGAAATAATTCCCGATAAATTGCCCCGCCGGCCGTTAGTGACCCGATGGGAAAACAGCACATCCGCATGACAACAGGTGCAGTACCCGCTTACTTCAATCTGCTCTCTGGGAATCCCCGCTTCTTCTAACAGAATACGGTTTGTCTCCCATAAATTCAATTGATATTTGTGATTCTCTTTCTCTTCCCATAATGTTCCCCACTGTTCTCGGGGAAATTCTTTGCGGAAAGCTTCTATCACATCTTCGCTCACCTCATAACAGTCTTGACAAATCGACGGCCCTATGACGGCATAGATATCTTCCGGCGCAGATTCAAATTCCCGCTGCATGGCCTCCACGGTACGCGCTCCCATCCGCATTACCGTGCCCCGCCATCCGGAGTGGCTGGCGCCAATGGCCTGTCTCACCGGATCATAGAAAAAGAGAGGAACACAATCGGCAAAGAAAATCATCAATACGACTTGTTTATCATTCGTTATCAGACCGTCCACGCCGACGAGGTCGGATTGTCTGATTACGCCTTTTCCGCAGTCCGTCTTATCTACCCTCCGAATCACCGTCTCGTGGATTTGGTCGCTCAGCACAAGATGTTCGGGATTATAGCCGACTGCCTGTGCAAATAAGCGGTGATTGGCAAGTACATCTTCCTGTACATCGCCGCGGCTGAAACTCATGTTCATGGAAGCGCACGCCCCTTTGCTGACACCGCCGGATTTTGTTGAACAGGCATGCATAATACCAAGCCGTTCAAAAGAGGGAAATGTAAGGTAAGGAACGCCATTTTTTTCATTCCGGATAATGTTCTCCATATCGATATCTCCTAACATTTTGTTGTAATTATCAGTAAAAATTTCGTATCCGCAAATCTTTCCTTATCTTTTGAGAAAAATATGTTATACTAGTATAGTGAATACTAAGTTTTTTATGTTAAGCGCAGGATAAATTTTCAGTCTGCGAAAGGAGGGTTTTTCATGCCTTGTATCTATGCACATGATTCTTTTGGCAAAAAAGTTGCCGGCATTTTGCCGAAAGAACTACAAGATATCATCCGCAATCATGAAAAAGAATTTCAGATAGGTCTGCAGGGGCCGGACTTTTTATTTTTTTACCATCCTCTGCTGAAATTGCGCACAAATCAAATGGGATATTGGCAGCACGGCCAAACGATAGCGGACTTTTTAACTGCCCTGCTCCCGTCCCTGCGCAAATCCGCTTCCCACAACAACGGAACATATGCCTATCTTCTCGGTTTTATCTGTCACTTTATCCTCGACAGCGAGTGTCATAGTTTTGTCATACCCATTTCTGAAAAACCGGGTGTCAGTCATCTAGCTGTTGAAAATGAATTTGACCGCCATTTATTAAAGAAAGACGGCTGCACCCCTGTCACCTATCCGGTCTGGCGCAAAATACCGACTTCACATACTGTCGTAAATGCCATTCACCGTGCCTACCGTCCGCTTCACCTGAAGAAAAAGCACATTCGCAGAGCGCTTCGTGGTATGCGCTTTTACAAGCGGATGCTCACTTGCGGCTGTTCCCTGAAACGGGCCCTCATACGCGCCTGTATGAAATTGTCGATGCATTATGAAAAGCTGGAAGGACATATGATGACTCTCCGCCCAAAAAAGTATGCGGCAAAGACGAACCAGAGTCTGCAGTATTTATATGATAATGCCATCCCCCTTGCCAGAGAAGTTCTGGAAGACTTCCACCACAGCGTCGTCTCGGGCAAAAAGCTCCACCCGCGTTTTTATACGACTTTCAAAAACAATGTGCAATGTGAGTGATACGGCACACAGGTTATCGTCCGAGGTCTCTCCGGTACTGGCGGAGAAACTCATACACGAGTTTTCTCTTTTCATGCCAGAACTGACGCCCCGGCGCCGTTACAAATTCCATTTGTTTCATTTGGCGGTATGTGTATTTTTCAAAATGGCGGCACACCGAATCAAACGTGGGATTATCTTCTTTGGAGGCAATCCATGAATCAAGAATTATCCCCATTGCGCCTGTGTCGTCCAGCATATCTGCTTCCATCAGCACAACAAGTTCCAGCGGGGTCGCCTTTTCATGCAGCAAACGCTTATTCGGATGTTCTTCAATTAAATAACAGATAAAATCAATCTGCGCCGGTTCATACGAACGCCGCTCCAAATAATCTCTGCAAATTCTGGCGCTCTCTTCTGCATGATTACAGTCCCCTCCCGCCGAATATCCTGCATCATGGAATATCGTGGCAATTTTTAATGATTCCCTGTCCATATTTTCATCGCACAGGCGGTCGCAAATCCGAAGCATCCACTGATAGACACGGAGCGTATGCGCATATCTGTCATATGCAATTTTATTTTTGCTTTTATCCCCCTTGCGGCGGTCGTAGCTGTATAATATCTCTTCTACAAACTGAAACATCTTGCGATGCTGCTTCATGGTTTCTCGACCCTTTCCTGAGCAATTTCCCTCTTCTATTGTATTTCTATACTAACACATCGGATTTTAAAATACAACGGAGCAAAAAAGTTTTGGCTCCCCCTTTATTTTCTGCATACAAAAGAGCCGACTGACAGCAATCGGCCCCTTAAAATCATTGCGGTTATTATTGTAATCATATTTGCAGTCACTGCCAATACTTCTGTACTGTCTCCTCGGCCTCATTCTCCGACAATCCAAACTTATCAACAAGCTTCTGCACCGAATCCGGGAAAGATAAATTAAATTCCTGACACATCTCAACAGCATTCTGCATTGCTGCCTCCGCACGCTGACTTCGGATATGGTTCCGCATAATTGTTTCTTCATCAAATATTGTCATCATCATGTCTAAAACCTCACTTTCCCTGCTTTCCAGATATTCTTTCAAAACATCTTTGTCCTTACAAATACGGATGGTTTCCAAAATCGCCTCTTTTGTTCGTCCATGAGGCTTCCGCTGTTCACTGTATACTTTTGTAAAAGTAACATACTGCCCGACAATGTCATCCCCATTGTCTCCATACAACATTCTGACTTTTACTTCCAGCGCCGACTCCTGCCCGCCAAAAAACTCATCCGACAGGCTGACATACTGTGGCTTATCCCTCCCCCATTGCCCCTGCTATTATATATAGTATACCTCAATTCCCATCGTCTGTAAAATGATTTTCAACCTTAGATTTGTGTCCTGCTGTCATACACAATTTCCCCATTGATAATCGTAAAAAGAGTTTTTGTAAAGACTTCCATCGGGTTGCCAGAAAAGATAGCAATGTCCGCATCTTTTCCCTGTTCCAGTGAGCCGACACGGTCCGCCACACCGCATATCTGCGCCGCATGGAGTGTAATTGCTTTCAAACCTCCTTCCATTGATAGTCCCTGTTTGACACAAAGTCCGGCAAACAATGGTAAATATCGGATTAACGAGACCGGATGGTCGGTCATAATCGCTGTCTTAATACCGGCCCGCTCCAGTACTCCCGCCGTCTTAAAGCTCATATTTTTTACTTCAATTTTCGAGCGTGACGTCATATCCGGCCCGACAATAACCGGAAAACCGGATTCGGCTATCTCATCGGCTATCAAGTGCCCCTCCGTACAGTGGTCGAGCGTCATATCGAGCTGAAATTCTTTGGCAATGCGAATCGCCGTCAAAATGTCGTCGGCCCGATGGGCATGCGCTTTCAGGGGAATCTCTCTTCTCAGCACGGGAAGCCAGCACTCCATCCGAAAATCCTCTTCACCCGTGGCAATCTCTCCCCGCTCTTTTTTCTCCTTATAGCAGCACGCCTTATATAATTCTTCCCGCAACATCGCCGCAATTGCCATCCGGCTTGCAGGCATTATATCCTTTTCCCCATAATTCATTTTGGGATTTTCTCCAAAGGCAACTTTCATCGCTGCTGGCGATTTCACAACCATACGCTCCATACAGCGGCCATGTACTTTCATAAATAGCGACTGCCCTCCAACTACATTGGAACTTCCGGGGCCTGTCATCAACGAGGTAATACCGCCTATAATGGCGTCATGAAACGCAGGATCCATCGGATTCACCGCGTCCAGCGCACGCAGATGGGGAGTGACGGGCGACGTCATTTCATTGCAGTCATCCCCGATAATCCCCCATTTTTCCTCTGCGATTCCCACATGGCAATGAGCATCAATGAGTCCCGGCATGACCCATGCCCCCTGTACATCCAATACATTTTCCGTCGCAGAGGCTCGCTCCTCCACTTCCCTGTCGAGCTCATCTATCCGACCAACTGCAATAATTTTTCCGTTCTCAATATTGACATAGCCATTGTCAAAAGTAGCGCCTGTCATGGTTAATACTTTTCCATTCTTAATCAGCACAAATAAAACCTCTCTTTCTGTCAGTTATTCTATACAGAAAGGGAGGTTTTATGCACTCATAACCGTCTGCCTATTAAACATCGGATACATTGAAAATCAGACGTACTACATTAAAACAGGAAATTAAGCTAACCAAAGAAACCAAAGGCCAAAAGATAAGCATTGTGGATGGTTCTAATTGCCCTCTGCTATTTTGCGGAGGGCTATCAAGTCTTGAATATAATAACCCTGTTCTGTTTTTTTCAAATATCCACGCTTTACAAAATTGGCAAGAACATACAGTAAGTGTCGATAGGTCACACCTAAGAAATCAGCTACCTCTGTATGTCTTTCTCTATACATTTTGTTGCATGAAGTAAGCAGAATAAAATTTGCCAAACGCACCTCTAAGGGATAGGATTGGTTTTGGGAATAATTATAGGTGTTGCCGATTGCTTTTTGACTTAAGAACAAACAAAGATAACGCAAAAATTTTGTATCATTCAGTATTTTATCCCTGCATTTATTGATATCAATTTCATAACACGTACAGAGTGTAATGGCTGTCACGCCGTTAGCGGCTTCCTGCGCACCAAGCAATTCCATTTCCCCAATAAAACAAGGAGCATTCAGGAAATTGATTAGAGAAATACGCCCGTTTTCATGGGAAAGAAACAATTTTGCCCGACCGCTTATTAAATAATACAGAAAATCCGGTTTTTCCCCCTCATACAAAATATTTTCTGCACTATCAAATTTCACGATTGATGTATAGGGGCAAATATCGAAACCAAAATAATTCGACAATGGAAAATGATTATAATATTCTTCTAACGCTTCCCTTTCGTTTATTACTATCATGGTTGCAGTCCTTTCAAACAGTGTGAGATTTCTCATAACAGATTATCACGGATTTTTATATAATTCAAGAAAAACTGGAGGTAAAAATGAAAATGAAACAAAAAGAATATTGGAACAGTGTATCACAAAAAAAGGACTTTACTACGCCTTTTCAAGTCGAGGAATTTTCAAAATATGTGAAAAGGGATAATATGGTCCTTGATGTAGGCTGCGGATATGGAAGAACACTTGACGAACTGTATCATGACGGCTATCGTAACCTAATTGGCATTGATTTTTCAAAAGGTATGATAGAACGGGGAAAACAGCAGTTTCCTTATCTTGATTTAAGGGTAAAAGAAAACGCCAAAATATCCTTGCCAGACGCAAGCATTGACGCCGTAATCCTTTTTGCGGTTTTAACCTGCATATGGACAAATGAAGAGCAGGAGCAGCTATTAACGGAAATTAGACGAATATTGAAACCACAGGGAATTTTGTATGTAAATGATTTCCTGCTGAATACAGATGAACGTAATCTTACAAGATATGCAAAATACAAAGAAACTTATGGCATATATGGTGTGTTTGAACTTCCGGAAGGCGCAGTATGCCGACACCATGATGAAACATGGATAAAACAACTTTTGAGCGATTTTTCTGAACAGGAATACAACCATTTAACATTTACAACAATGAATGGCAATAAATCAAACGGCTTCTATTTTATAGGACAGTTAAATCACTTCTAACGCAATCATAAATAATTTAACATTCTATACTTTTACACCTGCGACTGTATGGCGCATTTTATCCGCCTCGACCTCTTGGGTTAGAGCTGTTGTAGATAAAGAAACGAGCCATTTTTCCATCGTCTGATTTATAGAGCACTTGTGTTTGTCCCCTATCTTCTCAAATGCAAACAAATAAAGGAGTTCACGCTGTCACTCTTTGCCTTCAAAACAACAGAATTGTCTGGGAAAACTTCATCCAGAATCTGAAGTTCCAACGCCTTTCTTCTCTCTAAATGTGCAATCAGTCCTTCCAGTCCCGTTAACGCATGTAACTTACCGTGCGGAGAACTTTCCAAATATTGAAGCATCATCGGAAACCACAATTCATTTCCCGTATCATCTGAACGCTCTTTGCGGATTACGTCTATCGCACCCGGAATATCATCTAGAGCAAGATAAATAATTTCATATTGCTTCCCTGCAAGAATCGTCTTTAACCTCACGTAAAAGTTCAGGATTTCCTCATCACTCATATCAAAAAATAGAATCAGATTTTCAATAATATTTTGAAAAATAGAACACTCAAAGATTTGTCCCTCTCCGTTCCATCTCTGATAGCGACTGAAAATTACCTTCTCAAAAGCTTCTCTGTCCAGCGTTCCATTGTATATTTCAAAGTTCTCCAAATCCTTGTGAAAGCCTGAAATATCCGTTAATATCTGTGTATAGCAGATGATTTTATGCTCTTCCTCCACGACAGTCTTTTCTCTTATTTCTCTTTCAAGAGATGGATATTTTTTCAGTATTTCGTCGTACTGTTCTTCTGTTACATACGCACACCATGCCAATTCAACCGGCGAAAAATCTCCCTCCCGGAACGCCTTGTACTCGCTCAATTGTTTTACAAACTCTTGTACAAATGTCGTCTTTCCAGCACCTTGTAATCCTTCCACAAAATAATTCATGTTTCCTCCTTTTTCTGCACATCAGTGATTGACACATAGTGCAGAATATCCTTTTGAATATACTCATGCAGACGCTCGGTATCCGAGAGCAATGACCATATCTAAATTATAGTGGTCAATATTTCTTTTTACCTGTCTTGTGCCTTCTGTACGAATTAACAAGAATTTCTTGTTAGTTGCCGTCTTCTGCAATTCACCATCTCTAAATATACTTTCAATATGCAGACTGATATTTTGCTGTGTTGTATCATACAATTCAGCTATCTGCGCCTGCGTGGGCCATAAATCCTCATCAGAAAAACGTACCGACACCCTTGTTACACTTTTTTCATCCTGATAAAGTATAATATTATTATCGTTGTTTTCAATTGCTTTTTGTGTCATTCTGTTTCTGAGACATAATCACAAAAATTATATCACATAGCCAAAAATCTTTCAATCAAGCCTGTCCAAAAGGCACACCGTCTCTATCCCCCTCGTCCACGGAAACATATCAACGCACTTTGCTTTCAGCGGACGGTATCCTGCTTCCAGAAAAATTTCCATATCTCTTGCCAGACTCGTCGGCTTACAAGAAACGTAGATAATGCGATTCACATTAAAATCCAAAATCCTGTGGATTGCTTTTGGGTGTATCCCCTCGCGCGGCGGGTCTAAGACAATAGTATCCGGTGTCTCTTCCAACTCTTCAATAACTTTTCCGACATCTCCGGCGTAAAAAAAGCAATTATCCAGTTGATTGAGCGACGCATTCTCTCTTGCCGCCCTCACGGCCTCCTCTACGATTTCCACCCCCACTACCTTTTTCGCTACCGGCGCTAGCATCTGCGCTATCGTTCCGGTTCCGCAATAGAGGTCAAAAACTACTTTCCCCTCGATATCTCCCAAGTATTCCCTCACTGTCTGATACAACACCTCTGCTCCTGCCGAGTTCGTCTGAAAAAAGGAAAATGGTGAGATTTTAAAGGTAAGTCCTAACAATTCCTCGTAAAAATATTCGTGTCCGTACAACACCGTTGTCGTTTCTGCCCGCACAACATCGGCAAGACCGTCATTTATCATATGTAAGATACCGGCATAACTGCCAGTGAGCGATAACGATAGCAGGCAGTCACAAAATTCCTTTTCCGGAATGGACGCAAATGACGTTGTCACCAGACAGACAAGCAATTCTCCTGTCTTCCATGCCTTTCTCACAAGCAGATGGCGCAGCGCCCCTTCATGGCGCATCTTATGATAGAACGGTATGTTCTTTTCCCGAAAAAACTCCATGGTTGCAGCTACTATTTTGCGGATATCAGAATCCACAATCCGGCAGTCAGTAACCGGTACAATATCATAAAAACTTCCCCGCTTATGCAGACCAAGCGTAAGAGGGCCGTCTTTTATCTCATCACCAAAGGAAAACTCCATTTTGTTGCGATATTCCCAGACTCTCGGACTGGCTACGCATTCCTCTAACGGAAAACCGGAGTCTACGTTTCGCAACAACGTCTGCACCTGTTCCAATTTCAGACTTTTCTGATTCTCATAGTTCATTGTCTGATATGCGCAGCCTCCACAATCATGAAAATGCGGACAGGGTGGAGTTTGATTTTCACAAGCAGATGGCGTCACAACTTCAATTAAATTTCCTACCCGTCTCTTTCCCGCCTTTTTCAACTGAAAACGAACCCGTTGTCCGGGAATTGTATTTTTTACGAGAACCAGCTCCGTCTCTCCCCTTACTTCTACCATCCCTTTATTGGGAAATTTCAACGCAATTACCGTTCCCTCATATATTTCATTTTTTTTCATTCAGAAAATCCTTTCTTTCTCGCCTAGATTTGCACTGTATTATACCATTTGTTCTTGTATTTCACAAGTAAATCATATATACTTATAGCTAGCCTGACAGGTTCGGCTTGTCATCATCAGGCTGCGAAACAAGAGGAAAAGAGGTACTCCCAGATGGATTTTTCCAACGAAGAAACGATTATGGATATTATTCAAAAGTTAAAAAATATTGATTATATCAATCCGGAAGATATACCAAATATCGATTTGTACATGGACCAGGTGACTACTTTTATGGACGAACATCTTGCCGCCTGCAAGCGCATGGACGATGATAAAATTCTTACAAAAACGATGATAAATAACTATACCAAAAACGATTTTCTTCCACCGCCCATCAAGAAAAAGTACTCGAAAGAGCATATGTACCTTTTAATTTTTTTATACTATTTTAAAAATGTATTATCCATAACAGATATTCAAAAGATTTTTCGCCCATTAACGGATATGTTCTACAACGGTAAATCAAGAGATATTAATCTGGAAGATATCTACCGTATGATTTTCAATATGGAGCGCATTCAAACGGATAATCTGACAAAAGACATACTGCGGCGTCTGAAAGCCTCTCAGGATTTATTTCCGGATGTTAAAGATGAAAAGGAAGCTGATTTTCTTTCCCGTTTCGCTTTCATCTGTCTGCTGAGTTTTGACGTCTATTTAAAAAAGCAAATTGTTGAACGCATGATAGACGAAACATTATCAGATTACAAAAAGGAGAAAAAGGATAAATAGCCATGAATGAATTATTGACATCATTAAACGATAAACAACAAGAGGCGGTTCGTCATTTCGAGGGGCCGCTCCTTATTTTAGCCGGAGCAGGTTCCGGCAAAACCCGTGTTCTTACTTACCGCATTGCCTATCTGATAGAGGAGCATCAAATTAACCCCTATCAAATTTTGGCCCTCACTTTCACAAATAAGGCTGCCAATGAGATGCGGGAGCGCGTTGACCACATTGTTCCTTACGGCTCGCAGAACATATGGGTGAGCACCTTTCACTCCACCTGCGTGCGGATTTTGCGCCGCTATATCGACCACCTCGGTTACGAGCGCAATTTCACCATCTACGACAGCGATGACCAGCGGGCGCTGATGAAAGACATATGCAAACATTTGAATATCGACACAAAAAAATATAAGGAAAAAACTTTCCTTAATGCCATCTCCTCGGCAAAAGACAAACTGATAACACCGGAACAATACGCCGACGAAGTAGCTAAGGACTATAATAAAAAAATTTTTGGCACGGTTTACAAAGAATATCAGAAACGTCTGCGTCATAATAATGCATTGGATTTTGATGATTTAATTATGCTGACCGTACAATTATTTCAATCCAATGCCGAAGTTCTGGATTACTATCAGCAGCGGTTTCAGTTTATTTTGGTAGACGAATATCAGGATACGAATGCGGCGCAATTTACATTTCTCAGTTTGCTTGCCAGCCGTTATCAAAATTTGTGTGTTGTTGGCGATGACGACCAGTCCATCTACAAATTTCGGGGCGCCGACATCTATAATATTTTGAATTTTGAAAAAATATTTCCCGCTACAAAAGTAATTCGTTTGGAGCAGAATTACCGCTCAACGAAAAACATTTTAAATGCGGCGAACGAAGTAATCAAACATAATACGATGCGCAAAGAGAAGTCATTGTGGACAAAATCCGAAGAGGGAGCTCCTATTTCTTATGGGCGTTATGAAAACGAATATGAGGAGGCGCAGGAAATCGCCTCGGATATACGCAGACAGTACAAGCAGGGCATGGATTACCGCAATTTTGCCATTCTCTACCGCACGAATGCACAATCGCGCGTATTCGAAGAAAAATTAGTGTACGAGGGAATCCCTTACCGCATTATCGGCGCCATTAACTTCTATGCCCGCAAAGAAATCAAAGATTTACTCTGTTATCTGAAAACCATTAATAACAGCGCTGACGACATCGCGATAAAACGGATTATCAATATTCCCCGACGCGGTATCGGTCAGACGACGATTAACCGTATTACAAGCTATTGTCTGGAAAATGAAATAACCTTTTACGAGGCGCTGACACAAGTTGACAATATTCCGGGTTGCGGGCGCGCCAGCGCTAACATTACTTCTTTCGTCAGCCTGATTGAAGAGTTTCGAAAGAAACTTCGAGATGAAACATACACATTAGAAACTCTCATCCATGAAATCATTGACACAACCGGTTATATTCGCCAATTAGAAGCAGAGGATACACCCGAGGCAGAAGCACGAATCGAAAATATTGATTCTCTGTTAAACAAAATTGTGCAATTCGAGGAAGACAGCATAGAACCGGCAACTCTTGACGGCCTTTTAGAAGAAATTGCTCTCGTAGCCGATATTGATTCCGTTTCGGAAGACGCCGACCAGGTTCTATTAATGACTCTGCACAGCGCCAAAGGACTCGAATTTCCTCATGTATACATATGCGGTATGGAGGAAAATATTTTTCCTGGCGCAATGGCTGTTTTCGGCGACGACCCGATGGAACTGGAAGAAGAACGAAGGCTGTGCTACGTCGGCATTACCCGTGCAAGGGAGAAACTGACTTTAACGGGCGCCAACCAGCGTATGAAAAACGGAGAGTTGACCTTTAACCGCCCGTCCCGTTTTATCAGTGAAATACCAAGATATCTTATGAAACAGACATATGGAGCAATTTTAAAAGACACTCCCTCCTATCCGGACACAGAATTACAAGAGAGACTTACTCACCATACCGCTTCCTCACAAGCCACTTCGTTTTCCGGTGACAAGAAAAATCCGTTTGCCAACAATCCCTATATTCAAAAGGGATTTGGTTCTTCTACGAAAGAGCCCGATTATAAGGCAGGAGACCGCGTAACCCACTTTAAGTTTGGTTCAGGAACAATAACCTCTATGAGTAAGTTGGCAAATGATTACGAAGTCGTTGTTTTATTTGATAACTTTGGACAGCGCAAACTGCGCTCTTCGTTTGCCAAATTAGTGCGTGAGAAATAACCATGCATAAATTAAAAATAAAGTGTGCCGTTAGTTTCTTTTTTCTAACTTACACACTTTATTTTTTTCTTTTCCCTACTGCGGTTCACTCTGACATAATTCCTCTAATTTCTTGATGGCAGAATCTTTCATCGTTCCATACATCCGTTCCATACCCGCTATTTTTTTAATTTCAGGTAATATTTCAAATTTGAAGTTTTCATCCGAACACTCTACATTCTGAAGATATTCATATATTTCTTTGGCATCATTAAGAGCCGTTATATCGGCAAGATATTCCTGTAAATGAAAAGCATCCAAATCTTTATTGCCAGAACTAAAGCAAATCGTTTCCACGGAACGTCCACACAATGTGCATACAGGCTCATTATCTGCATTTTCCATACCGCAATAACATACCCAGCCATTATCTGTTTTATGCGCATTGACAACCGCGTCATTTCCATGATATTTTCTAATATACCATAATTCTTTTGTTGAACTGTCAATTTCCTTATTTTGTGCAGTAGAGCCGGCAATTATATCCTGTCCGTTAATCATACATTTATTAACACGAATGGAAACAGCTTCGATGGATTTAAAAATATTATTATCCAATTCTATGCTACTGGTTTCAGTAGATAACTCATCTTCGTCACTCTTGTGGATATCAACAAAGGCAATATTGGAAAATTCAATTACGTTATTAAATATTGTTTTAAAGGTTATACTTACTTCTAATCCTTTTATTTCTTTATCTGTATAACTTTTGCCACCCAAACTGATATATGCCTTACCGGTACTGTCGGTATTATAGAATACAACGTCGGAAATTCTAAAAGGAAGCGACAAATTATACTCCATATTCGGAACTCGTTTTGTCTCCTCTTCACTTTCTGGCATTTTCTTCTCAACTTTAACAATCGTTCCACTGACAATAACACCGATAATATCACTGCTAAATGTCGTATAATCAACATCAATGCCGATAATTGCATTTCCTCCCAGTTTTTTTGCCTGCTGTACTAATCTATCTTTTGCCGCACCTTCCGCAGAATCCAGCTTCTCCTCATAAGAACTGCTTCTGGAACCAAAAATATCGGATACAGCCGCATTAAATGAACTTAAAAATCCCGTTCCTAATACGACTTGGGAACTCTTATGACCTAAATAGGAAATAATTTCATACCCCTCAAAATTATAACCGGATGTTAAAAGCATAAATTTTCCTCCTCTGTTGCTTATCATTTATCAAATACCTCTTAAACATTATAGCACTTGAATATATGTATTACAATTATTTCTTCCTTTTCGCAAATAACAAAAAGCCGGAAGAGGCGGTTGTATATTTTTAAAGAACATGGTATACTATTATCATATTATGTTTCGTGAGAAAGGATGGATGAATCATGTCAGGAAAAATAGAAGAAATGATGAATCATGCAAAAATTGCAGAATTACTCAATAAGAAAAAGGCAGAGGAAGAAAATAAAAACTTTGTTTTATGGCTTTTAGCCATTGTCGGTGCAGTCGCTGCCGTTGCTGCAATTGCTTTTGCTGTCTATCGTTATATGAACCCTAAGTATGCAGACTTTGACGGCGAGTTTGATTATGATGAATTTGAAGATGATTTTGAAGACGACGACATTAATGAAGATGATGTTTATGTAAAACCGGTAAACAAGTAAGCGATACCTTGTGTTTTGTGGTCGTATCATAAAAAATTAAAGTTAAGTTAAAGAGGCTCGCGCTTTTCAGCCGAGCCTTTTTCTGCTACTTCTCTTTCTCATTGCAATTCATCTACTACTTTTGATATGGCAACCGCCAACGCCCCCGGCCCGATGTGACAGGAAACACTGAGCGATAACGGGTCCATAATATCAATTGTGTGTCCGGTGAACTCTTCTTCCAGTTCCTGTTTAAATATTTTCGCTTCTGTATCGTCAGCCGAATATGCTACCTGCATATAGAAATTTTCTCCATTGGGGTCGTGGAAACGGTTTTCCAAATCTTTGCGGATTGCTTTTATCATCGTCGTTTTTGCCTGCTTTATTGTTTTCACCTTGGCATAGGCGTCTAGTTTTTCCCCTTGGATTTGCAATACCGGTTTGATACGGAGGACAGCGCCGATTGCCGCCGCAGCCGGAGTAATGCGGCCGCCTTTTTTCAAATAGGACAGCGTGTCTACCATAATATATATACTGGATTCAAACTTTTCCCGCAGCAGTATATCGCGAATCTGACTACCCTCATATCCTTTCTTTACCAATTCGATGGCATCGAGGACTGACTGCCTCTGCGTGACAGAAATACGCTGATTGTCTACAACAAATACTTTTCCCTCATATTCCGGCTCATAGGACAGCATCATGGCGGTACCACAGGAACTGCTCAATCCGCTGGACATGGGAATATATACAATCTCATCATATTCTTCTAATACTTCATTCCATAAGGACGTAAGTGTTTCCGGCGCCGGCTGCGAAGTTGTCACATCCGCTCCTTTTTCCAGATATTCATAAAATTCCTGCTGGTTCATACTAATATCTTCCAGATAAGTTTCCTCATTTACAAAAAAAGGCATCGGCACAACCCGAATTCCAAGCTCTTTCGCCTGTCCCTGTGTAATACCACTGTTGCTATCGGTAATAACGGTTACTTTCTTCATCGTTACGTCCCCCTTTATTCAGAACATTATGGTTTCTATCTTACTATTGTTCGCCCGCTTTGTCAATAAGACGATACTTTCCGATAATTCGTCCTATCCTCTTTAAAACAGGCTTTTTTAGTATCCACAAAAAGAGGGATGTTGATACAGCAAAAAGCAAATTAAATGGCAGTGCAGAGGCATAAATGGAAAAAATAATTGGCAGATTAATCTCCTGTGAAGCAAAAAAAATCGTATTGAGGTCTACGATACCCCCATATATAAATAAGACGGAAAACAAGCCATACAGCGCTATCTTCCACGTTGTCTGGCGTCTGCCGTAAAAGAAAACCCCCGCCAGCGCACCAATGAGGCCGAAAGCAAACATCTGAAACGGCGTCCATGAACCCTGCCCAAAATAGAAATTGGACACAAAAGCACTGACTGCGCCAGTCACAAAACCAACCTCTGCACCAAATGCAACTCCAGCTAAAATAATTACTGCGGCAACCGGCTTGATTTGCGGCAGAATGAAAAAAGCAATGCGTGAAACGATGGCAAGAGCACAAAGAGAAGCAATCATTGTCAGTAATAAAGCATGAGGCTTTCCGGATTCAAAATGCAGAAAAAAACCAATCAATCCAACCAGTATAATTCCCAACGCAGTATAATAATACGTTTCCCCTTTGGCAACAAAAATTTCATATAGAAGCAGGCCAATAACAAATAAAACAACGAACAGATAAATACTATTTCTTCTTGGCATATATATTCACATCCTCTTCCAAGATGATATGGGAATTGAGTTGTCCGGCAATCCGGTGCATGGCCGTCGTGTAAAACTGGTTTCCCCCGAAAAAATCACGCATATCTTCCATTACAATAATATCCCCATCAAACATCAAACCAACCACATCCGCCAGTTTAGCAGCAAATTCCATATCGTGCGAAACGACAACAACCGTTTTCCCCATTTGTTTTAATGTCCGCAAGCGCTCTGCCAAAACTTCTTTCATCTGCCAATCCAATCCCTTTGACGGCTCATCAAGCAGATAGCATTCGGCGTCCTGCGATAACACCTTACATAACGCCAGACGCTGGAGCTCGCCTCCCGATAAATCGGCGGGATGGCGTCCTGCATACCGCTCCATCTGCCAAGGTTTTTGCAACTTCTCTTCTATGCCGTACAGTTCTTCTTCCACAGTATCTTTCAGGAAAAGATAGCGCGGGTTTTGCGGCAAATATCCAACCGTCTGCGGCACGCCCCGTACTCTTCCCGCATAGGGAAGCAAAAAGCCGGCAAGAATGCGGAGAAGCGTCGTTTTTCCACTGCCATTGCCGCCGACCAGAAAGGTAATCTTTTCTCTCGCTATCCGGCAGCTGCACTGACGTAAAATGTCTTCTCCCTTTTTATCAAAGCGCAACGATAATTTGTCACATTGAATAAAACGCTTATCCGGAGAGTTTTTCTGCTCTTTTCTATCCGGCGCCTGTACGGACTCATATTCGCAATCCATTGCCAGACGGGCTTCCTTTTTCGTAAGAACAGGGGATGAAAAAAACTTCATATAGGACGGAAAAAAGGACTCCTGTCTTGTTCCCCTCATTTTTGAATAAACTCCAGCGGGTTTTCCCTGTGCCGCTATTTCACCATCCTCAATAAAAAGCATCCAATCAACAAAAGAAAGTATTTCTTCCAGACGCTGTTCGGCAAGAATAATCGTCGTTCCATATTCTTCATTAATGCGGCGGAGCATATCGCACAATTGTCCGGTCGCCACCGGATCTAACTGGCTCGTCGGCTCGTCCAATAATAAAAGCTGCGGATTCATCGCCATCGCTGACGCCACATTAAGAAGCTGTTTTTCCCCTCCGCTGAGCTCCATCGTTTCTCTTTTCAGCAATTGTTCCAGACCAAAATCCGTTACTACTTCAGCGAGACGCCGGCGCATTTTCTCCTTTGGCATTCCCATATTCTCAAGTCCGAAAACGAGTTCATACTCGACGCGGTCAGTTACAATCTGACTCTCCGGATTCTGCCAGACATAGGAAACTGGCTCCGCCTGATTATTAAGCAGACCGGATTCTTTTCCATTCCATCCGCTCTGCTTTGACAACTGCCGCAGAAGTGTTGTCTTACCGCATCCGGAAGAACCTGTCAACAGATGTATCGCTCCCTTTTCTACCTGCCACTCCGCAATGGAAATGGCTGGTTTTTCCTGTTGTGGATAACAGAACCGGTAATCTTTCGCTTCCACAAGAACCATTTACACTCCTCCTTCCCCCGCAGCCAGATAGGGATTCCCATATAAAAAATATATAGACACCATTGCCACAAGGCAATCTTCTCCAGATAAACAGAGGGAAAAAACCTCGTTGAGACCTGTCTCGTAAGCATATGCCAAAAAAGATATGCAGCCATCCCACCTAACATTATTAAGAACAGCCAATCCCGCCACATAAATTTCTTTGTCCAATAGTGCGACCGCTTCTTCTCTCCGTAGTACTTTTGTCTCATCGCAATACTCCGTTCAACGCCATCTTCCATTACCACTCCTAAAAGCGCAGACCATACTCCGAAGCTGTTGCCATGTAATTCCGTCATCGCCTGATAATCGCTTTTCACTTTCGGTATCGTCCGCAGAATAATAGAAAACAGCAGGGAAAAAGCCGGCATACATCTGCCGGAAAGCGCCATAATTTTCTCTACCGTCATATAGCGGCTGAAACACGAAAATAGAAATAACGAGGCTACTACCATCAAAGCCATATGACCGCCATATAACAATGCCTCCTTTGTAATACGCTGATTTCCTATCATAGCGATTAGCGTAACTCCTCTATGATTAAACAGAGGATTCAGAGCCATACAAAGTAAAACAGCCCCTGTACTATACAAAAGTGTGCGCAGACTCTGTCGTATACCGGCCTGCAGCAATCGCACAAAAAGCATTAACATTGCCGTGAGGGCAAATAACAGCGGATGACCGATTGTCAGCAGCAGAGAGAAAGCAACTACATAGTAGCCCACTAATACGAGTGGGTGAAATCTTGCAAATACATCCATCTGTACACTCCTCTCCGCCGGATATGGTTATCCGCTATTCTCCGTACTGATAGTCATAAAAAAACGATACCCTGTCACCTTTCTTTAACACATAACTGCTGCACCCCGTATTACCTAAAACGTCATTAACTTTATACTGCCATCCGCTCTCGCTGCCGCAGTCAAACTCATAGAGGTTGCCAATCCCCTTAATGTAATAAGTGCCGTATATCGGCGTATATTCCGCATCCAAAGCTATCTTGCTGCGGCTGCAAATTCGTTTCAACACATCATAAACAGTCTCACCCTCTGATATTTCCTGCTCTCCGCGATAGAAATATCCCGAAGCCGGAACTATTTCTTCGATTCCCTCTTTCCACATATCACGGTGTTCCATAATTGCCGTACAATCGATTTCAAAAGTAACAGCAGACACTTCCTGCTTTTTGGTTGGCGCTGGTGTCATAACCGGTTCAATAGAAGGTTTTGGTGTACTCTTCTCATTCTGCTCTTTCTTTCCATCTTCTGAATTTTGTTTTTTCTTTTTCGTCGTCGTTCTCTTTGTTGACTGCTTCGACGTCGGTATAGGCATCGTTGCTTTCGGCGGCGCTGTCTGCCTTTTTGAACCTGTCTGTCCCGATATGGCCGACACCTTTTCCTGTTCGATTCCTGTACCGGTTGCAGTCATGGGAAATACGACCTCTTCTTCTGACGCATAAGTAGTAGAAACATTGTCTTGTGTTCGCTGTGAAACGGGAACAATTGCTTTTACAATCAGAAAACACAGCAATACAAAAGCAAAAATGGAACATATCACAATGCCTTTATGATGCCACTTCATAACTTCCTCCATTCTGAATTTAAAAACCTTAGTACAGTAGCTATATATTATCATGTAAAAGCTAACAAGTCCATATTACAATTCATATATTTGGCTAGTGTAATAGCATTTCTACCATCTATTAAGTTCTTTTTGTAAGTAATTCGCACTTTTCCCAACTGAGTCTGCATCTCCATTATTGCTACAGAATACGATTATACTACTATTAGTCTTCCTATCTTTCTGAGATACCAACGGCTTCAACTCCAACACACCCGCCTCTTGTAACCTCTATTCTATTTACAAATTTTCTTTTCAGCAGAATGATTAAATCATCATTCTTATTCTCTGTCTGCGTACATTCCAGAAGAACCGCAGAACCATCATAATCAACAATTGTAATTCCAAATACTTTTGAAATACGAAATAGTTCGGTTATATCTGCATCTGAACAATGATTAACTTTAACAAATAAAATTTCCCTCAAGTGGAGCGGCGTATCGGTATAATCTACCACTTTAATCACTTCAACGCTCCTGCTCAATTGTTTTTTTATCTGTTCAAAAGTCCTGTCATCGCTGGTTAGGCTGATTGTCATCCGTGATATCGTGCTGTCCTCTGTAACTCCGACTGTCAAACTGTCTAAATTATATGATTTAGCAGAAAACAAACCAGAGATACGGGCAAGGACGCCTATTTCATTTTCTACAAATAAACAAATCCATCTCTTTTTCATTTTGTGAGTTCCTCGCTTTCTAAAATCACCTCAACTAGCGTCTCGGTGCGCTCATGCGCCTTAATGTTGGCTTGTCAAGCACAATCCAACACAAGGCCTATTTTATCATGTCATTAAGTGAGTTCCCTGGTGGAACAATCGGCATAACATTGATTTCTCTGTCTATGATAAATTCAATAACCGTAGGCGTTTTCGCATTCTGTTTTGCACTTATTAAAGCTGTTTTTATATCCTCTGGTTTTGTAACACGGATGCCTTTCGCCCCGTAGCTTTCTGCCAGTGCTATAAAATCAGGCGTATATTCTGGACAACAATGATTCGGGGTATTACAGCCTGTTTCACAACTTCTTCGGTAACGCATACAAGTACTCGAATAACGCCTGTCATAAAACATCTCCTGCCATTGGCGCACATTCCCCAAATATCCATTATTTAATATACAGATAATAACAGGCAATTCATAAACAATGGCAGTCGCCATTTCTTGAATGTTCATCTGCATACCGCCATCACCAGAAATGACAA
>CAJUTM010000022.1 GCA_910589595.1 uncultured Eubacterium sp.
TGTCAGCCGCCACAAGTGCATTGATGGTAATCATGCCCAAACTCGGCATACAGTCGATAAGCACATAGTCGTAATTCTTTTTGACCGCATTTACATAGGTCTTTAGGACACGCTCACGGCTCATGGCATTGATTAGCCTTACCTCGAAGCCCGACAGCTCAATGTTGGACGGTAACAGGTCAACGCCCTCGCTGTTGCGGATAATCCCCTGCGAAACATCAGGCGGCTTGTCGTCGATGATGTCCTGCATAATGGTGGGGAGCGTGACGGGGATGTCGTCTGGTCGGTTATAGCCCAGAGCCATTGTGAGGTTTGCCTGTGCGTCCGCATCAATGAGCAGCACCTTAGAGCCTTGCCTTGCCAGACCTACACCCAAGTTGACCGCCGTTGTGGTCTTTCCAACACCGCCTTTCTGGTTCGTCAGAGCAATCACTTTGCAATTTGACATAGATGCGTCCTCCTTTCGCATAAATTTAGCCGCTTTGTCAAAGGCGGCTATGTAACAGTACCAGAGAACGCAAAAAAGCCGACTGGCTTGTACCAATCGGCTATGTAATCTCTATCTTTCCATATTCAGTTTTTAATTCTTGCACAGGGCTTGCCGCACCTGCTCTATATCCCATTTCTCTGGAAACAGGACTGCCATAATGCGGAACGCATCATAAAGCCCTGCCACATAAGAACAGTTGGAATAATCTATGTTCTGACTGTCCCTGCAATCCAGAAGATGGTTGCATATCTGCCGCTGTTTCTCCGTCAAATCAAGTCGGATATAGCTTTGCTCCGCACAGCCCTCCGCATTGCTTTCCTGCTGAAAATCCATGTCTGACTGCAAAAGCTGATATACGGAGTTTTCCTTCAGATTTTCCAATGCTAATGTTACCAACTTTTCAAACTCCATGCCTCACGACCTCCCCTTAACCTGCCACAACCTTTAATTTCTTAATGGGAGCATTGCTGACCTTGAAGATAAGCTCGTCAACAGGGTCGGTATATCTGCCTTGCTGTATGAGCTGATTTTTCAGCTCGACAAGGCTATGTAACAGGATTGTCCTCTCTTGGCTGTTTACATACAAATGATTCAGTTTCTCCCTCATAATTGCCACCGTCCTTTTTTGCTTTCATTATATAAGGAAATGGCAGTCGGCTCAAATATGCAAAATCGGGGCAAAAAAATAAGCGTACCACTATCTCTAATGATACGCTTATGATTATTTAGATATAAACATCAACAGTCAAATCTTCCCATTGATTTTTTCTAAGATAGCCACCACTTGCTTTTCGGAAAGCCTGTGCTTCCTCAAAACTTATGGTAAAAGTCCAAAATGGTTTTCGCCTATCTTTGTGATATAGCCGCCTGTGCTGCTGCCAGTCTTGCAATCGGCACACGGAATGGAGAACAGGAAACATAATCAAGGCCAATCTTATTGCAGAATTCTACAGAAGACGGGTCTCCGCCATGCTCACCACAGATTCCACAGTGAAGTGTGCTATTAGCAGGTTTACCAAGCTTAAGCGCTGTTTCCATAAGTTTGCCGACACCATCCTGATCCAGTTTTGCAAATGGGTCATTCTCAAAAATCTTAGCGTCATAGTAAGCGTCTAAGAACTTGCCGGCATCATCACGTGAGAAACCAAATGTCATCTGCGTAAGGTCATTTGTACCGAAGCAGAAGAAGTCAGCTTCTTTTGCGATTTCATCAGCCGTCAGCGCAGCACGAGGAATCTCAATCATCGTACCAACCTCATAAGACAGTTCGATACCTGCTGCCTCGATTTCTGCGTCAGCAGTCTCAACGACAAACTTCTTAACATATTTTAACTCTTTTACATCGCCAATCAACGGAATCATGATTTCCGGTTTTACATCCCAGTCAGCATGAGCTTTTTTCACTTCAATAGCTGCACGGATTACAGCTTTCGTCTGCATTTTAGCAATCTCCGGATAAGTTACCGCAAGACGGCAGCCACGATGACCCATCATCGGGTTGAACTCGTGCAGGGAAGCAATGATTGCTTTGATATCCTCTACGGATTTGCCCTGTGCGTCGGCAAGTTTCTTAATATCAGCCTCGTCGGTAGGAACAAATTCATGCAGAGGCGGGTCTAAGAAACGAATGGTAACCGGATTTCCTTCCAAAGCTTCATACAATGCCTTGAAGTCTCCCTGCTGATAAGGAAGAATTTTGTCAAGGGCAGCTTCGCGCTCTTCTACCGTATCGGCACAAATCATCTCGCGGAATGCTGCGATTCTGTCTTCCTCAAAGAACATATGCTCAGTACGGCAAAGTCCGATACCCTCTGCGCCCAATTCGCGGGCTTTTTTAGCGTCAGCCGGCGTATCTGCATTCGTGCGCACTTTCATGGTACGGAACTTGTCTGCCCATCCCATAATCTGTCCGAACTCTCCGGCGATAGTAGCGTCTACCGTCTCAATAATGCCATCGTAAATATTGCCGGTTGAACCGTCAATGGAAATGAAATCTCCTTCGTGATATTCTTTTCCGGCCAACGTAAATTTCTTATTTGCCTCATCCATGTTGATATCTCCACAACCGGATACACAGCATGTTCCCATACCACGGGCAACAACGGCTGCGTGGGATGTCATACCGCCGCGAACGGTTAAGATACCCTGTGAAGCTTTCATTCCGGTAATATCTTCCGGAGATGTCTCAAGACGAACAAGTACTACTTTCTCGCCGCGGGCATTCCATGTCTCGGCATCTTCTGCCGTAAATACAATCTTACCGCAGGCAGCTCCCGGAGAAGCGCCCAATGCTTTGGCAACAGGCGTAGCAGCTTTCAATGCCGCCGCGTCAAACTGCGGATGAAGAAGAGTATCAAGGTTACGAGGGTCAATCATGGCAACTGCCTCTTCCTCTGTTCTCATTCCCTCTTCTACGAGGTCGCAGGCAATCTTCAAAGCAGCCTGTGCTGTTCTCTTACCATTACGTGTCTGAAGCATATAGAGTTTTTTATTCTCTACCGTAAACTCCATGTCCTGCATATCTCTGTAGTGATTCTCAAGGGTGGAGCAAACTTCTTTAAACTGGGCAAATGCTTCCGGAAATTCTTTTTCCATCTGGGCAATCGGCATCGGTGTACGAACACCGGCAACTACGTCCTCGCCCTGTGCATTCTTCAAGAACTCACCCATCAGTTTCTTCTCACCGGTTGCCGGATCGCGGGTAAAGGCAACACCGGTACCACAGTCGTCCCCCATATTACCAAATGCCATCGACTGTACATTAACCGCCGTCCCCCATGAATAAGGAATATCGTTATCGCGGCGGTATACGTTCGCACGAGGGTTGTCCCATGAGCGGAATACCGCTTTGATAGCTCCCATCAGCTGCTCTTTCGGGTCATCCGGAAAATCTTTGCCAATTTTCGCTTTGTACTCGGCTTTGAACTGGGAAGCCAGCTCTTTCAAATCTTCTGCTGTCAAATCGACATCCTGCTGAACACCGCGGTCAGCTTTCATTTTGTCAATCAATTCCTCAAAATATTTCTTTCCAACTTCCATTACTACGTCGGAATACATCTGGATAAAACGACGGTAGCAATCCCATGCCCAGCGTGGATTGTTGGATTTCTCAGCAATAACGTTTACCACAGTCTCATTCAAACCAAGGTTCAAAATTGTATCCATCATACCCGGCATGGAAGCACGGGCGCCGGAACGTACGGATACAAGAAGTGGATTTTCTTTATCTCCGAATTTCTTGCCTGTAATCTCTTCCATCTTAACAATATACTCATTAATCTGTGTCTGGATTTCAGCATTAATCTCACGACCATCTTCATAGTACTGAGTACATGCTTCGGTTGTAATGGTGAAACCCTGAGGTACCGGAAGCCCCAAACTTGTCATCTCCGCAAGGTTTGCACCTTTACCACCAAGGAGTTCACGCATGTCAGCATTACCTTCGCTGAACAAATAAACCCATTTCGTCATGTTAATTATTCCTCCTAATCAATAATAGTGTTTTGACGCAGGAACGGTTGTCCACATTTATGTCGTAAATGCACAACAACAACACAACTGTTCTGCAGTCGCTGTTCTCATTGTAACATAAAAAAAATGGCTAGAAAAGCCTTTTTTGCTAAATTTAGGAAAAATTTTTCAAACAGGTATTTGACAATTATTATTTGACAATAAACTACTTATTCCTCTATAATTAATGCAAAAAATACGCAGGAGGTTTCATATGACACGTATTATCACCGATAGCCTTTGTGATTTGACCATGGACTACGCCAGAGAGATAGACATCGACATTTTGCCACTGACCGTCCGTTTCGGGGAAAACGACTATACCTGTGGCATTGATTTAGAAAATGAAGATTTTTATGATAAATTAGAGAATAATCCCCACCACCCGACGACAGCCGCCGTTAATCCGTACAAGTTTGAAGAAATTTTCAAAAAATACAGTGACGCGGGCGACGAAATCGTTGCCATTCTTTTTTCTAAACATATGAGCGCCACCTTTCAGTCCGCGCAGATTGCCGCTGACAATATCAAATCCGACAAACTGTATCTGATTGACTGCCAGAATGGCGCCATGGGGCAGGCGCTTCTGATTGAGATTGCCGTTGCCCTGCGCAATGAGGGCAAATCCGCCGCCGAAATTGCGGAAACAATTACCGCCTTATTGCCAAAAACAATGACGTATATCGTCGTTGACTCTCTGGAATATTTAAAGCGTGGCGGGCGCATAAGCAAGAGCGCCGCCTTTCTTGGCAACCTGATAAAACTGCATCCGGTTCTGCAGGTCGTAGCCGACGGCGCCAAACCAATCGATAAGGTTAAAGGAAAAAAATCATGTAACACATGGTTTATTAATAAATTGCAGGAGGCGCCGGCCGATACCAATTATCCGTTAGTCATCGGTCATTCGAACGCACCGCAGCGCGCGGAAGCGTTTCAGGAACAGCTTCGCGAAGCAGGCGTAAACAATAAAATGATTACTACCTGTATCGGTCCGGTAGTCGGCACCCATATCGGCCCAAACAGCTTAGGTATCGGCTATATTGAAGCCTGAACTGCCCTCGCAGGCTCTAATATGTATGGTATCATTCACTTGAATACATGGAGTGATACCATACATTAGCAGCACTTAACTCTTTTCAGGCCATGTACTTTAATTTTATTGTTTTCCATCATAAGTCCCTTTTTGTATACCGTATCCACACTATCCGGAATACGGATGTCCTCTCCGTTTAAGGAATACGCAAAATACAATGTTTTTCCATCTTTCGAATACAGCCATCCGTACTGGTCGCTGCGGTAATTCTTATTGTTGTCAGCAACGTCATATCCCATCCTGCGCGCACCCTCTTCCCAGACAACTGCACCCACCGCAATGTGGCGCACCGTTTCCGGCACTTTTAGTCTCCCCTGAATCAGGTCTACAAAATGTTTCTCAAGATAGCGGATACCTTCTGGCAGCCCCTCCGGTATTCTCCCCCAATCTCCCAAAGCATGTTCGTGGATTTCCCGTATTGAAGACGGAATATTATTAGCATTAGCGCCCTGAAGCGCATATTTTTCTAATACTTCAACACGTCTGCCGAGCTCCACGGCCAGCCAGCCGCCATGACCAATATCAAAGGCATGCTGACATATAAGCGTCACCGAATCCGGCACTTTCACACTCACCTTACAGTGATACTTGGTGCACTCATAAAAGGCTTTCTCTTCTACATATTCCCGCCTCTCTTCTAATACTACTTCCAGAGGACCGCACCCGTAAAACGCCTCTTCTTCTATCTTTACATGGGCCGGAATCGATAACTTCTGCGTTTTCAGCAGGCCAATCGGCTTCTCACGCAATTTTTTCGGAAGCTGAAAAGCTCTGCCGGCAATAACCCGAACCTCCTCCGGCAGGACAATCTGCCCCATCTCGGAATAATCCCCCAGATACCGCAGCAAAACACCATTTTTGATTTCAAAATAATTGCTTCCGGCAAAAGTCATCTGAACAACCGCTGCCGGCTGCACCGTTTCCGTGTTCCCTCCCGATTGTACGTTCTCCCCGCAGCCGCTCAAAACAAGCGCAGCAAAAAGCGGCGGTAATAATAACTTTCTACTTCCCTCCATAACACATTACCTCCCATCTCATGTCCTATATCTATAACACGAATGAGAAAGGAAAATTGTTGCAAATTCCGGACGTCTCGCTTCACGAAAAAAGCGGCGAATGAAAAACTCGCCGCTCCGGAAAATACTCCGTTTTACTGCCAGCGCTTTGGCAGTATACAATTGCCGCCAAAGCTCTTATGTTTCCACTGATCGCCTGCAGCGTCAAAGGATGTTACCGCCAGATACTGCCAGCGGTTGGATGTCTTTAATGATTTGTAAATCTTTTTCAGCGCCACCCACTGCCGGTTATGCGAGGGGTTGCCGGAATCCGTGAGGAAAATGCGGTCGGTCTTCGCATCGTAATGAAAAATCGTCACATAATGTCCTGCCGTATTTTTCCAATAGCAGTCGCTGTCATAACTGCTGACTACAACAATACACGCCATGACATTTTGTACCTGCTTCTGGAATTTCCTGTAGCTATCCGGTTTCCGCCATACATCCGAAGAAAATCCCGTCCTCTTCAATGTCTCTTTCATATATCCCCAGTCGATAGCTCCACCGCCGCTGTATCCGGAAACTTTTTTTGCATACCCGTACATATCTACCGGCGAACATTTCCCGCCGGAAAAGGTCGTATAGATATTTGCCATACAGCAGAGACCACATCCGAAGCCGCCAAACTTTCCGCCGTCATAATATTCGTCTCCCCACTCTCCGCTCCATTCGAGACCTCTCTTCCATGATTTCGGCCCCTGCAGAAATGCCGCCACCGTCTCTGTCGGGTCAGGAACAGGCGTCGGCGCGGGTACGGGCGTCGCCGTCGGAGCAGGCGATATTGTCGGCCTCGGCTCCGTCGACGCTTCCCGCGAGTTTACCGGAAAAAAATGATTCAAAAGAACAGCCAGCGCCAGCATGGCAATACTGAGCATGGCAATGACTATCATCTGTTTTTTTGAATACTCGTGATTTCTCATTTCGTCCTCATTTCTGAGCGATTTATCGCGAAGAAATATACAAAAACCAAAGCATTACCGTCTGCTTTGGTTTTTGTTCTTTTTATTCGTCAGAAAGTAAATTTATCTTCGAAATACGCTCGCAACTCACTTATCTTAATTCTCTCCTGCTCCATCGTGTCGCGGTCACGCACCGTAACCATGCCATCCTCTTCCGAGTCAAAGTCATAGGTCACGCAATACGGCGTACCAATCTCGTCCTGCCGACGGTAGCGTTTCCCTATATTTCCTCGGTCATCATATTCACAGTTATAATACCTGCTCAGTTCCTCATATACTTTTTCTGCACTTTCGTTTAACTTTTTGGAAAGTGGAAGCACGCCGATTTTTACAGGCGCCAGAGCCGGATGAAAATGCAGCACGGTGCGCACGTCACCCTCGCCGATTTCCTCTTCATCATATGCGCTGCACAGAAATGCCAGTGTCACGCGGTCTGCCCCGAGAGACGGCTCAATAACATAAGGAATATATTTTTCCTTTCTCTCATCATCAAAATAGCTCATATCTTCACCGGATGTATTCTGGTGCTGCGTCAAATCATAATCCGTGCGGTCGGCAATCCCCCAAAGTTCGCCCCAGCCAAACGGGAACAAAAATTCAATGTCACTCGTTGCCTTGCTGTAAAAGGAAAGTTCTTCTTTATCGTGGTCGCGGACGCGCATTTCTTCTTCTTTTATGCCGAGTTTCTGCAGCCAGTTGATACAAAAATCTTTCCAGTATTGGAACCATTCCAAATCCGTGTCCGGAACACAGAAAAACTCGAGTTCCATCTGCTCAAACTCACGGGTGCGGAATGTAAAGTTGCCCGGTGTAATTTCATTGCGGAATGATTTGCCCACCTGACCAATACCAAACGGCACTTTTTTGCGCGATGTTCTCTGTACATTTTTAAAATTAACAAAGATACCTTGTGCCGTCTCCGGGCGCAGATAAACCGTATTCTTCGCATCCTCGGTTACTCCCTGAAATGTCTTAAACATCAGGTTAAATTGGCGAATCTCCGTAAAATTGTGTTTTCCGCAGCTCGGACAGGCAATCTGATTGTCTGCGATAAAACTCTCCATCTTCTCTTTATCCCAGCCATCCACAGAGCCATCCAGCTCCAAATCGTTCTTGCCCGCATACTCCTCAATCAACTGGTCGGCACGAAAACGCTCGTGACACTCCTTACAATCCATAAGTGGGTCTGAAAAACCGCCTAAGTGTCCCGATGCCACCCAAGTCTGTGGATTCATAAGGATTGCACAATCTACTCCAACATTATATTTATTTTCCTGAATGAACTTCTGCCACCATGCTTTTTTTACGTTATTCTTTAATTCGACGCCCAGATTTCCATAATCCCATGTATTCGCAAGACCTCCGTATATTTCGGACCCCGGATAGATGAAACCACGGTTCTTAGCCAACGCTACCACTTTATCCATTGTCTTTTCCATCTTCTATTATCCTCCAATGATTTGATTCATTTCCCTCATTGTACTATTTTAAATAACGTTTTGCAAGAAAATAATAATTTTAGAAATAACAATGTGTTTAAATGGTCGGCTCACCATTTATTCCTCGTCGGATGGTTTTCCCTTACCCTCGTTTTTTGAACCTTTCTCTCTTTCGACAGATTGTGCATTATCTTCTTTTTCCTCTTGACCGTTAGGCTTTTCCGGCTGCTTTCTGGCAGTTTCACCATTTCCGGCCTTGGCTGGATTTTGGCCGGAATTTTCGTTTACTTTTTTCTTTCCTTTCTTTTGCTTCCCTTTACTAACCGTTTTTGTTTTCTTTATCTTATCTTTCTTGCCTTTTTTGGAAGACGGTTTGTTTTTCTTTGTTTCTATCTTTTTCTGAATTTTCTTAGAAGCTTCGTTCTTATTCTCACTCCTGACGTCTTCATCATTTTTTCTCTCCGGCTTCTTTTCCGGTTTCTTTTCTTTATCCTTTTTCTCTTCCTTTTTTTCTTTTTGGTTTTCGGAATTGACTTCTTGATTCTTACGTTTTACTTCTGTTTCATTTGTCTGCTGTTTATTCTCCGGTGTTGAATCCTTATCGTTTGATTCAAAAATCTCAACTCCCTGTTGGTTTGCCTCCTCTAATATTTCACCAATCCCTTTTTTATTCATCCCCTCTGTATTCAGATGATACTCTTTCTTTAATTTCTTTATAAAGGAATATTTACCAACCGATATTCCCTGTTCATCTGCTTTCTTCTTTTCTTCCTCGTTTAGGCTGACTGTCTGATAAACAACAGATACTTGTCTTTTTTCCTCTCGCATCCATTGACTAACAGTATTCTTTAATAACGTCTCCGGTGGTTTCACATGCTGATAATCAAAGGAAATAAGCATGCCATCCTGCTCTAAATAACGTTTTTCTCCAAGACACTTTAAAAGCGCCTCCGTTACTACAACTAAATTGCCGGACTCCGGTAACGTTTCCACAATCTTACCGGCATCTTTATTCAAAGCGCAAATTTCTGTAACCTCATTATCCTCATCCACAATAAAACGAATGCTCGGATTTACATCAAAAATAATCTGATTCCCCATCTCTTTTGTGTGCCCTCCGACCAAAAACAAGAACAGGCAGACGGCAACGGCTGCCAAACTTCCAATCGCTGCCGGAATCCGAAAACATACTCTTCTCTTTTCTTCCTCATGCTCCGCAAGTTCAGAAAAAAGTTCTTCTTCCGATGAAATTTTCTTCACTGGAGCCTTAGAAATTTTTTCAAACAAGTCATCCGGGGGCAATGTATTAAATGCTTTTATTAATTTTTCCTTTTCTCTATTATACATCTCATGCCCTCCTTTCTTCTGCAGATACCGCATGATGCCTCAGCAGTTTCATAGAACGATGGTAACGTGACAGCACGGTCCCCACCGGCAAATTCAATATATCTGCAATTTCCCGGTGACGCATTCCCATGATAACATGCATGATGATAATATCACGATCCTCCCTGGAAACCTTACGAAACAGTTCTTCTAGCAAAAGCTTGTCTTCAACTGCCGGAATCTGTTCGAGCAAAAGTTGACTCGTAAAATTGTCTATATCCACTATATCCTGTTTCCTCTCTGTTCTCCATTTCATTAAGTACAAGTTTTTGGCTATTTTCATCATCCATGCCATAGGATTTCCACGTTTTTGGTATAGATGACATGAACCTCTAATGCGGATATAGGTTTCCTGCAAAATATCCTCTGCATCTTCCTTGGAAAGAGCCATAGACAAAACAAAAGCATACATGGGTTTGTATGTAAGATGATACAACTCCTCGAATGCCTTATCATCACCCTGTTCTATTTTAGAAAAAAGCGCCTCGTCAATCTGCACTCTATTTTGCTTATGTTTTCCTGCTCCCATGTATACCTCCTGTACTTAATCCATATAAGACATCAGCCGGCAGGAACATATTCCCGCCAGCCATTGTCTCGCTGCCAAATACAATTTATTTCTTTGTTACAAAAGTGGTGCTGATAGATGCATAGTTTGCTTCCTTTTTTGTCTTGATGCCTGTTACCGTCACTGTGTATTTTTGCCCTTTCTTTAATCCAGACACCTTTATTTTAATATTGCCCTTGGATTTCCCTGTCATTTTGGCCTCATACACCTGATTGTTTGAGTCGGTTACTTGTACTGTAACATCCTTTGTCTGCACCTTTCCTTTGCACTTTACAATAATTGTATTTTTTGCTTTTACGGTTACTTTCTTCGCAATCTTTTTCGCCTTTACTTTACATTTAAGTTTCTTTGCCTTAAACTCTGCTGTCACAGTGCCATATTCTGCTGTTCCTTTTGCTTTCAATCCGCTAATAGACAGCGTATACGCCTTTCCTTTCGTCATTCCACTGCCTTTTACGACAACTGAGCGGTTTGCTTTTTTAGCAATCTGCACCGGGATTTCATTCTGCTGTTCATCAATAAGTAATGCCGATGCATCTTCACTCCACTCTACTGCTGTTGAAAAACTTACGTTAATTTTTCCTGCAGCGGTACATGTTGCTTTCGCCTTTAATGCCTCAACAGTAACCGTTGTATCAGGTTGTGATTTCTTCTCCTTTTTTGCAGCCGATACGCCCGTAAAACTTGTTAATACTAAAGCAGCCGCCAATCCTAATGCTCCTATTGTTTTTGTCATTGTTCTCATACTGAGTCCCTCCATTCCTTTTTTTGCCTTTTGGCGTTTTATTTTCTTTATGCAGGTAAAAATCTCTCTTTCACCTGCTTTCATTAAGGACAATGCATGAAAAACAAACTTTATTGCAAGAAATTTAATTTTTTTTGATTTTCTTTGTTTAAATATAAGTAATCGTAATACCGCCGAAAGAATTACTCCCCTCAAGGGTGAGCGTTCCCGTCAGTTCACCGGTATGCTTATTTTCCTCATTGACGGCTCCAAAGCTCGAAGCGACATGGTTAATCACCTGCCAGTTATGCGGCACATACAACTGGATGCCGGAGAAATTGATGTCTACATTCACCGTTACATTTCCCGATGGTATCTGCGCATGGTCAAAATACACTTCCGCCGAGCCAAACGAAGCCTCTATGTTCACGGTCTGTAAGTTCGTAGAAGTGATATAGCGGATTACGGAACTAAAGGAAACACGAATCGCTACAAATTCCCCCTCCACACTTTCGCTGTCAGTGCCGCCTTTCTCCTGCCAGCTTTCCGTATCATATGCAGATATTTTCTTATGATGGCACTTATGCCAGTGACAATTCTTCTTACGGAAACGCCCGAATAAAAGATAAAATCCAATCGTTCCCAGTAAAGCAACAAGAAGTATCGTCCACGGGGTAATCGCAGTAATACCTAACTGCTTGTCGTACATAATCCCGATAAACGCCAGCGGAAACAAAATTCCTCCAAAATTCAAACGGGGAATGCTGCTTATGAGCACGGCCAGACAGACAACCGTAAATATAAGCGTAAAAGGTCCCATCTTCGGTAAATATCCCATTTGGCTGACAACAAGGTACGCTGCCGCCAGTATGAGAAAACTGCCCCAAAAATAATTTCTCTTCATTATCTCATCCTCATTTCCATCAATTTCTCTTTTAATAGTTTCATGTAAAAGCGCGACACAAATACTTTCTTGTGCGTTCCTGAAAAAGCCGCTTCACTTGTCGTGGAAAAACTGCTTTTACTCAGGGAATATATCTGTTTTACATTAATTATTGCCGACTTGGAAATCCTCAGAAAATATGCCGGCAGCAACTCTTCCAATTCATACAAACGAAACTTGACATAATAGACATCATTTCTTGTATGTGCCTGAATGCCGCTGCTCTCTGTCTGAAAAAACAGAATATCCTCAAGTGCAATATAGTATTCCGTCTCTTCTTTATATAATACCAGACTCTGCTTTTCTGCCGTGACAGACGAAACGGCATGTTGAATACGCGCGATTTCATCGCTCAGAGAATGACAGCGGATTACAATCTCTTCCTCTGCCGGTTCCTCAATCAGTTCAATCCGTATCTTCATATTTCCTGCCTTCCTTTTGGCGTCTGCTTTCCTGTGACAAAATCATCATATCAGGATACTTTTTCTTTGTGAATACGATGACGGTAAGTGGTAAAAAAAGTCCGGTAAGCGGTAACTTCCAGACTTGCAAATGAAATAAATTGAGATTCACTCCAGTACGGAGAGCGAGCGGAACGTGCGGTCGGTATGCGCATCAAAGTATCGCTCCACAACCATTCCCAGCTCTTTCAATACCGTCTCCCCCACGGTAAACGTATACAATTTCTGCATTGGTGAGGATACAATATACTGAAGCGTGTAAATCGTCGTCTCCGTAATCGCAATGCCGGATTTCCCGTCGTGACACTGCTCGCACACAACTCCTGCTTCCCCCACATAAAAGTGATGCAGCCTCTCCGTTCCTTGACAGCGGATACATGCAAAAATCCGCGGCGCCTCTCCCTCAATAACAAGCATCCGCAGTTCATATATGTACCGTACCAGTTCTCTTTTGAGGGAGGGAAGAAGAAGCGCCCGCAGCGACAGATACAAAAGATTTAACTCTTCTTTTGCCTGCATACCCTCGCGGGTAAAATAGGACGCCACTTCGCAAAAATATAAACCCATGTACAAATCATCCAAATCTTTCCGGAGTTCGGGAAAATAATTTTTTGCTTCTACCTGCTCTATCACATAAGAATCTTTTCCTTTATAGATGTAAAATTCTCCGAAAGTAAATGGTTCGGTCGCTGCCGAAAGAGGACTTTTGGGGCGTCTGGCTCCTCTGGCGAAAGCGGAGATTCGCCCCCGCTCCTTCGTCAGAAGAACAATGCGCTTATCATATTCACCAATGGTTGCTGCCGAAAGCACCATTCCCATTACTCGCTCTTTCACGCTGTCCCCTCTCTTCCTTTGCTGAGTTTTCCCAGCCTGTATTTCCCTCACGCTGTCTTCCGTCTCCTACATACGCCAAATAGTCCGACACTCTCCCCGTGCGGGCAAATGTATTCCAATTCTCTTCGTTTCCCATCACTTTCCTCCTGTTGTACTTTGATAACAATAGGATATCCGGAAGCACTTTTGGCTATTCTAGCACTTTCTGGCAATTGAGGCAAACGCTGATTTTTTATTTACTCCGTTTCTTTATAACCAAAGTTTTTCAGAAAGAAATCGCTGTCACGCCAGTCTTTTTTTACCTTAACCCACAG
Organism: uncultured Eubacterium sp.; assembly: GCA_910589595.1. Lineage (GTDB taxonomy): Bacteria > Bacillota > Clostridia > Lachnospirales > Lachnospiraceae > Eubacterium_F. The sequence goes on from CAJUTM010000022.1 coordinate 13,777, forward strand.
CTTCAAATTGACCGGTATTTGCAAAAACTGCTCGATTTCCCGTCTGGCGTCCGTGCCGATACGTTTGAGCATACTGCCCTGCTTCCCTATGATAATTCCCTTGTGGGAGCTTCTCTCGCATATGATGGTAGCGTCAATATCCATAAGGCGTTTTTTACCGGAACGCTCTTTCATCCGCTCAATCGACACCGCTATCCCGTGTGGTATTTCATCGGATAACAGACGCAGCGCCTTTTCGCGAATCAATTCCGCCACAATCTGTCTTTCCGGCTGGTCGGTAACGGTTTCTTCATCATAAAACGCCGGTCCCTCTTCCAGATAAGAAAACATTGCGTTCAGCAGTTCGTCCACATTTTCGCCCGTCCATGCGGACACGGGAATGATTTCTTCGAAATCCATCATATCTTTATAGGCGGCGATACATTCCAGCAGCTCATCTTTGCGAATGGTATCAATTTTATTCATCACAAGAATTACCGGAGCTTGCGATTTCTTTAATTCTTCGGCAATAAAACGTTCGCCCCTGCCTATAAATGTTGTCGCCTCGACAAGCCAGAGTACTAAATCCACTTCCTTAAAAGTTTTTTCCGCTACATTTACCATATACTCGCCAAGCTTGTTCTTCGCCTTATGAATCCCCGGCGTATCCAGAAATACAATCTGGCCCCGCTCGTCGTGATACACCGTCTGAATGCGGTTTCTCGTCGTCTGCGGCTTATTTGAGGTAATGGCAATCTTCTGCCCTATTATCTGGTTCATTAATGTCGATTTCCCTACATTCGGCCTGCCGACCAATGTAACAAAACCGGATTTAAAAACGTTATCCATCTCTTTCTCCATTTCTAGCTCAGTACCCGTATCGTATCAAACAAATATTCTGCTTGCTCTATCTTTCCCTCGCTGCCAAGCGCGCATATATAACCATCGGCAAGTATGGCTTTCACCGTCTCCGCCACACTGCGTATCTTTTCCGTATCGGCTGACAGTATATCGTCACGCTCTTTCTGAATCTCTACAAACGTAACTCCTGTCAGATAGGCGCTGGCGGAACGCCGCCCTTTTGCCCTCGGCGTCAGAGGCGTATCCAAATCGCTAATCGTGCCGATAATATACTTCATCATATCGCGCTCGTCTGCTTCAAAATGCAATAAATATTCCGGCACTCCCTCATATACGTCGTTCGTTTCCACAAGGTTCGGGTCGCGATAAGATACCATATAGCCGTTCCCATCATTACTAAAGGCACACATCACACCGTAAGCGCCCCCCTTGACACGAACTTCATTCCAAAGATAACCATAACCAAGAATCGTGCGCACTACCTTATAGATGCCCTTATACGGAATCCCTTTTTTGACAAAATTGCCGGCGCGGGCGACATACTGCACTTTCCCCGCCGTCTTGAACCCCTCGTTATTCTGCTGTGGCTGCAGCTTCCAGAAAGGCTCCGGCAGCCTCTCTTCCACCTGTTTTGGTAATCCCTTTTGTAACACATCAATCTGCTCTTCTATCGCACAATATCCCTCCTCGTCGGAAGTGAGGTCGAGCAGCAGGCGTTCCCTTACAAATACCTTTTTCATAAGCGCTTTCAAAATTGAAATGAGGGAATCCTTTCTCTCTTCAAAATGCTCCTCCAAATCACAGAGAAAATCATAATAGGCAATCCCTCTTATATGCTCGTTGATATAAGAACTCTCCCGCTGATAGGACATCGCCCGCAAAACGGCGGTCTGATGCCCCGAAGCCTGTAAGGCCGACTGCTTCGTGGAGCGCACTTCGCCAATCACTTCCCGCAGACGTTTCTCATCTCCTACTTTGGAAGTCGTGAGAATTTCCATAAGCAGCTTCAGTACTTCGCCGATTTCGCTGTACAGAACTTTAGCGTTTAACTCCCAAAACATACGGTAATCGTCGCTGTGGCGGTCGGCATATACGCCGACGTCCGTGCTGATACCGCCGGAATGGAGAAAAATCTCATTGCCCAGTTCCAGCTTATCATACCGCTCCGTATCAACGGCGCTAATCAACTCTGCCAGCAGGGAAAGATACGGCGCATATTCTTTTAAATCTTTGACGTCAAACGCCAAGCGCACATACTGGATACCATTCGTAAAAATATCGTGGAACAGTACCGGCACATCATCAAACTGTCTCTGCTCATTTTGGAAAGGCTGCGCCTTTTTACCAATATCTTCGCGATTGAGAAGAGGAATACACTTCAAATCCTCTGCCGGCGTCGGCTCCTCCTGATAGCGTTTCAGCTCTTCCGTCTGCCTGACAAGCGTTTCCTTTTCTTCCTGTGTAAGCGACGCCTTATACTCCGCCAGACGGTTTTTTTCCTCTTCTTCCATAAGCCCCGTCAAACCGATTTTAGGCTGCACGCTGACAAAACTTGCATGCGTATTATCGAGCAGATAGACTTGTATCAGCTTCTCAAAATAATCGGTAGAAACCTGTTCTTTCAAATAGGCAAACGTGTCATTGGCGCATATATGGATAAACGGTTTCTTTTCATCATACAGCCAGCTGTCAAATATCTGCAGCCCATACATCAAACCTTTCGGATAATTTCCAAAATCCGCTTCCCGATACTGAAATTCAAGTCCGTTGATTGCCGCGCGCAGCGACTGTTTGTTGATTCCCCCGCGCACCAGCCGCGAAAGCTCTTCCCGTATTACATCGAGAAACTTCTGCTTCTGCTCCATTTTTACATTTTTGGCAATAATCGAAAAATAAGGCTGCCGTATACTCTCCTCATAAAAGCAGCTGATGTCATTCCCAATCCCCGCGTCTAAAAGCGCCTGTTTGAGCGGCGCCCCTACTGATTGCACCAAGACATAGCTAAGCACCTGAAAAGCCCGATATAAATGGCAGTCCATCGTATCGCCGCACACGGTGTTATAGCTGAAATACGCCTTGCCCCCGACGTCTTCCCCCTCCGTCACGGAATAGAAGCCATACTCTTCCTTTCTCTCGTGGAACGGAGCCTGCAGGGCAATTTCCGAGTCAACGGAAATCCCATCAAAGGAGGAGAGATAATGCTCATCAATCCAATTGAGCTTCTCCTCCATATCCATATCGCCATAGAGATAAATATAACTATTCGACGGATGGTAATATTTTCCGTGAAACTCCAAATATTTTTCATAGCTCAAATCCGGAATCGCCGTCGGGTCGCCGCCGGATTCCACGCCATACGCCGTATCCGGAAAGAGAGAGTGCTGGATATTCCTCTCCAGCAATTCGTCAGGAGAAGAAAACACACCTTTCATCTCATTAAAGACGACGCCATTATATGTCAGCGGCGCATCCACATCTTCTAATTCGTAATGCCATCCCTCCTGCCGGAAAATCTTCTCTTCCTTATAAATATTCGGATAGAAAACGGCGTCGAGATATACGTGCATCAGATTTTGGAAATCTTTATCATTACAGCTTGCTACCGGATAAACGGTCTTATCCGGATAGGTAAGTGCGTTCAAAAATGTATTTAACGAGCCCTTTACCAGCTCTACAAACGGGTCTTTAACCGGAAATTCTCTGGAGCCACACAAAACCGTGTGCTCGACAATATGGGCAACTCCCGTGGAATCTTTTGGCGGTGTGCGAAAGCCAATGCTGAATACTTTATTATTATCTTCATTTTCCACAAGAACAATATGCGCTCCCGTTTTTTTGTGCCGCAGCAGGAAGCCTGTGCTGTCCAAATCTGGCATCTCCTTTGTGTCAACTAATTCATACGCTTTACAATTTGAAATATTCATACGCAACCTCGTTATTATTTATTATTTTATTTTCTACTTTTTTCCAATATTTATACAGTACCATATTTTTCAATTTAATGCAAAAATTCTTTTGACTTTTATCTGTTCTTGTGTTATGGTTAGTACGTGTTAAATTTTATTTCTAGGAGGCAGAACACATGAAAGGTACAGTTAAATGGTTTAATGCTAAAAAAGGATTCGGATTTATTTCTGATGAAGAGGGAAACGATGTATTCGTACATTTCTCCGCATTGCAGATGGATGGCTTCAAAGTTTTAGATGAAGGCGATGAGGTTGAATTCGAAGTGATTGACGGCGAGAAAGGCCCGCAGGCAGCAAACGTAACAAAGTTATAATCGAATGTTAATGGCATAATTTTTGATAAAGAATTATATAAATTAAGAGGTTGTAACAGAAAAGATGTTTCCCTGATGTGAAACATCTTTTTTCTTGTCCTACTATTCTTCCTATGGTAGAATAGATAATATCAACGATAAAATAGCAGGAGGATTTATCAGTTATGAGTAACTATTATCAAGAAAAAATCGAGTGTGCGTCACGCGAACAAATTCTTGCATGGCAAAATGAGCGATTAGTTAAACAGGTAAAAAATGTGTATGATAATGTACCATATTACCGCAAAAAGATGCAGGAAAACGGACTTACCCCTGATGATATTAAGTCAGTAGACGATTTGCATAAATTACCGTTTCTTACAAAAGATGATTTGAGGGACGCCTATCCATATGATTTGATGGCTCGTCCGGTAAGTGATTGTGTACGCATTCAATCCACGAGCGGAACAACCGGCCGCCGCGTCGTAGCATTTTATACCCAAAACGACCTTGATTTGTGGGAAGACTGCTGTGCCCGCGCTATTATGGCAGCCGGAGGAACGAAAGAAGACGTCGTACATGTTTCCTATGGTTATGGGTTATTTACCGGTGGTCCCGGCTTAAACGGCGGCTCACACAAAGTAGGTTGTCTTACTCTCCCGATGTCGTCGGGCAACACAGAACGCCAAATCCAGTTTATGACCGACCTCGGTTCAACCATTCTCTGTTGTACTCCATCTTACGCCGCCTTTTTAGGAGAGGCAATTAACGAGCGGGGAATGAAAGATAAAATCAAATTAAAAGCCGGTATCTTCGGCGCAGAAGCATGGACAGAGGAGATGCGTCGCGATATTGAAAAATCATTGGGCATCAAAGCATATGATATTTATGGACTGACCGAGATATCCGGTCCGGGTGTTTCCTTTGAGTGCAGCGAGCAGCAGGGAATGCATATCAATGAAGACCATTTTATCGCTGAAATCATTGACCCAAACACCGGAGAAGTTCTTCCGGAGGGTGAAAAAGGAGAGCTCGTATTCACCAGTATTACGAAAGAGGCGTTCCCGCTTATTCGTTACCGCACCCGTGATATCTGCGTACTCTCGCGCAAGAAATGTTCCTGCGGCCGTACACATGTAAAAATGACGAAACCAATGGGACGAAGCGACGATATGCTGATTGTCAAAGGCGTAAACGTATTCCCATCCCAGATTGAGACCGTCTTAATCAATCAGGGATATGCGGCAAACTATCAGATTATCGTAACCCGTCAGGGAAACAGCGACCGAATCGTAGTGCAGGTAGAGTTGACGCCGGAAATGGCTGCCGACAGTTCTTTCGACAAAGCGGTTGCCGCGAAAAAGTTAGTTTCCGGATTAAAAGCAATGCTCGGTATTCTCGCAGAAGTAGAACTGGTAGATCCGAAAGCGATTGCCCGCAGCGAGGGAAAAGCTGTCCGCGTTATTGATAAGCGAAATCTCTACAAATAGAAAAGCGTCGTGAAAGTCCGACGCTCCAAAGAATGGCAAAGCCAGTCTTTCTCCGCGCAGAGCCAGTCTTTCCTGTATAGCAAATGACCGGCTGCAAACCGCGGCCATCTGAAAAACACGAAGAACTAAAGTTCTTCGTGTTTTTCGTTCTACATAGGACGCATGTTCCCGCTGATTTAGTTTATTTCCCCGATTCTATCATCTGTTCATACAGCTCCAAACCGTAGCTGGTGTCTCCGGGTTCTTTTTCATACATCGTAAAACGCACTTCTTTATCCGCCTGTCTCCCCGCAGACAGAAACAATACGTCGTCATGCCCCTCCCGATAGAGCTCTTTGGCATATTTCGTTATATGTGTTACGAGCCATGTGGTGACGCCCTGTTCCAGACAAGCATGCGTAAGATCCATAGCAATCTGAAATGCCGTCACTTCCGTTGTCGTGGCAAACGATTCGTTCAAAAGAATCAATGTATTTTTCTTCGCTCCGCAAAGGATTTGTTCCATACGCTTTAATTCTTCTTCAAATTTCCCCATATTCATCGTTACATCTTCTCTTCTTGTAAAATGGGTAAAAATATCTTTATAGGCATGCAGCGGATATCTTTTAGCCGCAACGAACATCCCCGCCTGACACATGACCTGCGCAATCCCAAGGCTTCGCAAAAAGGTCGATTTTCCTCCCTGATTGGCTCCTGTCACAAGAATCGAGCGGTACTTCGACAGCGGCACCGTATTCGGAACCGGAAGCTCAAGCATTTGCAGCGCCAATGACAGCTCATATACTTTTTCCGCCGTTTCCTCCCCATTATCCGGCATACAAAAATATATGCCCGATTCCTGTCCGCGTTTGTACAGTCTCGCACAACCGGCGAGAAACATAGCCTGACGCATCATTGTGTTAAGCTGCTCCTGCCAGCGCTGCATAAACGGAATACATTGCTCCAGCAGCTTTAAAATTACCTGATTGGCAAATTCAACGCCGCTCTGGTAAATCTCTTCATTGGCAATTACCTGACCCCATTTACCGGAAAACAGTCCTCCACCAAGCCGGCGCGCCTTTTTGCTGACCGCCAGTACATCAGCGTCCTGCAGGACAAAACCACAGCCGACATCCGCGCAGAGCAGAATCTCTCCCTTGTCTTTAAAACTGTCCAGATTCATAACTAAATCCTGCTGTTCTTCTAACAGTTCCGGCGGCTCTTCGTGATAAAACGAATCATAAAACAGAGAAAACGCCGATGTGCGGCATTGATTTTCATGCTTTTGCAATACTTGGTGAATCTTTCTCAGGCCGGTAACCAGATTGCGTATGCTTTCCACCTGAATGCCAATCACGGTCTGTTCCATCAAATGTTTTCCGCGGGTATCTTGTACCGCTTTCAGACTCTGCTGCAACTCTTCCCATGTCTGGACAATGACTTTCCGCAGTTCATATATAAACGGAGTGTTATCGCAGGCCGCCATGACTACTTTCTGTCTCTGTGCAATCTCCTCTTCCGTGACGAGCGGGTGCTTGAGAAACTCAAGTATATACGTGACATCTCCATAATTATCATGCGCCATATTGCGGGCGATGAACGTAAGATTCAAGTCTTTGACAACATCTTCAACATTGCCATATGCTTCATTACTTTCCTGAAAAAAGCGAATCTCCATTTCCCATCACCTCCTTCATCTGCTCATATGTCATATGATATTTTGTAATCAGGGAATCTTCATATTCTCCCTCCTGCGCCGGTTTCCTGACAATCTTAAACGAACGGGTATGATGGTCTTCCTCTAATTCAGCAACCATGCTTACCACGCCATCCCTTTCTTCTGCCAGCGATTGTATATGCGTTACATAAATCCCCCGACAGTCCATCTGCATAAAATGCGACAATACTTTCTTTCCCATGATTCCGGCATCGAGTGTCGCCGCCGTCGTAAACAATTCATTGAGAATGACAAAACAGTTTTCGTTCTGCTCTTTCATCATCGGCTGTAATCTCACCAGTTCCTCCACGAGTTTCCCCCTGCCCGAGGCCTCGGTCTCCTCGTTGGAAAAGTGCGACAGCACGTCGGTAAAACAAGGAATTTCCGCCTGCTCACACGGCACCAGAAAGCCCATGCGGAAGAAATATAAAATTTGTCCAACCATGCGGGCATACGTCGTTTTACCGCCGCCGTTCGCTCCCGTAATGACAAAAAAGCGCTCTTCCCCCGACATGGAAAAATCGTTGCTGACGACCTCCCGTTCTCCTTTCGCCGCCATTGCCACATCATACCCCGCGCGGATGGACATCTGTGTGCCCTCCACCGGCAGGGAAAACACATAGCCCCGCTCTTTCAGCTCATCGACAAACTTATAAAAGCCAAGATAGTACTGGACATCTGTCACCAGCTGCAACAGCGCCTTATCCATCGACACCTCCATCAACCGCTGCATTGGCTTTGTCAAATCACTCTGCTTCATAACCCGCTCCGCGAGAGTGCGCTCCACAAGACTAAGCGTATCCGTATCTTTTTTTGTATTTCTCTCATCTGCTTTCTCCTTCACCGAAAAAGCCCGCAGCATACGCTTTCCAAATTCTTCGTACTCTCCCTGTTCCTCCAGCACCAGCTTATTTTTCTGCAGGGAAAAGACAACCGTGCGGTTGTTTAGCTTTTCGCGCACTTCTTTCAATATCAGGCGCCAATTGCCATATTCCGGCGAAGCTGTATACTCTTGCAAATACTCCACAAAACAAAGCATCTCTTCTGACAAGTCCGGACATCCGCGCAGCGCAGCAAGTAATTCCTCTACTGCCTCCGCATATGTATCTAAGGCGTCCGCATGCCACTTCTGCTGCTGCGGAAGATGATTGTTATACTTGCTCTGTTTTTCCTGTTTAACTGCCCGCTCCATACATTTGGCATAACGGGCAAACGCTCCCCGCACTTCCGGCGAGCGCATATCCTTTGTAATCTGTCTGCGATAGCGGATGGTTTCCTGTTTTTGAGGCATATTCGTCAGTAATTCCCACAAATCATACCCCTTACTGAGACTGTTCATTCTCGATATACAGACATCCAGATTAAAATCCTGAAAAATTGATTTCTTATCCTCCCGCTGGCAGACTTCATCCCCCAATATTCCTGCAAATCGCATAATCGTCCTCATTTCTGAGCGATTTTTCGCCCTCCACTGCTTTTACTAAAAGCGGAAATCGCGTTTTCCCTCACAAATTCCCGCTATATATTTCCTTGTTTCTTCTCTTACCGCCGGATTTTCTATCTTTTCCAGCTCCTCCAAAAGCGCCCTCTCCCCTTTCTTTTTTGTATGTTGCGAAGCATAATCTTCCAAATATTCCTTCAGCGTCATCAGCGCATTTGGCTGACAGCAATTGGCAATCTGCCCCGCCTTTAATAACTGCATAAAACGGTCTCCCGTGCGCCCCTCCCGATAACAGGCCGTACAGAAGCTCGGAATATGCCCTGTATCCAGCAGCCAGTCCACGACCTCAGCGAGACTTCGCCTGTCGGTCACTTCAAACTGCGCCGAATTTTTTTCTTCCGGCTCTTCTCTGACATAACCGCCCACACTTGTGCGGGAGCCGCCACTCATCTGGCTTACGCCAAGCGCCAGTACTTTCTCTCTGACTTCTTTTGTTTCCCTTGTCGATACAATCATCCCCGTATAAGGTACGGCAATGCGAAGTACCGCTACAATCTTCTCAAATATCTCATCTGGAACAGCATTTAAATCCTGCGGATTCACATCATCCGCGGGACATACGCGGGGTACGCTAATCGTATGCGGCCCCACCCCGAACCTCGCTTCCAAATGCTCCGCATGCATAATAAGCCCAACCAGTTCATACGCATATTTGTCCAGTCCAAACAATACTCCGCACCCGACATCATCAATCCCCGCCTCCATCGCCCTGTCCATCGCTTCCGTGTGATAATTGTAATCACTCTTTGGCCCCGACGGATGAAGCTGGCGGTAAGTCTCTTTATGATATGTCTCCTGAAATAAAATATAAGTACCTATGCCGGCTTCTTTCAATTTCCTGTAGTCTTCTACCGATGTGGCCGCAATGTTGACATTCACACGCCTTATCGCCCCATTCTTATGACGGACACGATAAATCGTTTCAATGCTCTCCAATATATATTCCAACGGATTATGTAAAGGGTCTTCCCCCGCTTCAATGGCGAGGCGTTTATGCCCCATATCCTGAAGGGCGATTACTTCCTGCTCAATCTCCTGCTGTGTCAGTTTTTTCCGCACGATGTGTTGATTTCTCCTGTGGTAAGGGCAGTAAACACAATCGTTGACACAGTAATTGGACAAATACAGTGGGGCAAACATGACAATCCGGTTTCCATAAAAATGCTCTTTGATTTCCCGTGCCAAACGGGCAATCTCCTGATTTTCCTCTTCTAATTCGCACGCCAGCAACAAAGCAGCCTCTCTGTGTGAGATACCCTTTCTTTTGCGCGCCTTTTGAAGAACAGCGTCTATCCGTTCTTTATTTTTTCTGTTTGCTTTCGCATAAGCTAAAGAATCTGAAATCTCTTTATCGTGAATGAACTCATCCGCAATACCCGATTTCGGGTTATATTCATACATCAAAACATTCCTCTCTTCATGTGCTTTGAAACTTGTCATAAATGTTTCTTTCCTGTATAATTGATGTTGGAAATAAAAGGTATTTTACCCGCAATACTTTCTGCGTTGAAAGGAGTATACCGCTATGGGAAAAAGAATGCGCCACTATCTGGCCTATTATAAAAAAATAACACAGACGCCAATCAGCGAAAATGAGATTGCCCGTGAAAAAGAAAAACTTCTCGTACAGATTCAATTTTTTCAGCACGAAAGACTCATACACCTTATCGTGACAGTACTCTTTGCCATTCTGACGGTTTGCAGTATTTTCATAACGTTAGTGGCAGGTGAGTACCTGCCACTTCTACTTGCGTTGGATATACTATTTATCACCCTGCTGATTCCCTATATCTGCCACTATTATCTTTTGGAAAACGGCGTCCAGACGTTGTATACCTATTATGACGATTTGGAAAAAATGCAGGAAGAAAAACATCAGTAAAAGCCGCCGTACGCTTTTCCGTTACTCATCTTTACGCCCTTCCGCTCGGCTAATTCGGATACGGTTAAAATATCATAGCCGTTCTTCACTAACCACGGCAGCACTTTTTCAAGCGCAGTCGCCGAAGTCGGATGGATATCATGCATAAGAATAATATCGCCGTCTTTTACATTCTTTTTTACTTTCTTTAATATGGCTTTCGGGTCTTTGGACTGCCAGTCCAACGTATCTACATTCCAGAGAACCATCGGGTGCTTCAATGATTTGCGCATTTTGTCGCTGATTGCACCGTACGGAGGCCGCAGCAGCTTAATATCATAACCAATCAGTTTCTTCACAAGATTAGCCGTCTTATTATACTGCTTATTTACTTTCTTCATGGAAAGAGTCGACAGATTCGTGTGGTCCCATGAATGATTGGCTATTTCACATCCCTGCGCCACTTCCTGTTTAAGTACGTCGGCATTGGCCGCCACCGATTGGCCCACTACAAAAAACGTGGCGTGAGCATTATATTTTTTCAGCATTTGCAACACCTTCGGCGTCCTGTCCGCAGTACTTCTCGGCCCATCGTCAAACGTCAGGGCAACCGCTTTCGGTCTCGGTGTCGGTGCAGGCGTGCAAATCGCCTCCGGCGCCAGCGTAGGCACCGACGCAACTTCTTTCGCCACACCGTCAGGCTTCATTGACTTCTCCGCCGCCATCGCCTCAGCCGCACTATCGCTGACGACGCGTTCCCCATCTCTGATTGGTGCGGGAGCAGATTTTCTCGTCGCCAGAAGAAAAACAGATATAAAAAGGAGTATCAGAAAAACTACCGACACGCCAATCAATATCCCCCTGCGTTTCGCGGTAGCCGGAGAATTTCCTATATATTTACTCTTACTGCGATAATATCCGGAATTTATAATGTCGTTATTTGGTCTGTTTATCCGGCTTCGGGATTTCCTGCGCCTGTTTCTTCTGCTATTATATCCTTTCATATAGTCCATTTTTTCCACCTCTTTTTACATTGAACAATTATCGCTTTAGAAATAAGTATATCATTCCTTTTATGGCTTTTCAATAACAATTTTCCCATTTACCAATTCCAATTTTACTTTGTTTCCCTCCATTCCCATCTCTTCTAACAGTTCGCTTGGAATCTGGACGCGTCCCGCTCTGTCCAATACGGCGAACTCTTCCTGCGTCTCTTCTTCTTTCCAGTTTATATCCAGACTTTCCAGCCGTTCCTTATAGTCGCTCTTCATAATCCGCTCACTGCTTGTCTTGCCGTCACGGATGGAAATGACACGATTTACTTTGTTCGCTAGTTCTTTATCATGCGTAACAATGACAATCGTTATACCAAGCGTCTCATTTAACTTGCGGAACATTTCCAAAATGGAATCTGCCGTCTTGCGGTCGACAGCGCCAGTCGGCTCATCCGCCAGTAACAGCTTGGGATTATTTGCCAGCGCAATGGCGATGGCCACGCGCTGCTGTTCGCCTCCTGACAACTGGCTCAAACTGCTGTTTTGGCGATGGGAAAGTCCGACCAAATCAAGCAATTCCATAGCCCGCTGCTTCTTCTCTTCTGCCGATATCCCTTTCCCCTCATCAAAGAGCATTGGCGTCATAACATTTTCCCACGCGCTCAAATACGGAAGCAGATTCCTCGCATTATTCTGCCAGACAAATCCTACCGTATTTCTCTTATATTCAACCAGTTCCTGCTCGCCCATCTGAAACAGATTCTTCCCATCCACATACAACTTTCCCGCAGACGGACGGTCTAACCCGCCTATCATGTTGAGAAATGTAGACTTACCGCTGCCGCTGTTTCCGATAATAGCCATCAGCTCGCCGCGCTTTACCGTCAAATCAAGTCCCTGCAGCGCCAGAACTTCAATATCCTTTGTCTTATAAATTTTAACTAAACCGTCGCATTCAATCATAACATCTTCCGCTACGTCCATCTGCTCTTCCTGCGTCCCGACCATCTCATGCGAACTGTTCAGATGTTTGATATTATTCCATTTATCTCTGACATTAATTTTCATTGACTATCTCACCATCCTCAATCTGATAAATGCAATCGGCGATTTCCATAAGTCCCGTGTCATGTGTCGTCATCACGATTGTTACATCCTGCCCCTCAATCAGCTCTTTAAAGATTTTCATAATCTGCAGCCCTGTCGCGCTATCGAGCTCAGCCGTTGGCTCGTCAGCAAAAATAATCTTCGGCGCATGCGCTATCGCTCTGGCAATCGCCACGCGCTGCTGTTCGCCTCCCGACAGTTCCTGCGGCATATGGTGCATGCGTCCGCCGAGACCGACAAGCTTCAGACACTCCTCGGCACGCTTTTTGCGATTCCCCTTATACCCCGCCAGCCGCATGACAAACTCTACGTTCTCATAGGCGGTCATCATCGGGATGAGCGCAACCGACTGAAAAATAAAACCAATGTCTTTCTTGCGGATTTTTTCCCTCTCGTGCTCCGGCATATTTTGTATTTCCTGTCCCTCCAGCAGCACGGCGCCCTCTTTCGGATAGTCCAGTGCGCTGAGCAGATTCATAAGCGTCGTCTTTCCAGAGCCGGAACGCCCGCGGAGCATAGTCAGTTTTCCCCTCGGTATCTGAATATTGATATCCTTTAGTACAACCAGTTCTTTGCCGCCGGCCACAGGGAAACTCTGTTTGATATGTTTCGTCTCAATTATATTTTCCATCGCTACCTCCCTAGTCCTCTCCCAGTTTCAATGCCTGCGATATGTTAATTCTGCTAATCAGTTTGCCGAGAACAATCATACATATAATAATCACAATGGCAACAACACTGAACAGACGAATCATATCCAACGTCTGGAACATCACCTGCAGAGGTACTGCCTGATCCGTAGACGCATAGAAAATCTGTACGAGCGGCACAAATAACCGCGACGCCAAAATTCCCAGAGCCGCTCCCATTACAATTGATACGCCGGAACTGAAAATCTGCTCGTTAATCAGCATTTGAATAATCTCTTTCTTTGTCATACCCATAGCCCGAAAAACTCCAAAGAGCAATTCCCGCTGCCGTATTGACAAAATCCAGTAAATCAGGAAACCGGTACAGCACAAAATGAGAATAACGATGAAACTCATTGTCAGTATTCCGTTCGTTCCCTGAAACAGGGCGTCGTTTTTCATATCGACAAGTTTTGCCGCCACATCTTCGAATACCGTATACTGAATATTGTTTTTCTTTGCATAATCATAAATAAACTGTGACGATTCATCCGTCTGCAGCCACACCTGATAAGGTCTGACGCCATATGTCTGCTGCACGGCAGCCAGATTGGCGACAACGAGATAATTTTCGGTTGTAACCAGTTTTTCCTCTTCGTTCAGTTCATGCGTATTTTCCAGATAAGTCGGAAAATAATCGACAAAGCCGTACACTACGCCGGTCAGTTCCTTTTTATCTTTCTTGTCTTTATTCGTATATGTAATCTTGTCGCCGAGCTTCACGCCCGCTTTCGTATGGAAATTGCTGCTCAGCAGTACGGCGTCGGGGTCTGACGCCATCGCGTTCAGATAGTTATTCAGATGTGTCGGCAGCAATTCCGGATTAAAATCGCTTACCGTCTCCCCGAATTGCTTGGTGTCGATTGCCATCAGCGAAGTCTTTTTGTTATTCTCTCCCCCCTTGTTGCTGAAAGAGGTCGTAATCTCTTCTTCCCGATATACTTTCGCCGCATGCCTGACGCCTTTCATGCTCTCATACACGGAAAAATCCGGCTCTGTATAAGTCAACTCCAAATCGGGATTGTCCGCCACAAACATGGAATTATCCTCCCACTGTTCCTGCAGCACTAACGTCGCTCCGGTATCATACCTGATATTACTCTCCGAATTGGATAAAATCGTACGCGCCACCGTAGCGTTGAAAATTCCGAGCGCCACGGTCAACATCAGAAATACCATCATAAAACTCTGTTTTCCCTTTGTTCTGAGAATTTGCAGAAATGAGGCAAAAAACGCCGGCTTCCAATGCCTGCGGCCGCATAAATACACGAGCCGGATAAGCAGCGGCTGAATGCGGAGAGCGACTAACGCAGCGCTGATAATAAACAGCGAAGAGCAGATAAACAAAAACGGGTCAAGCGGTTCGCCCTCTAACATCTGTGTCATCAACGTATCTTTCCGCTGTGAAAAACTGTACAGCCCGTATAGCGATACGAGTAAAAGTATGACGTCCATATACACGCGCTGCAAAATATTTTTGGCCTTTCTGCCTTTCTTTCTCTTCACATTTACGATTGTGACGTTGGCATCACGAAATACCGGAAGAACCATAAAGGCAACCGACACCGCCATAGCTCCCAGCATATATAAAAATACCGAGCCGCTCAGCGTCACATGAAGCGCCTTGCGCTGGATAAACTCCAAGAAGCCGTTCGTAGAGCCAAGCGCCTTGCACAGAAAATAGCCCAATGGCAGTCCTGCCAGCGCGCTGATGGCAGATAAAATGACGGACTGGAGAAAATATATGATAATAATCTGTCTCTTGCTTGAGCCCCGACTCTTCAACAGGGCAATCTCATTCTGCTCCAAATCAAGCATTTGTCGGGAAATCATAAAGATAAAGGCCAGCAGCAGGGCAAGGACGGGAATTTGTAAAATTAACAGCGTAGTCGTCACTTTTTTGGCCGCCGTCTGATACTCCTGCAGAACGCCGAGATAGGCCGGTTCTTCCAAACTGGCGTTATAACTTCCGGAAGTCTCCTCCAGCATTTCTTCGGTATCGTCTACAAGCCGGTTTATCTGTGCGGCCGTGAGCTGGTTATAATCAAAGATTACTTTCCAGTTTGTCGTCATCACGAAACTCTGCTTTTTCAGATTCAGAAAATTGCTCTCGAAAACCTTTGGCGAGATAAACAACTCCATATAATAATCCGACGGCGACTGCACCCAGTACGAATCTTCCTGACTGCTATTGCTGAAGACGCCGGTAATCCGCACTTTTATCGGCTTTCCCTGTGCGTCCTGAAACTTATTGAGCTCGATGATATCTCCGACAATCAAATCCAGTTTTGTCATCGACTTCTGACTGACAATCGCTTCTAAACAGCCGTCTTCGGCAATTTTATCCCCATATATCTCACCGGACATCATCGTCAGATGTTTCTCCATCCCCGACATTGATATGAGACGAAGCGTCCGCGACATCGAATCTTTCTTGCGGCTGCCGACATAATACCCTCTTGTCTTCGAGGATACATGCTGCTGAATCAAATGAGTCTGTACAATATTCAGCTCCTCTGCCGCCGTTTCCGCCATCTCCCGCAGCTTCTCATACTCTTCCGCCTGTCCTTTCTGTCCTTTGAGATTGGCCGTAAAGCTGAGAACAGCCGGATTGTCATTTTCACTCTGAATATAATTTGCCAGTTTCGAGGAAAGCGTCTTCTGCAGCGCCGCTCCCTGATACATCGGATTGCTGCAGGCAATTGCGATAAGTAACAGATTTCCTATAAGCAAACTGATGACCATCCACTTCTTATGGAGAAGCTTTTGTTTTATAAATCGTAACATTGTCTTACCTCTCCTTTCTTATTTCGACAAAATCGCCAGTGTCTGGCCCTCTTGCAATCCCTGATTCACTAAAAAGTATTTTTCCTGCCTGTAGTTGCTCACTATGTAACGCTTGTGAAGCTTCTCTTTTTCCACGACATAGACGTATAACTTCGTCTCATCATTTTTCTCTTCTTCATATACGGCGGAGGCATCTACAATGAGAGCGTCTTCCACTTTTAAACGGCTGCCGGAAATAAACAGATTGTACTTATCAAATGCATACTTCTTCCTATCCGCTTCTGAAATCTGTATCAGTTGCGCGGATGTATCCATGTTATTTTCGGAGTCCTCATTCTGCTGCACATCGACGTCAAACAGGTTTTCGGTAGATATGACCTTTCCTTTTATGCGGTGCACAATATCGTCGGACGTACTCCCCAGCCCAATGGTAACTGTCATATTATAACGCATCCCCTCGCCGTCTTCCGCCTGTATGAGAAAGTTCTTCTCATCGCGGATTACCATCAGCGTATCCCCTGTTACCGTATTTCCTTTGTATTCGCCCGCTGAGACAACCTCTCCCGCCGTGCCGTCGTATTTTGATACAAGAACGGCTCTTTTCCGCTTCTGCAGCAGCTCCTGATAATCTTTTTCCTGCTTCTCAATCGCTTTTGCTTTCTTTTTCATATCCGTGTATTCCTGCTGCAAATGCTGAAGCTGTATTTTGGCAATTTTTTTCTCGGAAGCGTTAGTCAGATTTTTGATGGAACGCTGTTTTTCCAGAACTTCATTTCTCTTACTCTTTAAATTGCTGTCATATTCAGCTCTGGCCTGCTCCACTTCCAGTTTCTTTTTCTGCATTGTCGTATCGGAATATTTGACATGATAGATTGCCAGAGTATCTCCCTTTTTCACTTTCTGGTTATCCTTTACACAAATTTTATCTAAATAGGCGCGGGATTCATTGATGGCAACAGCTTTCTCATCCTGATAATACAGAGAGCCCGTCGTCGTAATCTTCTCTTCATAGGTGTCCTTTTTCACCGTTGTCGTCTTATAGTGCTCTTTTTGTTTCCCATTCTTCTCCGCCTTATATAATAAAACCTCTGACTTTGGCTGTTCCTCTTTGCAGGCAGTCAGCAAAAACGCACAGACAAGAAATATTGCCATTCTCTTAATCCTGTACATAGACAACATCCCCCTCCTTTACTCCTGACAAAATCTGGGTATACGCATCCGTTATCGTACCTGTAGTCACATTTACCCTCTTTTTCGCTCCGCCCTCCATGCGATACACATAATAACTCCCCTTTGTTTTGTACACGGCGTTCGATGGCACTACAAGCGCATCGTCCGTCTCATTATTGTACAAATCAATCGAAACCGAATCCCCGACTTGTGCGTGCACGTCGCTTCTATAATCAAAATATGTACTCGACGGAAAATTTCCCATCTCGATATCGTATTGGGAAATGTTCTGTTCTTCTGCCGTCACTTCGTATCTTTTTCCATTTATCATGGCATGATAACTGCTTGCCTTTTTTAAAACGGAACTCCCGATATATTCGGTGCGGATTCTCGTCTTTTCCATGTTCGCCAGTGTGAAAACCGTACCGCCGCCGCTTACAAAATCGCCCACTGAAATAGTCTTATTGATTACCTCGCCACTGATATCCGAGTACAATTTATCCCATTTCGTCTTCTTTTTTGCTTTCGCTAAATCTTCATTCAACTCGGAAATCATTGAAGCCTGTAATTCTTTTTGATGTTTCAGCTTCAGCTCCTCCGTCTTAATGCTCTCTTCCTGTGCAATTTTCTGTTTGTCAAACGCCGCCTTTTCCTTTTTCGTCTGCGCCTTATTGCGCTTTTTCAGCAGCTGCCTGTACTCTTCTTTCATCTGCTTAATCGTATTTTTCGCCGACGCATTCAACTCTTCGTTTTCCTGCCGCATATCAAGCAAATCTTTCTGTAAATCTTTTACCGTCGTATCGGCGCCTTTCAAAGTCGCCAGCAACTGCCCTTTTTTAACTTTGTCGCCTATCTTTACTTCCACCGATGCGACCTGCCCTGAATTTAAAAAATACATTGCTTTCATATCCGGAACGACTTCGCCCTGATAGGAACACATACTGCTCAATTTCATTTTCGTAACGACAGCCGTATCCACGTCAACCCCGACCGGCTCCACTAAATCCGGCACATTCTGCGGCTGCTCTTTACTCCCGCAGCCGGCGCACACTGCCGCCAGTATCCCCATTGCCAAAACAAGGGATATCGTCCGGCAATTTAAATTTTTCCGCCATTTCTTCTGCTTCTTCAAATCGATACCTCCCATACTTTGACTAATTGGTAATAATCTGTTCATTTTCCTGTAAACCGCCTGTAACTTCGACCATGTTGTTAATCGTTTCTCCCAGCGTAACTTCTCTCGTTTCCTTTACTCCGTTCTTGCCCTCCATATAGACAACCTTTTTTCCTCCCATATCATAGACAAGCGCCAGTGGAAGCGAGAGAACATCTTTCTTTTCCTTTAAAATCAAATCCACGGTGCCGACAGCCCCATGCTGGAGAGACGAGGCATTTTTCGGATACAGATACAATTTTTCAGAAGAAACTTTCTTTACTGCCGCTTTATACCGGCTTCCCCCTATGGTGACGAAAACTTCCTGTCCGTCGCGAAAATGTCCGGCATATTTCGTCTTGCAGACAAAGCGGTTTTTCTTCTCCCCCTGCACTTTGACGAGCACATTGTCACTGCCGGCATAGCCTCCGTCAAAGGAGTGGTCCGCCTTTATCACCGTTCCCGCCACTTCGGAAGTAACGACCGCTTCTGCAATTGTCTCCTGCGCCTCTTTCATATCCAGTTGCGTCAACTGAATATTGGATTGGCAATTTTTTATTTGGGCATCGAACTGGGTGCGGACATTTTCTTTTTCCTCTTTTGAGCCTCCCGTCCGCGTCAGTTGCTGCAACTCACGCTCTTTCATTTCCTTTGCCTGCTTAATCTGTAATTGCAGGTTTTTAATCTGGCGTTTATCTTCGTTTAACTGATCCTCGGCATCCTCGGAATATTCCTGCACAAGCACCGTTCCGGCTTTCACTTTCTGTCCTTTTTGCACACACACTTTCTTAATCTGCCCGTCGCTGCCGGTTATCTCCACTTCCCTCGTTCCCTGATAGGAGACAGAAATGGATTCTTTTTGTATCATATCGCCTCTTACAACCGTGTATTTATTGTAGTTGCTGCCCTCGTATTCCTGCACGACCGGAGCCGCTCCAAATTCTTCTTCGGTCGGTAAAATACCACATCCGTTACACACAACACCGGACATCAGAGCCGCGCCAAGAATTATGTAAGCCTTTCTCATCTTCGTCATCCTTTCTCTCTTATTCCCGCTCTTCCCTCTCTTCCGCCACATTATACGGAACACGATAACAGGAAGTCTCTGTCGGCATATCTTTCTTTGCCAGCCGCAGGGCGCACCAGCGTTTGGTAATGCGATAAATAACCGCAAAAACCGGCACTGCGCAAATCATTCCCAACAGCCCGAAAAGCGAGCCGAAAAATAAAATGGAAAATAAAATCCAAAAACTGCCTAAGCCGATGGAGTCCCCTAAAATCTTCGGCCCCAAAACATTCCCGTCAAACTGCATGAGAATGATAATCAGTACAAGAAACAAAATCCCCTTGGAGGGACTGGCGATAAAAACAAGCACTGCACTTGGCACGATACCGATATACTGTCCAAAGAACGGTATGATGTTGGTGACGCCAATCAATACGCTAATCAAAACCGTGTAGGGAATACCTGCAATATTCATAATAATAAAAGTCAGTATGCCGACAACAAGCGAATCGATTATCTTTCCGCTTATAAATTTGGCAAATATCGTATGCGTCTCCCCTAACACACCCAGCGCACGCTTTACCCGCTTTGTCGGCAGGAACGCATACATCAGCTTCTTTAACTGCGCACAAAAATTCTCTTTGCTTCCCATCAGATAAATGGACACAATCAATCCGATAAACACATTCATCAATACACTGGCGGCATTCACGACCCCGTCCGTCAATATAGTCAGCAGTTTATTGCTATTCGGCAGCAAATCATTTTGCAGCCATGCGAGCAGCTTTTCATAAAGGACGCCGGAAAATTGCGTGTAATACTCGGCAAACTTCGGATTGGAGCGGAACATATGATTGCCCCAGTCAATTACATTTTTGTAATACCCCGGCAGGTTGCGTATGAGGCTCGATACACTGTTCGTAATCTCGGGAACAACGAGCATCAGCAAACCAAATATAACAAAAAGAGTGAGCACGAGAACGGTAAACACCGAACAGCCTCTCGCCACTCCCTTTGCTTTCGTTTTCTTTTCCTTATATACTTTCTGCCACAGAGGGATGAAAACATACTGGTCCATTTTATTGACAAGAGGGCTGAGAAGATAGGCTACGATTACACCGATATATACCGGCAGCAACGCTGAATTAACTGCCGACAACACACTTCCCAACCCGCTTAAATTATTAAAAATCGTATACACAATTACTGCCGCCGCAATAACGCAGAAACCTGTAACACCGGCATACCAATACTTCTCAAGCTTTTTTTCCGGACGCTTCACACAATTTCCCCCACTTTCCAAAAACAATCAAATTTGCTTTTATTGTACCATAGTTGGGAAATCAAGTAAATATCCAAATAAATTCCTGCCTTTCTGTCTTTATCTTATATAAATAGTAAAAGACCCCAGACTCAAATCCATGAGTCCGGAGTCTCTGCAGATTTTACATTATACATGACTGACTTCCATTCTGTCCTGTAACATCATATGATATAGTTCCCGATGTTCTTGCGGAATATCTAACGCCTCCATACATTCTTTTTCTGATAAGTTCAAATTTTTCATCATACTAATAATATAATTGATTGTAGTCCTATCTACTATTCCCTGTGAAAGATTACACATTTCCATCGCCTCTCTTTCCATTGTTTTTGTCATTGCAATATCAAACTCATCTTTTAATATCTTTTTCTTTTCTTCCGGCAATATCCGGTCCGACAGGAGGACATCCAGCATTCTCAAAATCCCCTCATAATTTTCATCACCAAAACCTCCGAGACAGACGGTAAGAACCGTAAGCATATCATAGTTTTCTTCTTTCTCTGCCACACTGCCAACAAGGTTCTGCTCTTTCATAGAATATGCGGTAATCGTATTTTTACGGTACTTAGGCGGATTCGAACATATCCAGATACTGTAAACTTTTTTCAGTTTCTCATAACACGTATCCGGCATTTCCGTTCCATACTGGCTGGAAATCATTCTGCTGCAATAATATATGCCCCGTTTAATAAGCGGATATCCGGGGTAAAAATCCTTCTGGCTTTCCACATTAATAATCATCTCAAGCATTTCATCATCTTTCGGGGACAGCACCCGAAAAAAAATGTCATATGTTATCGGTTTTTCTTTCATACCAACATCTTCTCTGCCCATCCCGTCAATAAACTCCGCTGTCTCATCTCTGTGTGCGGCAACTTCATGTACTTTCGGTGTCCCTTTGATATATTTTTCTTCAATATCTTTTATCGGACAATCGTGAAATTCCTTCACACACGTCTTCAAAATGCGGGCTAAAATCTGTTTGTTTACTAAAAGATTCCGGCAATACGCATCATATGACGCATTCTGCCCTGCCGTATCAATCTTTTTCGACAATGTATTTTCTACTTCCAATAGTCTCCCCCCTTACATTGCTTAACTTTATCATAGCATAGCCACTGAAAAATAGCCACTGAATCTTTACTGGTGATTAGGTTTTTTCTATCAATTTCAAATTTGTAACTCAAAAAATATAAAAAATCCCATTACATTTCTGCACAGGACTTTTTTACACTTCACTCTTCACTGCAATAAGGCAGGTATCCTGCCGAAGCGCATCCTTGTGTCGCTCCCCGAAAAATTATGATTTCTTTTGTTTACCGATTGCCGCGCGAGCATTGTCTGAGCTGTCTGCCGTCGATTTTCCCTGACTTTTACAGTGTATTTACACTAAAAGTTAATGCACCACCAAATTGATTACCTCAGGCGCCGCCCGCAGCAACCAGTAACAATCAGTGGTGCATAAAAACCAACGAACAATAACTTTACAAAATCCAGAAAAAACGACAATGCAATACAGACAGCGAGTTTTGCGAGGAGCGGCAAAAGACTTAGGTAAACAAAAGAAACCATGTATTTTTCGCCGGGAGCGTTATACCGGATGCGCTCCGGCAGGGATACCGCCGCCCTGAAAATAGCAAATGACTACACAACTGCCCCCAAATTCCTATTTCATCTTTGATTTAAAGCATAAACTCGCCAGATACCCCATAATCAAAGCTCCCGATATTCCGACCGCAGCGCTTTCCAGTCCGCCGTAGAACGTACCGATAAATCCCTGTTTATCTACCGCTTCCTTTACCCCTTTAAACAGCAGATGTCCAAATCCAATGAGGGGAACCGACGCTCCCGATTTTGCCCAGTTCACAAACGACTCGTACCAGCCGAAAAAACTGATAACCGCACCGATACAGACAAGCCCTACCATAATGCGCCCCGGAAGAAGTTTCGTATTATCCATGACAACCTGAACGACGGCACATATGGCTCCACCGATAAGAAAAGCAATCAAATAATCCATGCCCTACACCTCCTTTCCCGAGCCGGCAATCGCTTCCAGCATAACCGCATGCGCGATACCCGGAATAGAATTTCCCTCATTAAAGCTGACCGTGGAAAGAAGAGCTCCGGTCGGGACAAAGAGCACGCGCTTCCATATATGCTTTCGCATTTTCTCCAAAATATATCCGCACAGCGTTATCGCACTGCACCCGCAGCCGCTGCCTCCCGCATTGGTTCCCTGCTCTTTGTTGTAATAAATTTCCGTTCCGCAGTCAAAATGCTGCTTTTCAATATCATATCCGTATCCGCGCAGCATATCAATCAGAATGCGCTGTCCAATCGTACCTAAATCTCCCGTTATAATCCGGTCATAATAGTCCGGCCCAATGCCCATGTCCTTGAAATTATGCAGAATGACGTCACAGGCGGCCGGAGCCATGCAGGCGCCCATATTCATGCTGTCCTTGATTCCATAGTCCGTAATCGTTCCCGTTGTCACGCCATAGACCTCGACATATCCCGTCTCTTTGCGTTTCCATCGGGCTTTCGAAGACGCCAGTACGACCGCCCCGCTTCCCGTAACCGTCCACGTAGACGAGTAAGGACGCTGGCTGCCGTAAGCCAGCGGATAACGAAACTGCTTTTCCGCACTGGCAAAGTGACTGGATGTAAGCGCTACCACATAGTCGGCAAATTCCCCGTCCACCAGCATGGAAGCGATTGCCAGCGACTCGCCCATCGTGGAACAGGCGCCGTAGACGCCGAACATCGGAATGTTAAAATTCATTATGCCAAAGGAGGTGGCAATCAACTGTCCAAGCAAATCTCCCGCCACCAGATAACGCACCTCTTTCGGCTCCAGTCCTGCCTTTCTCAGAGCAATCTGCGTTGCCATCTGCTGCATTTTGCTCTCTGCCTCTTCCCACGTCTCGCCGCCAAAAAGGGGGTCTGTCTCCACATAATCAAAACAACTGCCAAAAGCGCCGTTTCCCTCTTTCTCACCTGCTACGCTGCCGGCTCCGATAATTACCGGAGGACGGGAAAACAGCACGCTCCGTCTCCCCACCATTTTCTTCTCGTTCATAGTCACCTACTCTCCATTCTTTAAAGACTTGAAAGTAGTATGGATAAACATTCTTCATATTATTCTTTAGTTTTACAAAATTTTATCCTAAGGCGACGTCCAAAATCATCATCAGGGCAAACCCGATTGCCACGCCAACAGTTCCAATATTCGTATGCTCTCCCACCTGTGATTCCGGTATCAATTCCTCTACGACTACATATATCATCGCTCCGGCGGCAAAAGACAGAAAATAGGGAAGAACCGGCACGATAACTCCGGTCAGATAAATTGTCAGCAAGGCGCCGACCGGCTCGACCAGACCGGAAAGTACGCCATAGCAAAAAGCTCTCTGCCGCGAGATGCCCTCGCCGCGGAGCGGCATAGAAATAATCGCTCCCTCCGGAAAATTCTGAATTGCGATTCCTAACGCCAATGCAAAAGCTCCCGCCATTGTGATACCCGTATTGCCTATCAGCGCTCCAGCAAATGTTACGCCGACTGCCATCCCCTCCGGAATATTATGCAGCGTAACCGTCAATACAAGCATCGTGCATTTTCCCAGTCTCGTTTTTACCCCTTCCGGCTTGTCGCTATCTATATGCAAATGCGGAATCAAACTATCCAGCAACAGCAAAAAAAGTATTCCCAGCAGGAAACCCACGGCTGCCGGAATCCACGCAACCGAACCCTGCTCTGCTGCCATATCAATAGACGGAATCAAAAGAGACCACACCGAAGCGGCAATCATCACACCGGAAGCAAAGCCAAGCAGCAACTTCTCTAATCGTGAATTCATGTTTCCTTTCATCAAAAACACCATAGAAGCTCCCAATGCAGTTCCAAAGAAAGGGATGCTAATTCCACTCCAAACCATCATTTTTTCTCCTCCAGAACAACACAATCCTTTTTTTCTTCTACTACTGATATATGCAGTTATATGTCAATGTGAAATTAAACTTTCTTATAGAATTCGGGTGTTAAACACCCCTCTTGTTAGAGGAACTGGCAATACATTAAGAAGTAAGGGACGTTTAACACCCGAGTTCTAAGAAAAAGTGCCGCCCAAACGCAGCACTCTGATGCTTGTAACCCCATTAACTGAATAATTTTCCAACCCAATATATGACCCCTAATATCCAGCTACAGAATACGCCGTACAAGATGACCGGTCCGGCTATCGTAAAGATTTTACAGCCGACGCCGAACACCCAGCCCTCTTCTTTGAACTCAATGGCCGGCGCAGCGACGGAATTGGCAAAACCGGTAATCGGAACAATCGTTCCCGCTCCGGCAAAATTAGCCAGTTTCTGATACTGATTCAGGCCGGTAAAGAGAATGCTCAGAAAAATAAGCGATAAGGTCGTGTAGAGCGTAGCCGTATCCTTGACTAAGCCGATATTCATATACAGATTTGTCAGACATTGCCCCAATACGCATATAAGCCCGCCAATCAGATAGGCTTTACACAAGTTAATAAACCAGCTCTTCTTTGGCGTATTTTCTTTTACATATTCATTGTATTTCTTATCTTTTTTTTGAGGTTCGCGCTCACGGATTACCTCTTTGATATTTACTTTTTCCTTCGACATTCCTTTACTCCTTTCTATCACGCTACTTCCAGAAAAATTGAAAAACCGTACCGAGGAACTTGCCGGTCATCAAGGCTACTACCAAAATGGGAAAACCCTCTTTTAATTGAAAGCGGTTGACAAAAATTGGCAGCAGCCGCAGCATCTCCGCAAGGGCCATAGCCAGACAGCCGACATAAATCCCCGCTCCCAAACCAAAAAGTGCAAGCAAAATCCCTGTGCCCGGCAGCGGTATTTGGAACAACAGCCAGATATTTCCGAGCGTTCCTCCTAAAATTATCATTCTCTCATAACAGATTATGTGCCTTTGTGTTTTTGTCCTTGCAGCCATGCGGGGAACGATTCCCAGCATGGTAATAAAAGCAAATACTCCGGCCGCCACGGCAAACCCGCTGCTCAGTCCGAGAATAACCAACAGGCACCATTTAATTGCTATCAATCGTGTGTCCCTCCCTTGAAGCTCTGGCAATCAACGCCTTGTTTACCTGCTCCTCATAAGTATGCATCTCCACCTGTATCGGCGTCGGGTCGTCTTTAATCTTGCGGCGGCGGAAATGATTATAAAAGATTAAAATACCGACTGGCAGTCCGATGGCATAACAGATTTCTATGATAGAGCCACCCGACTTGTCCACTCCCATTACGAGATTATACATCTTATCGAATACATCGCCGACACTGACATCCTCATTAAACGTCATAATCGTAAAAGCGGCGCCGAAAAAAATAACGAGCGAGACTAAAACGGTCTTTACATATTCCATTGCCTTACTTTTTTCTTTTTTATCCGGGTGCTCATAGTCGATAACAAAATCACATTCTCCCAGATTTTCAATTTCCAAATCCGGATAGAATTTATGAATGCCCTCATACACTTTGGCAATAGTAAACATCGTCTTCTGCGGCGTGTCATTGGGCAGCGTATAAAAAGTTTCTTTTTCCAGTTTTTGCACAATACTTTTGTTCGTACAGTAAAGCGTGGCAATGTCTTTGAATGTAATTGCTTTCTTTGACACCGGTATATTCTGCTCTACTTTTACATATAGTATTTCTTGCATTCTATATACTCCTTCACTAAAGTTCCTTTGCCTTTCGGCGAGGTTTCTTCCTGATTCTGATTGGAACGGTACAACACAATGGTAGCAACAGCAAGTAACGCAATCGCCAGCGTTACAATACCGACCTTTTTCATACACAACACTTCCTTTCGGTATTACCATTGCCATTTACAAAAAAAATATTCATTGTCTTTGTAAGATACATTTTTTCCTCATGCTGCCCAATACCCGCTTTTCCAGACGGCTCACCTGAACCTGACTCAGCCCCAGTATACCGGCGATTTGCGTCTGCGTTTTTTCTTCAAAATAGCGCATATGAATAATCTGTCTTTCCTGCTCGTCCAGCTCTGCCAGCAACTGCTCAAGTAAAAGTTGATTGACTACCGTTTCCGCCTCGTCTTTGTCTGACGGTATGCGTTCCATCAGCGATATTTCGCTTCCCTCCTTCTGATAGACGGTCTTGTGTAAAGATTCTACTTCGTTTCCGGCCTCCAGCGCCAGAACAATATCCTCCCTCTTCATCTCCGTCGCCGCACTTAATTCCTCCAGTGTTGCTTCCCGCCCTAATTCGGCCGCGAGACTCTCGGCCACACGCCTTATATGAATCCCATTCTCTTTCAGCGTCCGGCTCACTTTTACCATCCCATCGTCACGCATAAAACGCTTAATCTCCCCGCTTATCATAGGAACGGCATACGTGGAAAATTTGACGTCAAAATTCCAATTAAAATTATCGACTGCCTTAATGAGGCCGATGGCTCCGATTTGGCGCAAATCTTCCAAATCATGCCCTCTGCCGGCAAACCGTTTTACAATACTATACACCAATGGCATATTTTCCTTTATCACCTGTTCTCTCGCCAATTTATCCCCTGCTCGTGAACGTTTAATCAGTTCTATGGTTTCCATTGGCAAACTCCCTCAAGTCAATACAAATGCACTATATATTTTTTTCTTCATAACGATTGTCGTTCCCTGAGCGGGATGGGAGTCCACGCGCAATTCGTCCATGAATGCCTCCATAAAGGCAAATCCCATCCCCGAGCGCTCCATCTCCGGACGCGTTGTATATAACGGCTCCATCGCCTTTTCAATATCCGGAATACCGACTCCCCAATCCTGCACTTCAATGCCAATCGTAGTATCTTCAATCCAGCTATGTATGCGGATTTTCCCCTGTTTTCCCTCATATCCGTGAATGATTGCATTCGTAACCGCCTCGGATACGGCAGTCTTCACATCCGCGAGTTCTTCCAATGTCGGGTCCAGTCTGGCAAGAAAGGCAGCTACTACCGTTCTCGCCAGACTCTCATTTTCCGAACTGCTGTCAAATTCAAATGTAATTTCTGTCTTTTCCATCATAACGACTCTGTCCTTTCCTGATATTTCGGTATAATACGGTATAGGCCCGACATTTGAAAAATGCGGTCAACATTTTTGCCGATTCCGGTTACAAAAGTGCAACCGCCGAGAAAATTCATCTTCCGGTGCCGGCCCATCACCATACCGATTCCCGAACTATCCATAAAAGTAATTCCGGAAAAATCAAATACAAGCGTGCGTATACTTCCTTTCTCGATTTGCATGTCCACCATGCGGCTGACCTGCGCCGCAATATGATGGTCAAGCTCCTGACTGATGTGTACCGTCATCTGTGAGCCGTTGCGCTCCATTGTAAATTGCTCCATATCTCATACATCCTCCTGCTACTAAAAATAAAAAGACTTACAAAAGAACCTGTCTTCCGTAAGTCTTCTAAATCTGCCTATTTGATTTATCCCCTGTTACTCTGCTGCCGGAGAAGCGGTCGCTCCCGCGTCGTCATCTTTAAGCGCCTCTTTGACTTCCGCCAGACGCGTCTCCGCCTGTGCCGCCAAAGCCGTCGTATCGTTGACTTTAATCGCCTTTTCATACCACTTCTTCGCATTTTTCATATCGTTCTGTTTCTGATAACAATATGCCATATAATACATCGCTGACTGATTTTCTTTATCCAGTTTTAATACTTTCTTAAATGTAGTAACCGCACTGCTGTATGACTGCCGCATGGCACTTCTTCCCTGCGATACCAGCTGCGAAATCTGGGCTTGCGTGACCGCCCCAATCTTCGTATACAGCGTCTGTGCTTCCTCCGTCGCAAAGTCGGTCTTTTTACAGCCGGCAACTTCTACCGCCGCCTGAATCTTGTCATTGTTCAGATAATACTGTAAACCTTTGAGCAGTTTCTCATAACTGCCGGACTGCTTCTGCGCCTGAGAATCGGCGTCCTGTATTTGCTTTTTCAGTCCCTTTAGTTCTTCTTCCAGTTCGTTTTTTTCTTTCTCCAAACCGGAAATCTGCGAAGACTGCACAGCCAGCTGCTCATTGGTATCCGACATCTGCGTACCGTTGTCGTTACTCTTCTGTAACGTCGGCTGGATTAGTATAAAGGACACGGCAAGTCCTAAAATAACGCCGATAATCACATAGAGAACAGGCATTAGAGATTTCTTCTCCTCTTTGTAAGAGCCAACCGGAGTGACATTTGCCAGAGGGTCTTTCTTGGGAGCTTTTTTCACTGTTCCCATATCTTTTGCCCTGTTGGAGCCACTGCCAATCTTCTCGCCAACCTCCTGCATATAGCGAAGCGTAGTCGTATTGTTAAAATCAATCCTGCCCACCCGATTCAGACACTTCGCCGCTTTCTGGTAATCTTCATCGTGAATATACAAAAGTGCGAGCAACTGCTGTGCCCGAACAAAATGGGCATTTAAACTGACGACCTTTTTTAACTGGATGATGGCCAAATCCTCGTTTCCGGATTTGACCGCCGACAACGCGGAATTGTATTTCTTAATCGTCTGGTTCGTGGCGTCCAGCGCCGTCTGGTTCTTCTGAATAATATTAATATAATAGTCGGCCTCATTATCGTCCGGCTGTAAATATTTACTCAACACCCATTCGCTGAGAGCGGCTACCGTCTCGCCCATCTCATAATAAATCAGTCCCAGTAAATTTCTTGCATTAGCATTTTTTTTATCGAACTGCAAACTCTTTTTCAGAACCACTATGGCTCCTGACAAATCCCGAACCCGTGCTTTCTCCAGACCTATATTGTAATAAGTATTGGAAAGTCTGCGCACAAAGTACATCACAGATAAGTCTTGTCCACAAAAACTGCACTGCACAGCAGCTTCCCTGACTGTGGCGTCACATCTCGGACATCTCATTGTCATGCTTCCTCCCTATCTGTATTACAAAGTTCCCTTGGCATCCTGAATCAGTTCTTTTATAATATCTGTCACATCTGCTAAATTATTATTATATACAACGTCTTCCACTTGTTCTACATCCATGCTCGGCTGGAATTTCTCAAGTTCCTTTTCAAAATTCAGCATTCTCACGCCCTCCTAAATTATACTCTTAGCAATTATCGGTATTTTCGATTCTCCATGTAACAATAATACAGATTTTCATTCTAAAAAGCAAGTAAGAAATGTCGGAAAAATTCGACATTTTACCGGAGCTGCTGCAAGCGTTCCCTGACTTGCGCCATCATGCCCTGATATTTCTCTAACTTTTTCTGCTCTTCTTCAATTTTCTTTTCCGGCGCTTTGCTGACAAAATTCGGATTGTTCAGCATACCCTCGCAACGCTTAATTTCCGACTCCAGTTTTTTCTCTTCTTTCTGAAGACGCACCACTTCTTTCTCAATGTCAACCAGTTCGGCAAACGGAATGTAAATGGCGCCGTCCGTAATCACTACGGAAACAGCGTCTTCGTCAACGCCCTCTTTTGTCTTCTGGAATTTCACGTCGCTGGCCAGACCTAGGGTGGCAAAAAATACTTTACTCTCCTCAAAAATATCGAGCACCTGCTGTTGTTCCGATACGACAATAACACAGGCTTTTTTGCTCGGAGGCACGTTCATCTCCCCGCGGATGTTGCGGATTCCTTTTACCGCTTCTTTAATGCGCTCGACTTTCGCCTCTTCCTCCGCAAACACGCGCTCCTCTGTATACACCGGCCAGTCGCTCACCATAATCGACTGTTCTTCGTCACCGAGCAGAGTACAGTAAATTTCTTCCGTAATAAACGGCATATACGGGTGCAGCAGTTTCAGAGCGTCTGTCAGCACTGCCCGCAGCGTATAGAGCGCGGCCGCTTTCGTGTCATCCTCTTCATTATAGAGGCGGGGTTTCACCATCTCGATATACCAGTCGCAAAACTCTTCCCAAATAAAATCATAAATTTTCTGTACGGCAATTCCGAGGTCAAATGTATCCATCAACGCCGTGACCTCTTTTGTGAGGTTATTAACTTTAGATAAAATCCATTTATCCGCCTGTGTCAGGTCGTCTTTCGACACACTGTCATAATCAAGCCCCTCGTTTTGCTCAAAGTTCATCATAATAAAGCGGGAGGCATTCCATACTTTATTGGCAAAGTTCCGGCTGGCTTCGACGCGCTCCCAGTAGAAACGCATATCGTTCCCCGGCGCATTTCCCGTCACTAAAGTAAGGCGCAGAGCATCCGCTCCATATTTATCAATCACTTCTAACGGGTCGATACCGTTGCCGAGCGATTTACTCATCTTGCGCCCCTGCGAGTCGCGTACGAGCCCGTGAATAAGAACGGTGTCAAATGGCACCTGTCCGGTGTGCTCCAACCCGCTAAACATCATGCGCATAACCCAGAACGGAATGATATCGTAACCTGTCACTAATGTATTGGTCGGATAAAAATAGTTCATTTCCTCTGTGTCATCCGGCCAGCCAAGCGTGGAAAACGGCCAGAGCGCCGAACTAAACCATGTATCCAGTGTGTCCTCGTCCTGACGCATTGGTTTTCCGCATTTGGCACAGGTGCACTGATTTTCTTTTGTAACCGCAATCTCGCCGCAGTCATCACAATAAAAGGCAGGAATCTGATGTCCCCACCAGAGCTGTCGCGAGATACACCAGTCGCGGATATTCTCCAGCCAGTGGAAATAGGTCTTATTAAAATGTTCCGGCACAAATTTTGTCTTTCCCTCTTTTACCGCGTCAATGGCGGGGCCGGCAAGCGGTTTCATCTTTACAAACCACTGTTTGGAAACGCGCGGCTCTACCGTCGTACCGCAGCGATAACAAGTTCCCACATTGTGGTCGTGGTCTTCCACGCAAATCAGCGCGCCTTCAGCTTGCAAGTCCTCCACAATAGCCTTGCGCGCCTCATATCTGTCCATACCGGCATATTTCTCATAGTCGTCTACAATCTTGGCGTCGTCTGTCATTATGTTTATCATTGGCAAATCGTGACGCAGTCCTACTTCAAAGTCGTTCGGGTCGTGCGCCGGCGTAATCTTAACGACACCGGTTCCAAATTCCATATCTACATAGTCGTCGGCAATCAACGGGATTTCACGGTGAACAAGAGGAAGTATGAGCATCTTGCCAATCTTGTCCTTGTATCTTTCATCATTCGGATTTACGGCCACTGCAGTATCGCCAAGCAATGTCTCCGGACGCGTCGTAGCCAGACTGATAGAACCGCTTCCGTCGGCAAATGGATAACGCAAATGCCAGAAATGCCCCTTTTGGTCTTCATACTCAACTTCGGCGTCGGAAATGGAAGTCAGGCAGTGCGGACACCAGTTAATGATGCGCTCGCCACGATAGATGAGACCCTTTTTATAGAGATTGACAAACACTTCTTTGACCGCCTTATTACATCCCTCATCCATCGTGAATCTCTCTCTCTCCCAATCACAGGACGAACCCATCTTTTTCAATTGGGAGACAATACGACCGCCATACGTGGCTTTCCAATCCCATGCACGCTCCAAGAACCCCTCGCGCCCAATGTCTTCTTTCGAAAGACCCTCCTCTTTCATATTTTCAACAATCTTTGCCTCCGTGGCAATGGACGCGTGGTCTGTCCCCGGCATCCACAATGTCTCATATCCCTGCATTCTCTTGGTGCGGATTATGATATCCTGCAAAGTATTGTCCAGCGCATGACCCATATGAAGCTGTCCTGTAATATTGGGCGGCGGGATGACAATCGTATATGGTTTTTTATTAGCATTAACCTCCGCATGAAAATATTTTTTATTTATCCATTTCGCATACAAACGCTCTTCAATCTCCGCAGGATTGTATGTCTTTCCCAGTTCTTTCTTCACTTCGTTACCTCTCTTTCTGTGTCTTCCGCGAAATCCCGTTATGGATACTTGATGTTATTTCATGGAATCCACGGCCGCTCTCTCAATCGGAAGACCGGCTTTATAAATCTGAATAAAGTCGTCAAATCCTTTGACTCCTTGCGGATTCGGAGCCAGCTCGCTCCCCTCCTGTCCGGCAAATACCTTTGCATTCAGATAATCGCCAAGGCTTTCGCCCTGTGTGTTAATCATATAAGCAGCCAACACGGCAATTCCCCATGCGCCGCCCTCTCCCGCTGTCTCCATGACGGAAATCGGCGTATTCATCGCGTCTGCGAGAATCTGCTGTCCGACACCTTTTGTTTTGAAAAGCCCGCCATGTCCGAGCAGTTTGTCTATCTGTACCTTTTCTTCTTTCAGCAAAAGGTCCATTCCTATCTTTAACGCTCCCAGAGACGTATATAAATTCACCCGCATAAAGTTTGCCAGATTAAATTTACTGTTCGGCGTGCGCACAAAGAGCGGACGACCTTCTTCCATACCGGTAATATTTTCTCCGGATATGTAGTTATAGGCAAGAAGATTACCGCCGTCGGCGTCTCCCTCCATCGCTTTGTTATAAAGCGTGCCAAACAGCTTGTTCATATCCACTTCCATACCGAAGCTCTCTGCAAACTCTTTGAAAATATTAACCCATGCATTCAAATCCGACGTACAGTTATTGCAGTGTACCATTGCCACCAAATCACCGGAAGGCGTCGTCACTAAATCCAGTTCCGGATATACTTTCGATAATTCTTTCTCCAATACGACCATGGAGAATACCGATGTTCCTGCCGACACGTTACCGGTGCGGCGCGCCACACTGTTCGTAGCTACCATACCCGTGCCGGCATCTCCCTCCGGTGGACAGAGCGGAGTGCCCGCTTCCAGAGCGCCGGAAACATCAAGCAGTTTCGCGCCCTCTTCCGTCAGGGTTCCGGCATTTTCTCCAGCCGTCAGCACTTCTGGGAAAATATCTGACAATTTCCAGCCAAAATTCTTATCGGCAATAGCGTCGTCAAATTGTTTTACCATTTTCTCATCAAATTTTCCTGTGGCAATATCAATCGGGAACATACCGGACGCCTCGCCAACGCCAAGCACTTTTTTGCCTGTGAGTTTCCAATGAATATAACCGGCAAGCGTCGTCTGGAAACAGATATCTTTTACATGCTCTTCCCCATTGAGAATCGCCTGATACAGATGTGCGATACTCCAACGCTGTGGAATATTATAATTGAAGAGCGCCGTCAGCTTCTCAGAAGCCTCTTCCGTTATGGAGTTGCGCCATGTGCGGAACGGCACTAAAATTTCATCGTCTGCGCCAAACGCCATATATCCGTGCATCATCGCACTGAAGCCGATGGCCGCCAGCTTTGTCACCGTAACACCGTACTTTTCTTTTACATCCTTTAACATATCCTGATAACTGTCCTGCAGACCATTCCAAATCATATCAATACTGTAAGTCCAAATCCCATCGACAAGCTGATTTTCCCACTCATGGCTTCCGGACGCTATCGGCGTATGATTTTCATCAATCAACACCGCCTTGATTCGCGTAGAACCAAACTCAATCCCCAATACTGCTTTTCCACTTTCAATTACCGTTTTTGTACTCATTCTTCCATACCTCCATTTTTATTATCGACAAGCGATTTTTATTGATTCATCTTTGCAAAACGCCAAGAGTCTTCACACATTCTCTGCAAATCATACTTTGCTTCCCAGCCCAATTCGTCCTTTGCCTTTTTCGGGTTGGCATAGCAGGTTGCAATATCACCAGCGCGGCGCGGCTTGATGGAATATGGAATCGTAACGCCGTTTGCTGCTTCAAACGCTTTGACGATATCCAATACGCTGTAGCCGTTTCCCGTACCGAGATTATATATATTTACCCCATTCGCAGAGGTTGCTTTCTCTACTGCATTCACATGCCCTTTCGCCAAATCAACGACATGGATATAATCCCTTACACCGGTGCCGTCCGGCGTGTCATAATCATTTCCAAAGACGCCGAGTTCCGGCAGCTTGCCAACTGCCACCTGCATAATATACGGCATCAGGTTATTCGGTATGCCGTTCGGACTCTCTCCGAGCAGACCGCTCTCATGGGCGCCAATCGGATTAAAGTAACGAAGCAGCACGACGCTCCATTCTTTATCCGGCACACATAAATCCGAAAGGATTCCCTCTAACATCAATTTCGTACTGCCGTAAGGGTTTGTTGTACTGAGTGGAAAATCTTCTGTAATCGGCACCGTTTCCGGCGAACCGTAAACCGTCGCTGAAGAGCTGAATATAATCTTTTTACAACCGTACTCATTCATCATCTCACAGAGGTTTAACGTACCCGCAATATTATTTTTGTAATACAGCAGAGGCTTTTCCACCGATTCACCGACCGCTTTCAGTCCTGCAAAATGGATAACCGCATCAAATGTATGCTCCGCAAATACCGGACGCATACTCTCCTTGTCCAACATATCTGCCTTATAAAAGGTAATCTTCTTACCGGTAATCTTTTCTATCTTATCTACTACATCTCTCTTGGAATTGTATAAATTGTCAAAGACGACAACCTCATATCCTTTCTGCAAAAGCTCTACGCACGTGTGAGAACCGATATATCCGGTTCCGCCTGTCACTAATATCTTCATTCTTTCCCTCCATTTCGATACTTTGGATTTACATAAGTAACTTTATTGTAACACAGGACCGCTACCAATTTCAACCACATAGAAGTCGGCAGTCAAACCTGTTCTTTCCGTATAGACTTTTCCCGTTCCCTCAATGAAAGATGTAATACAATTATTTTTGACGATACTAACCGTAGAACCGCCGAAACCGCCTCCGGTCATCCGCGAGCCAATGACGCCCTCCTGCTGCCATGCCGCCTGCACCAGCGCGTCCATTTCCTCTCCCGTCACTTCATAATCTTCCGACATTGAGTGGTGGGAAGCATTCATCAACTCGCCAAATTCCGCAATTGCATTGTTCTTTAACGCCTCCGCCGCCTTTTTTACACGGCTGTTCTCATATACCGCATGACGGACGCGGCGCTTTCTCGTCTCATCCAATATCGCTGCCTGATACGTTGTAAATTCTTCTTCTGTCAAATCGCATAAATGCTCTATGCCGATTACTTTTTGCAATTCCTGTAAAGCCGTCTCGCATTCCTGCCGTCTCTCATTGTACTTCGATTCATTCAGCGTGTGCGGCTTGTTGCTATTGGCAATGACAATCTTCGCGTCGGGAATGTGGATTGGTATATACTCAAACGACAAATCCGAAGTATTTAAATAGATTGCATGGTCTTTGCGTCCTGCCGCCACCGAAAACTGGTCCATAATACCGCAGTTCACTCCGCAAAACTTATTTTCCGCCCGCTGTCCCAGCAGAGCGAGCTTTTCCTTTGAGAGCTCAAAGCCAAATAAATCACACAAAAAAAATCCGGTCAGAACTTCCAGCGAGGCAGAAGAAGATAGTCCCGCCCCCTCCGGCAAATCTCCATAAATAAGAATATCCATACCGGATTCTAACTTCATTCCCTCTTCCCCAAACGCCCACATGACGCCTTTGGGATAGTTTGTCCAGTCCTTTTCATTCTCTCTTTTGTAATCGCATATCACCGACTCTGTTATACCGGACTGCGGCTTATTCATGGAATAGAAGCGCAGTTTGCCGTCCACACGTCTCCTTACCGCCGCATATGTTCCCAATGTCAGCGCACAGGGCAGCACCTTACCGCCGCTGTAATCAATGTGCTCACCGATTAGATTCACGCGCCCCGGCGCAAAATATATCCTGACATCTTTATTGTCACCATAAACCTTTGTAAATTCGTTTAATAATTTCTCTTTCATGCTTTCGCTCCCATTTTTTGTTAATATATCTATTATCTCCTATGGAGCGGGGAAAGGTCAACATATTTTTTTGTTTTTCACCGCCAATTCCATACACAATTGCACAAAATATCTTTTGCCCCGCTCTCTCTGATATGTTACTATTATAATATATTTATTTGCTATCGTTTTAATTGGGCGGGGTTTACACAATTTAATGGAATGGAGGAAAAGCGAACAAAGTTCGCTATGACTATTTGTGCCGAGAACGTCACAAATAGTTTCCTATCCAACAAGAGAAACTGCTACGCAGCTTTCTCTTGCGGTTCCTCGAACAAAAAACGTTCTCGGAATGGAGGATTAAAATGAAGTTACTGAAAAAGGGATTGGCTTTTCTTATGCCAATAGCATTAACGGTTTCCATGCTGTCAGCCGTAGACGCGCAGGCGGCGAAGAAACCAAAACTGAATAAGACGAAACTGTCTGTTTCTGTTGGTAAAAAGGCAAAAATAACAGTTAAAAACACAAAGAAGAAATCAAAAACAACTTGGAAAATAAGCAGCAAAAAGGTTGTTAAGATTACCAAAAAGAAAACAAAAGGAAAAGCGTATGCTGTTATTAAAGGGATAAAGCAGGGAAAAGCAACTGTTACTGCTGTCTGCAAGACTGGTAAATCGAAAAAGAAATTAAAATGTAAGGTTACGGTGCTGAAACAGACCGACAAGAATACGAATACAGATACATCAACAGGCGTTGGTTCCAGTTCGGTTCCTGATAATACACCAACGACTACCGCTTCGCAAACACCGACGGCCACACCGACGGCTACGCCAACTGCCACACCAACAGCTACTCCGACGGCTACACCGACGGCTACGCCAACTGCCACACCAACAGCTACTCCGACGGCTACACCAGTTCCGGTAGTCGAGTTAGACCTCTCACAAACCGTAGCACTAAATGGCGAAGCGACTGTACAAGCAGACGGCTCCGTCACCTCATCTTCCTGCGACGGGCTTGTCATCCCGTTAGATAAGGAATACAATAAGGACTCCACGCTAAAAGTTACCATATACGGCGAAGCCTCACAGGGGATTCGCAGTTGGCTGGAACAGGGTACCACAGACAACGGAAGAGTTTCCGAAGCAGATAACCCTGTTACCTTTGGCACACCATTCCTCTTAGTTGCTACCGGAGATAACGCCAAATATTTAGAAATTAAGAAGCCGTCTTATGCTGCTCCTTCCTTTGAAAACATTAAAATAACAAAAGTTGAAGTCAGCGATTTGACCGTAGATAAAAAGGGCTGGGTTTCCACATGGGGAACAGCCGAAGAACGATGTGATGTCAGCAAAGATACGGCTATGCCGAAAATGAAACTGAATGGTACAACCGTACGCCAGATTATTCGGGTAACAACAAGCGGACAAAAGATTCGTTTCCGGTTATCGAACCAGTACGGGGCATCGGATGTCACAATAAAATCCATGCACATCGCCAAACAGGTTACTCCGACGAAATCTACCATTGACACCTCTACCGACACTGTTGTAACCGTTGAAAACCAAGAAGAGTTCGTTATTCCGAAAGGGAAAGTAATCGTGACGGACGCCATTGATTTTAACGTAAATGCTTTGGAAAATGTCGCGATATCAACATACTTCGGCGCTTCACCGACCGAAAATATCACCGGACACCGCGGCGCCAGAGCAACTACTTATCAGATGAGCGGCAACCAAGTATCCGTGGATACATTTACTTCCTATAAGACAACAACGAGCTGGTTCTTCCTCGCTGACGCTTCTCTGTGGACACCGGAGGGCGGCAAAGCCGTTGTATGTTTCGGTGATTCCATAACCGACGGATACGGTACGGACGCTTCCTATCTCGGTAAGAAACCGGACAGCTATACGCGATGGGGAGACTATTTTGCCAAACGTCTTCAGGCAAATGCGAAGACAAAGAACGTTGCCGTAATCAACGAGGGTATCGGCAGCAACTCCATTCTTGGTTCCTACCCGACAGACGCCGGAAAAGATAGATTTGCCCGAGACCTCCTGCAACATGACAACGTGGCATACTGTATTATTCTCTTTGGTGTCAACGATTTGGATAAACTGCAAAATACAAATAAATATCAGCAGCTTCTGCCGGAATACCAGAAAATGGTAAAACTTTGCCATGACAATAATATCAAAGTGTATGGCGCCCCGATTTTACCATTTGGAACAAGCAGTTATTATAGTGAAAGTTCCGAACAGGTAAGGCAGATGATTAATAAATGGATGCGCTCGACAGATTCGCAGATGGACGGTATCATCGACTTTGAGAGTGCGGTTGCCGATCCGGCAAATCCGCAGAACTGCCTTGAGAAGTACACGCATAAAGACGGACTTCACCCTTATGATGGTTATGAAGTAATGGCAAATGCGATTGACCTTACTCTGTTTGAGTAAATAAGTGAAAAAAAGACCCGCCGATTTATCGGCGGGTCTTTAAAATATAACACACTCTGACTATGCTAACTGCATAATCTCAGCTTCAAGTTCTCTTAATTCTTCAAGTGATAATGACGGAACGCATTCCGCAATATCTTCAAGAGTCATTTTCCCTTTTTTAATCAATCTTTCTGCTGTTTCTCTATCTGCGTCATGCCGTTCACTTCTGATAAATGACTTCATTATCTGTTCTTCATCAAACAAACTCATCATAATCGTCACAACCTCCTTTTCCCTGTCAAGCAAATATTCGCTTAAAACATTCCTGTCCCTGCATATGCGGATTGTTTCCATAACTGCCTTTTGTGTCATCCCATACTGTTTTGTCTGCTCATTAAAGACTTTGCAGAAAATGATGTACTGATTAATGATGTCGTCCTTATCGCTTTCATAAATAACCTTGGCTTTTACTTCAATATCAATATCCTCACCCTCAAAAAATTCTTTTGATAAAGATATTTTATCTGTTTTTTGCCCCTTGTTTCCTGTAAAAATCACATAAAGTTCAGGCTTCGGCATTTTCACTTTTCTGCTGTTATAATAGTTTTGGCAGGTACGCTGAAAATATTCGTGATAACTTTGCGCCAGATACAGCAGAACCCTTACTAAAATATTCGTTGTCCATGTAGACTGTTATGCGTAGCTGTTTGTTATGTAAAGCCGGCTCTGACAACATAATCAG
>CAJUTM010000023.1 GCA_910589595.1 uncultured Eubacterium sp.
GCATGACCGGATTTTTACCCTGCTGGGATCAAGATTGCGAACTTGTTTCGCAATTACCTATTATTCTTTAGTGACAGTATATCGGTTAATTCTGTGACAGGCAAGTGGATTAGTTATATGTCAGGCTAAGAGGGGCGCAACAATAATCACATAATTCTTTTGAAGAACGGTTTTCTGTTGATATTATTTTATTATTGGAAACATCAGTTTGGACCGCACAACCAGTAAATATTAAAACAAGCACCATACTTAATCCAATCGCAACTTTAATTTTGAACATACTTTCTTTTCCTGCCTTTTATTTTTTATACTTTATCTTAAATTTTTTCGCCTGTTGCTTTCCCTTAGATTTAATACCACGTACGCTCCATGGATATTTTATTTTTTTCTAAAATACATACACATAAAACTTATCACCACTTACTCCAAAATAGCTATTCTTCCCGTCCTCTCCAAGATTTTTTAATAATTTAGAAGAACCTTCCCCACTGTTTTTACCGGCATCTTATGATTTTTTTCATCATAGGAAGCATTTTCAGTTCCTTTAACAAATCTTAACTAATTTTCTTTTTATCATCAATTTCGGCATTCAGTGTACTATCATAGGTATTCTCTATTTTTTGTACTATCCTCATCAAATTTCCAACATTCCTTTTCATTTTTTATATCATAACAATAAAATCTGAAATTACTCGCACTGCTTTCCATAATAATACATTTATTATTATTTATATTTAATACAGTAATATCCATGCTTCTATTTTTTAGCGAACGTATATACTGATTTAATTTCGTTGCTTTTTCAATGGTAGATTCTTGTTGATTTTTACCTGCCACAATTGGATAATATAAAAACTTACACTTTTCATTCTCTATTTCAACCCATATTTTATTACCATTTATAAATAGTGCATTAATTCGAGAAAAAGAAACCATATCTTTTATATGTTTTTCTTGTACAACGCAATAATTTCTATTTGCTTTGTAATCGTAACACCATATATCCCATGATTGCTTCTCATTTCTCCAGTTTTTTATCAATCCGGTATAATATATTTTATCATTGAAAGAAACGATATTTATAATACAATTCTTTGATGTATAGGTGTCGACAATTTTATCCACTTTTTCTGTTCCAACTTTGTGTACATATATATTTTTAGGATACTGATTTTTTCCCATATTTTTTGCCAACAATATCATTCCATCATCATTTATATTCCCTGATTGTACAACCCGAATGTTAAAGCTGTTAGGCTGACAGTAAGAACTTTTCTTACTGTCAGCGTTTATCAATATTTTCTTCTGTTGAGTACGATTGAACTCCGCATAATTCAAGTTCTCTTTGTACGCTATGTAATTGGTGTCTGCATACAACACATCTATTATATCTATTGTGCGAAAAATTAATTTCTTTTTTTCTGTCTGTACCTCATCCTTATTACTATTTTGAATTAAGGGAATAGTCCATAATTCAAATTTATCATCCTTGTCCAAAATATATAGTATCTCTTCATTCGTGACATATGCAATCTTCAGCAAAGTTATATCCTTTTGTCCTTTCGTTATTTCAAATGTATGAACCGGCTTCCCTTCCAGATTCAATTGTTGGATAGCATTCTCATTTTCTTCACATATACGATATGCATTATATTGATTATGCTTATTATTTAGAGCAGTAATAATTTTATTCTTGTCTTTCAATTCATCCGTTTCTGTTTTTGATTCGTTAAATCCATGATTCTTGTCTTGTATGCTGCAACCAAACAAAGAAAACATTACAATAATGAATATAATTAATGTCATCATCCCTTTTTTCATTTTGCTCACTCCCTATAACTCATACTATTTCTATTTGAATACCTCTTTGCACATTTAATCAAATCGGTTTTATACTTCCAAAAAAACACTGCACTTGTCCACCAATATTCCTTATGCTTTTTTATATAATCTGCACCTTGTGTTTTAATTTTTTATCAGAAACAAATTTAGAAAATTTGGTGTTAAAATATATCTCTTGAAGTTCTGAAACTATTATCCCCCTAATATCAACACCTAATCTTCTCTACCATCATCATTTATATCTTTAACATCATTATTGAATTTTGCACGATTATCCCTTTCTAAATCATTTAAATTATAAGGTTTCAAAGAAAAGTATTTGCTATTTCTCCTGCACATTGAATCTCTACACTGAGCAAATTCTGTTTGTACAGCAGTATGTGCAGTTGCCATTAGCGCAGTCATCGACATTCCAGTCAATCCCACCGCAAACTGAAATCCCTAAAACAGATTATCTGATTTTCGTAATTTTTGAGCTTACGTTAATATTGTTTCAGATATCTAACTCCCTAGTTACAAAAACAGTCAAATTATAATATCGTCCAAGTTTCAATACCTTACCCTTAATCTTTTCAGTTTTTATCTTTTTCATTTAAAATTTCAATTCCTCTCTATAATTGCAAAATGAAAAAACTCTTTACACTCCTTTTTCAAATATAGCATAATTTTCTATGGCACAAAAGCAAAGTAGCCATAAAATCCATTGATTGATTTGATATAAACATTTCTAACTAATTACTATT
This sequence comes from uncultured Eubacterium sp., assembly GCA_910589595.1. Lineage (GTDB taxonomy): Bacteria > Bacillota > Clostridia > Lachnospirales > Lachnospiraceae > Eubacterium_F. Next base: position 2,586 of record CAJUTM010000023.1, read on the forward strand.
TCGCACACAAATAGCTCTCCTATTTCAATTTTTTTACCTCAAAACAACCATCTTCAAAAAAAATCATTGTTTCATCATCAATTATAAGTAATGTCCAAATATCATTATCCTGATAATGCTCACCCATAAAGTTTTTATTCATATGATAATTCTTATTTGAAGGTTCATTTTCCAGTAATTCCAATAGATTATATTCACCCCCTCTTATATATTGTTTTAATATGGAATTTCTCAAATACCCCGCTCCACTTATAAGCTCATACGGATTATTTACCTTTATTATATTATAAAAGGGAGCCTTTATTTGAAAAGTTTCCGCCTGAAATAAATCTTCTCTTATCTCTATAATTCGCCCTAAAAATGTTTTGTCGCATAATCGTTGAGCCTCTTTAGAATAAGCTTTTGGGTACATAATTCTTTTTGTAAATTTCCACTTACCAAATAGTTTTTCTGCTTCCTTTTCATTATTTGTATATTTTACTTCATTATTCTCTTTTTCAATTTTGTCATATCCCATATTTTTACTTGAAGATAAGCTCTGCCCTACATGAACAATGAAAAATGACAATATTATAATTGTAAAACATAAACAATTTTTTTTCATCTATGCCTCCTCATTCTAATTTGCCGGATATTTCCCAGTATTAAATATTTTAGCTTCCTTTTTTCTTCGTTTTAATAAATTAGGATTTTTATATAAACAAAATACAGATTCTACTTTTTTCTTATCCGAATAATCTTTGCTCTTTATTAGTCTAAAAATTGTTTGATTACTATTTTTCTCTTTATCCCAAAAATTATATCCTAAATTATATGTAAAACAAACTAATGCATCATATTGATATTGATACAATTTTATCTTATATTTTTTTAAATAATTTTTTAAAGTACCATTTGTAACTTTTTTTAAATCATTTTTAAAATATATTTTTGCTTGTTCTTTATCTATATTACTATTCATATACTTTTTACCTTCCTTTCCATAAATTTTGTGTCCCCAACCAATAGTCCAATCACGCCCATCATTAGCGTTATATCTTTTTCTAAGTTCTTTATCCTGAGGGGATGCACTATCATACATGTAATTATAATATCCCTCATACTGTTTGATAATCTTTTTAATCTTATTACTAGGTTTCAATTTAGAAAAATTTAATTTATTTTTTCCATCTCCTTTCTTTGTCCCTTTTTGCTTTAAAATTGCAGTATAATATTCCTGCAATTTTAATGACATTCCCGCCAGCTCTTGCTCTGTTGCATATCTCCTATGACCACTCGGGTCAACCATATTCACTCCATCATTCTCACAATACACATACAAATGCAGGCTCAGCGGTTCATCCGCTTCTCCCGTATAAGTATCCCTTGTCAGAAACCTCCCCATTTCTGGCTGGTAGTACCTCGCCCTTAAATAAACTTCTTCCGTTTCCTTGTCATAGTACTCCCCGCAGTAGCGGAACGGGTTGTCATCCTTGCTGTCCGGCTTGATTTCATTACCAAATGAATCATACTCATATATCTTGATAACTTTTCCACTTTCATCCGTCAGCTGTACCACATTTCCATGCGGGTCGGTCACATAGTACTGTTTTCCGGACGCCTCCCCAGAGGCGTTTTCTGTTCCTTTGTCTGCAAATATCAGGTCATTTCCGCGGATATAGCGTTTCTTTACCTTCCCATTCTTAGTGAGTTCCATCACCACTTGGTCGCCGTCCCATACAAATACCGTCCTCTCCCCATTCACTGTCTTACTGGTGCGCAGGCCTCCGGCGTCATAAGTAAAGCTTACCTTATAGTTCTTTGTAAGCGTTTGTGTCAACTGGTTCAGGGCATTGTAATGATTGACTACGTTTTCATTAAGTCGGTTGTCCCCCAGTGTTACGTCGATATCAACATAAGTATTATCCTTTTTGTCACTTGGGATTTCATAACGGTTGACCGTGGCAAGCTGGTTTCCGTTCTTATCATTTTTATAGATGACTACTTTGTCTTTTTCCGTGTCAGTGTTTAAGGTGTCGGTGCGGAGCAGCTCGTCGTTTTTGTTGTATTTATAGGCGGTTATCTTATTCCCTACTTTCATTTGCTTTTGATTATTATTGTTGTCGTAGGTGTAAGAAATATCTTCCCTGCCTGTCTGGGTTTCTTTCGTAATCCGCCCCAGCAGGTCATAAGCGTAGGCGGCTGTTTTTGCTGTTTTCTTTCCTTTTTTATCAATAACAGTTGCCGTTTCTCTGGCTTTCTTCCCGTTGGCGAGGTATTCTGAGTTGTACTCGGATATTACGGTGCTGCCTGTCTGGTTCTTCATTGCTGTCAGGCGGTTCTGGTAATCGTAGGCATAGGTGGTTGTCATGCCGTTCCCTGTCACGGTTCTTTCTGCTAAGTTGCCGTCGGTGTCGTAGGTATATCCTGCTATTTCGTTTCCTGTTTCGTCGGTGACAGCAGTTAGTTTTGATTCGCCGTCATAGGTATACTTCAGGGAAAGTTTCGTGTCTTCTTCTGCTTTTACCGCAAAGGCGGTTTTGTTGTTTCTTTTGTTACCTGTCCGGAGGCGTCATCGTAGACAAAGGCGGTATCGTCCTGTGTGGCTGCGTCTCCATAGGCGTTGTAGGTATAACTATGTTTCGTCTCTTTCCCTGTCTTTTTTTCTTTTGCCACCATTTCGGTAAGGCGGTTCTGGTAATCGTAGGTGCTTTTCTGGGTGTTGCCGTTTTTGTCTACGGTTTTGGTGAGGTTGCTGTTGACATCATAGGTATAGGTTTCTTTTCTTCCCCCGGGGTCTGTGTATGCCACCAGCTGGTTTTTCCCATCGTATTCATACTTGGTTTCACGGATGTCATCGGTTTTCTTTTTTCCGCTGATGGTGAGCTGATAGGTTTTTCCGGCGTAGGAGAAGATGTCTTCTGCTTTTGTGTCTTCTGCCGCCTCTGTTACGGTAAGGGTCAGCGGTTCTGTCATTCCGGTGAACTGGCGCACCTTATTCCCTTGGATGTCATAGACATACTGGACGTACTGCGCTTTTTCATTTTCCATGCGGCTTTTTACCATTACAAGGTTGCCGCGTTTGTCATAAGTATATTCTGTTTTTGCTTCCCTGTCACTGTCGATCTGTTCGTTCTTTTCCGTCACATTTCCCGTATTATCGTACTCTGTCGTGGTTTTCTTATATTCAATACCGCCGTCTTTCTTTTCTTGTGAGATTTCGGACTGCACCGTCCGCCCGAGGATGTCGTATTCATATTTGGTTGTAACTTATTTAACTCCTCTTGTGAATTTATTTTTCATATAAACTTGAACTCTGGGGAATTTCACCAGAATTCAGCAAATCCTCTATTTGCTTCTCTGATAATTTTTCAAATCCTGTATTGTCTTTATCTTTTTCATATAACTCTATATCCAAGCACCAGATTCCATTCCAGCTTTCATCATCAAAAATTATATCATCATAATTTTTAATAAAATATTTCTGCATCCTTATATAAGCCTTATTTTCATATACCGTAATATCGTCAAAAGATAATGCCCACCTCTCTAACAGTAGCGTATCCTCTTTCTCCTTTATGGAAAACAAATGAACATTATTATCACACAAAATAATATAATCACCTATTCGTTCGGCATAAAATGGATAACCAAATGGATAATAGTCTACAACAGTTTCCGTTTTTTCTTTTTGCAAATTATAAAATTTTATGCTTTCTTCTCCCATAATCAGTATATTTCCTTCATATACAGTAAACCACTCTACGCCTTCTTCCAACAAACACTCTTTCCTGTCATTGTCTGGATCATACCTATATAATGCATGTTTCGAAAGAAGCCTATAATAAACTTTACCTTCATATTCCAAAAAAGATGTCACATTCCCTGCAATTTTTTTTAAACCATTTCCTTTCCGGTCTGTTTGACATAAATTTGCTCCTTTTTTTTGTTCACCACTTAAATAAAGTATTTTATTCGGCAAAATCTGATAACTTTCACTCATATTACTGATATGTTGCATTGTAGTATCATTTATTTGACTTACGCTCGCTAAATCAATAATTTCATTTACATCTGCTCTCATCTTGTAATTAGTCTTTACCTTTAATAACAGAAAACCTACAAGCACCAACAAAACAATGGCAATAAGTATTTTTTTTCTATTACTTTTAAACAATGTTTTAATCGTTTGAATCACATCTACCTCCATATTTTACAATTTATTTTCGCTCATAAAAATATTTTTTTTGTTTTTTACTTGCTTTATTTATAATAAAAAACCGCAATGTATCAAATGTATTTCTAGGAACTACTCCGTTTTTTAATTTCCGAAGTTCTTTCCCTAGTTTTTTAGATGGTCTTTTAAATTTTCCTAATAAAAGATTCCTAACAGAAGCTTGAACGCAATTTCTAGTGATAAGATTATAATTATCTTTGTCTTTGTACACTAATAAATTCTTATGTGTTTTCTGAAAATTCCCCTTAATATAAATATAACCAGTAATCATTTCACTATAAATTTTTTTCGTTGCCTCCTCCACTTTATTAATAGTTTCATCATTTGGTTTATCTAAAATATCGGAATTAATACTTATCCTCACATATTTTCCACCTGCTTTTCCCCAATAAAAGTAGTACCAGCCACCATATTTATTTTCTACCAAAAGCCCTGAATGCCCAAAAGAAAATCCCCTCTTTCTGCCACCAGTATCAGATGACCCCACTGCATATCCATAGTGCAAAAACACAGCATCATGCCCGCTAGGATTAACACTATTCACCCCATCATTCCCACAATACGCATACAAATGCAGGCTCTCCGGCTCATCCTCTTCTCCAGTATATGTATCCCGTGTCAGAAACCTCCCCATTTCCGGCTGATAATACCTTGCCCGCAGATAGATTTCTTCTGTCTCCTTGTCGTAGTACTCCCCGCAGTAGCGGAAGAGATTGTTGTCTTTGCTGTCCGGTTTTACTTCACCAACAAGGGAAGCATACTCATACAAATTCTTCCAATCCATTATCATTAACAGCGTAAAAACAATTCCATTCAGGGTCGCCTTGCCGGATTACTTTAAACGTCTTCCATTCCTCATTATATACATAAGCTTCTTTCCCTTTTCTGAAATACCAGTTATCTTCAACTATACTTAACAAAGAACCCTCTGGCATTTCCCACCAGCTTGAAAACAATTTGTTTGGGGGCAGGCAATTATTCCGTTCCTCTCCGCATAAAAATTTTCCGGCAGTATTGTCATACACCAATAATGCATATGTCCACTTTTCTTTCCTTTTTCTATACTTAATTTGCAGATAAAACTTTTCTTCCTTTTTTACTATATTGTCTATCTTGTACTTTTCAATTTCCATCTTTTCGGGAAGCATTTTACCGATTACATTTTTGACTGCTGCTTTATCAAATACCAGCTTTGATGTTCCATCAAAGCGATAACTTTTGCACTCACATTTATCAATATTAAAACATATAATATCCTTTTCTCCCATTTCATACGTGGCATCGTACCAAACATTTCTTTTTGTTTCTAATCTTATTATTTCATTAGAGGGAACCTTCTGCAAAACAAGTCCGTCCCCCCACCAGAGCACCCAGTCTTCCCCCTCTTTCAGAACCATCCAGTCTTCACAATTTTCCGAAAGATACGGCAGTTTTTTAAATTTTTTATCCCTCTTATCCGCTATATTCATAGTTACCATTACCTGATGTTTAGTTAAACCAACAAAATAATTTCCTGCCACCGCAAATGCCTCCATGTTAGAGGTATCATACAACTGTTCTCTGTTCGCATAATCCAAAACAACCTGACCTTTTTTATTTTTGGTAAACGGTATCCGGTACAACCACCATGAATTATCCTCATCCCACAGATAAAAATACAGCGCTTTATCATCTACATAATACATATAAGGCTCGTAATAAGGTTTGCTGCTAAAAGAACAAACATCAGACGCCTCTGCCTCATCTATCACTTGTCCATCTCTATTATATTGAATAATTCCATGATCCATTTTCATCCTGTAAATACCGGTAGAATTTGCAAACGCATAATCCATATGATTTTTTAACTTTTTTTGTACATGGATGGAACCGCCACTAACTGTAACCGGAGGAAGTCCTTTTTCCTCTGGTTGTTCCTGAAACGAACAACTGGTTAATAATATACACACCATCATCAATAAATAAAATAACCTCTTCATTTTCATCCTCCTCCCTCATAATGGAGCTTATTTTAATACTTTTTCCAAATATTTTTTGGACTTTTTAACTGCCTCCATATACCTCTTGTTTTTTTCTCGCGAAGAATACATTTCCCATTTACCTGTTTTTTTATCAAATGACGCATAGGGATTATCTTTATATTTTTTATGTAAATTAACATTTCTATTTAAATGCCCATCCCATGCAGCCCAATCAGAATGATATGAATTGTATATTTCCTTTTCCTTTTTAGTTCCATATTTATCATTAGCCATATATGCATAACGGTCTGCATGCTTCTTATATTTACTCAAATCTAAAACATAACTGTGTGCATAATAATCTTGTATGGAATGTAAAACCGAACCAATTAGTAAATATTTTCGTTTTCTATTTTTGCGTAAATTGGTCACTTTTTTCTTCACTTCCCGTTTTAAGGTGTTTAGTGATGATTTTGTCTTGCCATGCATCTTATCTCCACTTTTTATAGAATATCCTAAAATTTTACCGTTCCAGTCCATTTTGTAATATTTAAATTTGTAAAATGGAACTTTCAATTTTTTTTTGCCAACCTCAACAATTTTTTTCTTCTTATAGTAATCGGGCAAAACAGAACCTTCAATTATTATTTTTAAATACTTTTGATATTTCATTTTATTCTTCAGTTCTTTAAAAGCAGAATATGTAATATTCTGATGTGTAAATGAATACGGGTATTTAAAAAATTCCAATAGTCTCTTCAGACTCAACTCTTCTTCCCCCCAATGCCCTGTCGGATCTACCATATTCACCCCGTCATTCTCACAGTAAGTATACAGATGCAGGCTCTCCGGTTCATCCTCTTCCCCCGTATAGGTATCCCTTGTCAGAAACCTCCCCATTTCTGGCTGGTAGTACCGTGCCCGCAGATAGATTTCCTCTGTCTCCTTATCGTAGTACTCCCCGCAGTAGCGGAACGGGTTGTCGTCTTTTCTATCTGACTTGATTTCATTACCAAAGGAATCGTACTCGTAGGTCTTTGTAACTCTGCCGCTTTCGTCGGTCAGCTGTACCACATTCCCATGCGGGTCGGTCACATAGTACTGTTTTCTGGACGCCTCCCCAGAGGCATTTTCTGTTCCTTTGTCTGCAAATATCAGGTCGTTTCCGCGGATATACCGTTTCTTTACCTTCCCACTCTTAGTAAGTTCCATCACTAGCTGGTCTCCATCCCAGACAAAGACAGTTTTTTCACCATTCACGGTCTTACTGGTACGCAGTCCCTCGGCATCATAAGTAAAACTTACCTTATAGTTCTTTGTAAGCGTCTGTGTCAACTGGTTCAGGGCATTGTAATGATTGACTACATTCTCATTGAGACGGTTATCCCCCAGTGTCACGTCGATATCAACATAAGTGTTATCCTTTTTGTTACTTGGGATTTCATAACGGTTGACCGTGGCCAGCTGGTTTCCGTTTTTATCGTTTTTATATATTACTACGTTATCTTTTTCCGTGTCGGTGCTTAACGTATCCGTGCGGAGCAGTTCGTCGTTTTTGTTGTATTTATAAGCGGTTACTTTATTGCCGGCTTTCATTTCTTTCCGGTTGTTGCTGCTGTCGTAAGTGTAGGAGATGTCCTCACTGCCGGTTTTTGTTTCTTTCTTAATACGCCCCAACAAATCATAGGTGTAGGTGGCTGTCTTTTGGGACTTCCTGCCATCTTTATCCATCACATCCGACGTTTCTTCCGACTTCTGCCCATTGGCAAGATATTCCGATGAATACTCCGATATTACCCCTGCACTGAATGTCTGGTTTTTCATTGCTGTCAGGCGGTTCTGGTAATCGTAGGTATAGGTGGTTGTCATGCCGTTCCCTGTCACGGTTCTTTCTGCTAAGTTGCCGTCGGTGTCGTAGGTATATCCTGCTATTTCGTTTCCTGTTTCGTCGGTGACAGCAGTTAGTTTTGATTCGCCGTCATAGGTATACTTCAGGGAAAGTTTCGTGTCTTCTCCTACTTTTACCGCAAAGGCGGTTTTGTTGCCAGCACTGTCATAGGTGTAGTTTTTTACTATATTTTTATTCTTCGTCAGTTTTGTTGTTTCTTTTGTGACCTGTCCGGACGCATCATCATAAACAAAAGCGGTGTCGTCCTGTGTGGCTGCGTCTCCATAGGCATTGTAAGTATAACTATGTTTCGTCTCTTTCCCAGTCTTTTTTTCTTTTGCGAGCCTCTCTGTGAGGCGGTTCCGGTAGTCGTAGGTGTTTTTCTGGATGTTGCCGTTTTTATCTACTGTTTTAGTTAGGTTGCTGTTGACATCATAGGTATAGGTTTCTCTTCTGCCCTCGGGGTCTGTGTATGCCACCAGCTGGTTTTTGCCATCGTATTCATACTTGGTTTCACGGATGTCATCGGTTTTCTTTTTCCCGCTGACGGTGAGCTGATAGGTTTTTCCGGCGTAGGAGAAGATGTCTTCTGCTTTTGTGTCTTCTGCCGCCTCTGTTACGGTAAGGGTCAGCGGTTCTGTCATTCCGGTGAACTGGCGCACCTTATTCCCTTGGATGTCATAGACATACTGGACGTACTGCGCTTTTTCATTTTCCATGCGGCTTTTTACCATTACAAGGTTGCCGCGTTTGTCATAAGTATATTCTGTTTTTGCTTCCCTGTCACTGTCGATCTGTTCGTTCTTTTCCGTCACATTTCCCGTATTATCGTACTCTGCCGTGGTTTTCTGATACGTGATGCTGCCGTCTTTCTTTTCCTGCGGGATTTCGGACTGTACTTTCCTGCCGAGGATATCATACTCGTACTTCGTTGCCACGTTTTCTTTTGTTCCTCTTGGGGTGTATTCCTTTGTGACCTGTCCCTGCTCATCATAATCCGTTTTAACCGTCTGGGTTTTCCATTCCGTCTCACCCTCTTTGCGGCTTTTTGTCTCCGTCTGACTTATGTTGCCGTTTTCGTCATAGGTGGAGAGAGTCTGCGTTTCATAAGCAGGAAGCCACTTCCCGTCCTGCTGTTTTCTGGTTACGGTGGTTTCTTTTGTTGTTCTGCCGAAGTCGTCGGTTTCATATGTGGTGGCTGTTTCTATCCTGTTTTTTCCACGTATGGCAGTGCTTGTCTGGGATACGGTGTTCCCTCCCGCGTCGGTGACGGTCTGGGTGATGGTTTCGCTTAGTACTGCTCCGTTGAACTGGTCATAGTATCCCTCGGCGTCTGCTTCCGGCTGGTATTTGGCGGGGTTCAGGGTTTTGCTGTAACTGGTGGTGATGGTTTGTGCTTCGTCTTCTTCTCCGGTGACTTCTGTCTCACTCCTGCTGAAATTCCATGAGGTACAGTGGGCGGCGTCTAATTCCCCGTTGCTGAATTGCGCGCTGCCGGTTTCATTGCCTAAATTGTCATAAAAGTGTTTGCTGCCGGAGAGGATGTTTTTTCCTTTTCCGGTGATGTAGTAGTTGGGTACGGTTTCCCCGTTTTCGTTGATGATAAACCGCTTTTCATCCGGCTCAAAGGGATAGGTGCGTTCTTCGAGCAGGCGGGCGGTTTCTTCTTTTTCAGAATCATTTTCTTCGTCATTGTCGGAAGCGTTACTGTCATCTTCCCCGCTTCCATAGTCATAAATGCTTTCCGTCCATGTGCCGGCGGCTTCGTCTTTGCTGATTACTGTGTTGCCAAAGGCGTCCTGTATGTTGATGGAGACACGGCCGTACTCATCTACGGTCATCGTTTTTAAGCCGTCTGCAGAGCGGTATTCCTTCTCTTTGGATTCATATTCCGTGCCTACGGCATTGACGGTTTCGGTTTCTTCTCCGGTGTCCGGATCATAAGAGGTTTTGGATACCAGACCGTTTTCGTCGGTATGGCTCAGTTCGTTGCCAAAAGTATCGTAAGTTACTTCTTCCTCCGTATAAGTGCGGTTATCTGCCGGACGTTTTGCCGAAGTGATGGTTACAGTTTTCTTGGTCTGCTGTCCGAGGCTGTTGTAGGTATAATCATTCTGGATGACTTCTTTTTCCCCATCCGTGCTGTAAGAAGGGTAGACTTTCCCCTGAGTCTCGTTTCCCTGCCTGTCATACTGAAAATCCGTTTTGGAAATGGTTTTGTATGCTCCGCCGTTTACACTTCTCTGTTCGGAAATGCTGGCATAGTCAATACCATTCGCGGCCACCGTACTTACCAGCTTATTTTTGGTACTTACACCGATATAGGATTCTTCCGCTACAAGAGGGCATACCATGGCAGTGTCTCCGGCTGGGTATCCGTTTCCTGTTCCCTTGTAGGTGTATGTCGTTGTATACAGATGTTCTTTCCCTCTGTTTTTTGCCAGATAGGCTTTGTTTTCCTTGTCTGTCAGTACGTTGCGGTAGTTGTCATAGGTATATCCCTGTTTTGTGGTGGCTGCTTTGTCCCCTTTCTTTCCGAAAGACTTGTCAGTTTCCATCACCACAAGAGAACCCTTTCCGTTTTTATCATAACTGTAGCGGGTTTCTTCTTTTTCTTTCCCATAGTTAATCTCATCGGTAAGCAGTTTGTTTTCATTATATATGTATAACGATACATTCTTTTTCGTGTTCTTCTTCAGACGGAGACTGTCCGGATCGATCTTTGATTTCTTATAAGTATAGTCGTAATACTTCCCATTGGTTTTATATTTGTTCGGGTTAAAGGAACTGACTACGGTTACTGTCCGGAGGCCGCTGTTGCCGTACTGCCATGTTTCATAGATGGTTCCCGCGCTGCCGTCTTTTTTGTCTTCCCGCTCACGGAAGTCGTCATAACTGCGCAGGCCGCCGTTTCCTTTTTTCTGGAAGTAATCGTATTTTACCCCGTTTGATTTTTTCCCTGTTTTGGTATCTTTTTCATATTCTCTCGTTACATAGAACTGCTCGGTGACGACGTCTCTTTTCTGCCCGCTTTTTTCCTCTTTGGAGCCGCGCAGGGAACCGGCGCGGTACTCATAGCAGGTTTCGCTGCCGTCGGCGGTGATTTTATTCAGAAGATAACTCTGGTTGGTGGAGACGCGCTGGGATGCTACTCCGGCACCGGAGGTGTTGACCAGACGCTCCACGGTTTTGTAACCGTACTTTTCTTTGCTGCCGTCTACGGTGGCGGAGGTAAGGATGACGCCGTGCAGTCTGTCACCATAGTGCGGCGTATAGGTTTTTTCTTCCGTTTCATAGGTGATGGTTTTCCGTGACACCCCACCCGCAGCGGCGTTTCCCTGAACGGTTACCGATGAAAGGCTCTTTTCCCCCTCGTCTTCTTTATAATGGAATACAATTTCCCGCCCGACGGAATCGGTGATTTTACTGAAGTATATTTCATCCGTGTATGTATAAGTAATCTTGTTGCCGTGGGCATCTTTTTGCAGTACAATGACTCCGTTTTCGTTAAAATAGGTGCGGAGGCCTGTTTTGTCACGGAGAAGATATTTACAGGCAATACCGTCTACGGTTTTATCCCAGTCTTCCAGTTTGATATCCTCATAGCCATAGCCTTCCAGTCCCTTGATGGAATAACTTTTGCCGGCATTGTCTGTCTCTGTCTCGATATTCATCACTCCGGCACTGCCGTAGTGCAGATATCTGGGTTCTTTCCCCCAGCCTTCTTTCTCTGTCAGTGTGACCGTCTCAATCCAGGGGAAATCATACCGCCAGCCGCTTGCCAGCCCGTATACGTTATGCCTTTCGTTGCTGACAATCTTGGTCCTCTGGGTTCTTTCTTCATAGTCCGGTTTCCCGTCAAAGGACACTCCTCTTCTCCCCTCCCCCTTTTCATATGTGGCTAACAGGTTTTTCAGGGCTTTTTTGTGGTTTTTCCAAACGGCCGCGTTTACTATGATACGCCTCTGCGAACCATCTGCCGCTGTGTAATTGACCCAGATGGTGTCTACTTCGAGTTTGTTTGTATATTCAACGGTGGCGTGGCCGAGGTTGGCTTCATTGCTGTCGTAGTAGCGACTGAGTTCGAAGTCCATGCCGCCTGTCCCGTCCAAGGACAGGTCATTGCGGGAAAGCATCAGGTGCCCGGTGGCGGTGTCTACGCCGTCGGGGCACTCGGCTTCCAGAGGGGAGCCGGCGAGATGGTTTTCGTAGACACTGCGGAAGGTGTCGCCGTAGGCGGCTTCGACGGCGGTGCTGTACACCTCACCCACGGTGGGGTTATCTTCTGCCGCCTGACAGGTATTGCCCGCACATAAGATTGTTCCCCCTATTATGGTGGCAGCTATTGCTCCAAACAATGTCTTTCCCAGTCTTCTCATAAATTTCAAACTCCTCTCTTAGCAGCTGTCAGTTTTATTATCTTTTCATCCTGCTGTTATGAAACTGCCCTACAAAAAGGAATTTCTCCCACAGAGGCAGACATAAAAGATAAAAGCAGGATAACATATTTTGAAATAAAAAGGGGAATTTTGCGACAGACACATACTTTTTTGCGACAGAAAGTTCATTTATTCATAAAAAAGAGGTTTTGAGAGAAAAAGGAGCCGGCCCTCCGGCCGGCTCCTGCAAGTTATCTACAGTTAGAAGAATTATTGCTCGAAGTATTTTTGCTCGAGTTTTTGCTTGTGTTCTTGCTCGTGTTCTTACTTGCATTCTTGCTTGTAGTGTTCTTGCTTGTGTTTTTGCTTGTGTTTTGACTTGTGTTCTTGCTGTTTACGTTGCTGCTATTTGTTTCGTTGAAATCATCTAAAAAATTTCTAGCCATTTTCATAAACCTCCTATTGTTGTGGCGGGATTAATTCATCCCAACTATCATCTGTTACAACAATATTATCTCACGAACATGGCTTTTTTATTCGAAAAATGATTATTAAGCTTTACCAACAGAACCAAATAATTCCATTTTTTCTTTAACCGTCTCTTTAATTGCCTCAAAGCCCGGCGCCAAGAGTTTACGCGGGTCAAAACCTTTTCCCTCTAAATCTTTGCCCGCCTCAATATATTTACGCGTCGCTTCCTGAAAAGAAAGCTGGCACTCCGTATTTACGTTAATTTTTGACACGCCAAGAGAAATTGCTTTTTTAATCATATCTTCCGGAATACCTGTTCCTCCGTGAAGTACAAGCGGCATAGTTCCCGTCTTCTGCTGTACTGCGTCCAGTGTTTCAAAACTCAAACCAGCCCAGTTTTCCGGATATTTACCATGAATATTGCCAATTCCTGCCGCCAGCATAGTAACACCCAAATCAGCAACCATCTTACACTCTTCCGGGTCGGCGCACTCTCCTGCTCCTACAACTCCGTCTTCCTCTCCACCAATAGAGCCGACTTCTGCCTCAATCGACATACCTTTTTCTTTGCAAATCGCAACTAACTCTTTTGTTTTCGCAACATTTTCTTCGATTGGATAATGAGAACCATCAAACATAATGGAAGAAAATCCTGCCTCAATACAAGCCTTAGCTCCTTCGTAACTGCCGTGGTCAAGATGCAGCGCTACCGGAACCGTTATGTTTAATTCTTCCAACATCCCATTTACCATTCCGACAACCGTTTTGTAGCCGCACATATACTTGCCCGCGCCTTCCGATACGCCAAGTATAACAGGCGAATTTAACTCCTGCGCAGTAAGAAGGATAGCTTTTGTCCACTCCAGATTGTTAATGTTAAACTGGCCTACTGCATATTTACCTTCTTTTGCTTTTGTAAGCATTTCTTCTGCTGATACTAACATAATAAATTCCTCCGTATTCTTATTTATTTCTATATTATGATGTCAGGGTCAAAAGGCATTTTGCCCCTTGTAGCACATCTATAAAACAGTTTGACTGCGATTTTGCCTGCTGCCTGTTCATTTTCTGTCTATTCTCTGCTAAATCGTTCATTCTTCTTTGCCAACTGTTCCATTTGCTTTTGATTAATAAAATGCCCAATTATTTCATTTTTTTTCACTAACACACATCCATATAAAACCCGGCCGTCCGTCAATGTCGTATTGCGAATAATTTTTCCAAATAACGGCAATTCAATTGTTTTATTGTCAATTTTTCCGGGATAGAGAATGTAGACAAACACCCCATCGGGATTCTTTATCTTCTCCGCACTCACAAAGGCAAAACCGCTACTACTTAAATCTTTCAAAATAACAAGATGCGCCCTTTTATTCTGTCCGATTTTGGCCGGATGCTCCTCTCCAATAAACAGTCGAAAGTCACCGCGGCGATTATACTCTTTCCCTTGCAAATTTTCGGCAGCGGCATAATAAACCTGCCCCTTATGTTTGACACATACCATTTGCGTGTCCGTCCAAATGATTGGTTTTTCATCTTCTCTTATATACATAACATCCACGCGGATATTATCGCTCTGTATATTTAAAATTTTTCCATTTTTTCGAATTGGTTCTAACAGCACTTTTTTCTTATGTTTGGTCCGGACTGTCGTATCAAACTCAAACATGGTTTCTTCTATTGTAATATTCAACCGGACATCCGTTCCGTCTCCCAATTCTGAGAAAAGCACAAGCTTACAGCCCCCTTTCATGTTTTCGTATTATTCCGTAGAGCTGAATATGTTTTTCACCGACAGCTCCTATCTATAACTTGCACTATGTAAGAATAACATATCAGTGTCATTTGCGCAAGGCGTTCTTACCTTGTAAATAACGTCTGACAGATATAAAAATACAATTTCCCTTATAAGTGAAAAAACAGCCTGCACGATTCCGTGTACAAGCTGTTCCCGAATACTGGGCTAGCTGGATTCGAACCAGCGAATGTAGGAGTCAAAGTCCTATGCCTTACCCCTTGGCGATAGCCCATTAAAAAGCAAAAAAGGTGGGTAATGGGATTCGAACCCACGGCCTTCAGAGCCACAATCTGACGCGCTAACCAACTGCGCTATACCCACCATAAAGGATATGCATAATGACATCTCCCAAAACGTGTCAGAAGGGATTCGAACCCCCGACCCACGGCTTAGAAGGCCGTTGCTCTATCCAGCTGAGCTACTGACACGTAGCGAAGCAAATACTGTCCGCCTCTCAAGCAAATATTTCTCATAATTGCTTCAGCGGGTGATGGGAATCGAACCCACGTATCTAGCTTGGAAGGCTAGTGTTCTACCATTGAACTACACCCGCAAAGGTTTTCTATGCTATTATTGAAAATGACTGTCCGAAAACAGTCATTCATCGGGGTGACAGGATTCGAACCTGCGGCCTCTTGATCCCAAATCAAGCGCTCTAGCCAAGCTGAGCCACACCCCGTCCTCACGTCTTTTTACGCCCTTTTCCGTGACGCAAAACCTATTATATTATAGATGAACTTTGTTGTCAATATTTTTTTCAAGAATTTTGTCCAATTGAAGCAGAAGCGCTTTCATCTGCTCATCCGTCCCAATTGTAATCCGCAAATACTCCTTTATTCTCTCCCCTGAAAAATGTCTGACAAATATTTTCTGCTCCCGCAATTTCTCAAAAAGTTCCTGTCCGGATATCTGTTCATGCTTTACAAAAAGGAAATTCGTCTGCGATGGCAACACAAGAAAACCACGCCGCTCCAATTCTCTTTCACACCACTTCCTCGTCGTAACTACCTTTGCCAGATTTTCCTGAAAATACTGCTCGTCCGCAAGAGAGGCAGCCCCTACCCGAATAGACGCCATCGTCATTGTATATGAATTAATTGATTCTTTCACATCCGTCAGCGCGTGTATGAGCGCCTCGTTCCCCATGGCAAATCCGATTCGCATTCCCGCCATGGAACGGGACTTCGAGTACGTCCGAACAACAAGCAGATTATCATACCGCTCAATCAGCGGTAATACCGTCTCCCCTCCGAAATCCACATAAGCTTCATCCACAATCACGACAACATCCCTATTTGCCCGTACAATTTCCTCAATCTGGCTTGCTTTCATTCCAATCGACGTCGGCGCATTGGGATTCGCGATTACGATACCACCGTTTTTCTTCTTATAATCTTCTATCCGGATACAGAAGTTGTCATCTAACGGCGGACATTCAAACGGTATGCGGTAAACGTCTGCCCATACCGGATAAAAGGAATACGTGATGTCAGGAAACAGTATCGGAACATCCGAATTAAAAAATGTCAGAAACGCCAATGACAAAACATCATCCGAGCCCACCCCGACAAATACCTGCCCCCTCTTCAAGTCATAATACGACTCTAACGCCTGAACAAGTTCACTTGACATCGGGTCGGGATAAAGGGCAAATTTATCTACCTGCGTCGTCTCAAAAGCTTCTTTCACTTTAGGAGACGGGGGATACGGATTCTCATTCGTATTCAACTTAATAATATTATCTTCCTGCGGCTGTTCTCCCGCTATGTAAGGATTTACACGGCGCACATTTTTTTCCCATTCTTTCATTCGTATCCTCTCTTTCCTCTCTAAAAGACTCATTTCCAACTAACTGTACCCAATTTTCATCCATCTGTCAATAATCTATGAGGCTGCGGTAAACATTGACAATTCCAAATCCCCATTCTTCATTTGGATATGGCTCTCCTCTCGGAACAGCGCCGCGAATAAATGCTTCCCGCAAAGAATTGCTATTAGCTCCCTCTCCTGCGTATTGCTGCATAAACATAGCGCCAATTCCCGCCGCAAAAGCTGCTGATACGCTTGTTCCCGACATCGTTCCATATCGCCCACGCGGATACGGCCCAAGCACCTCAACACCCGGCGCCACCACTTCCGGTTTTACGATACCATTCGGCGTAAATCCACGGCTTGCCTGCAGATACAGAGCGCCGTCCCTTACATCATAGGCAGATATCGTAATAACATTTGTTGTGTTACCCGGATTCGTAATCGTCATATTCGGTTCCGATTCCAAAAATACTACTTCCTCCTCCAAAAACTGGCGAATTGGCAGCCACATAGAGAAATTACTATTCGAATACTCGAACCTCGTCCGTACTTTCCAAATCCCCTGCTTGGGAGAAAGGAAACGAAATACCACAACCTGCTCACGCGTCAATTCCTGCGATACGCCAAAGTAGAGTTCAACTGTTGTTCCTTCCGGCGTAAACCGATGCTGCTGCCGAATGCCGGATACTGCTTGAATATTTCCAAAAACCTCTCCACTAGGCGATATAACATCAAAATTCAGCCTGCCGGGTGTCCTCCACCACAACTGTGCGGTGAACGCAGAAAGTGAACGCTCTACATCAATATCAATTGTTTCCTCTTTCTCTGTAATTAAATGATGATGCCTTGCGTTCCCCTCGTTGCCTGCACAAGTAATAATCCCAATGCCGGAAAGTGATAAATATCGGTTAAGGAAGCGGCCCAAATTCGTACTTCCATTGTGATTGCCCATACTGGTTCCCAGCCCCACACAGACGATAACCGACTGCATCTCCTGTTCTGCCACGCTGAGTATATAGGCGATTCCCGCCATAATATCATTCTCCTGAAAAGCGGGAACATCACGGGGAATGCCATAATAGTCACGATAGCTCTGCTTCGCCTGCTTGCACTTTACCATAACAATGCGCGAGAGCGGCGCCACACCGGAAATCCCCCTGCTGCGGTTTTCATTTCCCGCCGCCACACCGGCCAAAAAAGTTCCATGTCCCACTTCATCCTGCGTCGGCACTAATTCAAAAGGATTATCAGAAGAAAGCGCCTGATTCAACTGCTCCTGAGAATATACTCTTCCATACGGAAATGTCTTTGTCCCCACTCCATCCTCAACTGTCTGGTCCCAGATAGAGACAATCCGTGAAGTTCCATCAGCCGAAATAAATGCTTCATGGGTATAATCTATTCCCGTATCCACAAAGCCAATCAATACACCCTGACCATAGATATCCAAATACGGCTGCCTGCGTATTCGCAAAACACCGCTGGCCTCCAGCGCTTCCTCATCCATCAGTCCATAAACATTCGGTATTGCCGAAAAACCATACCGCTGTATGACCTCGCTATTCACATTCTGAACTTTCTGGTAAATCACTCCCTGCCAGTTGTCAATGGGGATATAACAATCCGGATTATACACTTCCTGTACATATTGCTCCCCACGGTAATTGCCCACGAAATACTCCAGCACATCTTCTGAAAATACTGCTTCCCTACATTGCATAGCATAAAATTCTCCCTGCGTTTACTATATCTTACGCAGAGACATTCGCCATCATTCCCAAATTACAAATTAATCTCCATTCCGAAGCGCAGCTAGTTGCTCCCCCGCATTATAATAGTAGGAGCGCCTTTTCCCTCGATGTAATTTGCCGTAATAATAACTTTGCCAATCATATCATCTTTTGGAATTTCGTACATAATATCCATCATAAACTGCTCGATGATGGAGCGCAGCGCACGCGCTCCCGTCTTCTTGGCCGCAGCTTTCTTCGCTACCGCCCGCAGCGCTTCTTCCTCAAATTCCAAATCCACCTCATCCATCTGCAAAAGCTTGCGGTACTGCTTTGTGATGGCATTGCGCGGTTTGCTGAGAACATCGACCAGTAAATCTTCATCCATTGCCTGTAAAGAGAACACAATAGGAAGCCGGCCGATAAATTCCGGTATCAGACCGTATTCCCGAATATCTTCGGTCTCCACTTTGGCAAATAAATCCTTATCATGGTCGTACCTGTCCCGCAGCTCCGAGCCAAATCCCATCGTTCCCTGACTAGTCAGACGCTTTTTAATGATATCCTCCATCCCGGGAAAGGCACCACCGCAGATAAACAAAATATGACTCGTATTCACCGTTGTCATCGGCACCATCGCGTTTTTATTCGTCGCCCCCACCGGAACTTCAATATCAGCGCCCTCCAGCAGTTTAAGTAATGCCTGCTGTACAGACTCCCCACTGACATCCCGATTATTAATATTTTGTTTCTTTGCTATTTTATCAATCTCATCAATATATACGATTCCCCGCTCGGCCAGTTCCACGTCATTGTCTGCGCTCGCCAAAAGTTTGGAAATCACGCTTTCCACATCATCGCCAATATATCCGGCCTCTGTCAGCGCCGTAGCGTCGGTAATCGCAAGCGGTACCTGCAGCAGCTTTGCCATTGTCTTGACCATAAAGGTCTTGCCGCTACCCGTCGGCCCTAACATAAGCATATTGGATTTCTCTATTTCCACGCCATCGTCAGTCTTATCTGCCAAAACGCGCTTATAGTGATTGTATACCCCGACGGCAAGAACCTTTTTGGCCTGTTCCTGCCCCATCACATACTCGTCTAAATTTCCTTTAATGACATGGGGCGCCGGCAGTTGGTTAATATCCAGAATCGGCGTCTCCCTTTTTTCTTTCTTTTTCGTTTTCACTTTATGACGCTCTTGAAATTCCGTGGGCGGCTCCATCCCCATGGCCCCCAAATTTAAAATTTCCATCCCCGGATAGGTCGGCATTCCCTGCATACCTATCTGGTCAAACGTCTTTTGCATACAATCCGAGCATATCGTAATATTATTCGGAATGGTAATCATCTTTTCTACTTTGCTCTCCGGACGATGGCACATATAGCAAATTTTTTCATAATTGTTTGTATTATCGTCTTTTCTGTTCTCTTCACTCATACTAGTCTCCATTCCGGAGCGTAGCAGCAGAAACCATTAGCTGCTTCTTAAGTTTCCACTATTGATAACGCTCCCACACATGATTGTAACCGTCAGGCTAATAAATCCCATCGCAAACATACGATGGGATTTATTATACACGATTTTATGACTTTAGTAAATACCTCTGCCCCAAGGTACTATTTCCGAATCGTCTCCATAGTTCTGACTATCATTTGGCTGCTCTTGTGTTGTACTGTCTTCCAAACCATCAACCGTGTCTTTTCCTTTCAGTGTGACATCTACTTCCCTTTCCTTGTAGCTGCCGTCATCGCTTCTCATAATAGTCACCTTAATCGTGGTTCCTGTCTTTGTGCTATTTACTTTTCCCTGCACCTCTTCTATTGTTTTCATTACCGCACCGTCGATTTTTGTTATGATGTCTCCCTGTTTGATGCCTGCTTTATAGGCGGCTCCCGTATCAGAAACTGCTGCTACATATACGCCGAGCGGAATTCCGTAAGATTTACTAATCGTCTCCGAAATATTGCGCCCCGTAATGCCCAGATAACCTTTTTCTTCTTCTTTTAAGACTTCTCTGTCCATCAAATCATTAATAATTGATACGGCGCTGCTCATAGGAATTGCATATCCCATACCCTCGACATTCGTAGAATTATAGGTAAAGTATTTGGACGAGTTAATACCTATCACATTTCCATTCGTATCAATGAGCGCACCGCCGCTATTGCCCGGATTAATCGCCGCATCTGTCTGCAACAAAATCTGTGTTGTCGATTGACCGCCGCTATCGGACGCAGAAACCTCACGGTCTTTGGCGCTCAGATAACCGACCGTTACCGACTGCCCGTAACCGAGCGCATTGCCAATCGCAATTACCATCTGACCTACTTTGGCATTATCTGAACTTCCCAGAGAGGCAACACGGATACTCTTCTTTGTAGAGTCTTTTAATTTATTTAACGGCACTGTCAATACTGCCAAATCATTAGACGCGCTTGTTCCTTTGACCGTGGCGTCCGCTACTTCATTATCGTTAAAGGTAATCGAAATCTTATCCGCATCCGCCACCACATGATTATTTGTCACAATAAGAAGCTGGTCGTTATCCTGCTTAACGATAAAACCGGAACCGGCCCCCTGAGAAGAATACGTCTGTCCAAAATACGACGTCTGCGTACTCTTTTCCGTTATGGCAACAATGGATGGCATAACCCGTTCTACGATACCGGAAACATCATTCACGGAAACGGCAACGCCGGATGCCGTTGTAATGGAAATCGGCGCACTGTTATCTCCCGAACCTACCTGTGCGATTTCATCTCTTCCAAAAACAAAATTGGAAATCTGCTGCACTCCTAAAAAACATGCGGCGGCAACTACTCCGAAAACGACAGCGCTCAAAATAATACGCGGCATCGTGATTCCCATGTGGGATTTCTTTTCTCTCTTCACTTTTTTCTGCTTCGACGCCTCAGGCTCTATATTTTGAAAACGATAGATATTATCCTGACTTGGCATCGGTCTTGGCTCCGGCACAGTCTCTTCCGCCTGCGAAACACGCTCCTCTGCCTGTGAAACAAATTCTTCCGTCTGCGGAACATGTTCCTCCTGCCCGATAGTTTCCTCCTGATTCATTTCTGGCTGCGGGTTGTCATTTCCCGTCTCCTCTGGAGGCACTAGTACAAAGTCGTTTCTTTTCTCCGAATCCATAATATTATTCTCGTCCATGATAATACGCCCTTTCTTCATAAGTTATGCCTATTATAAATGGTAATTGTGTTTAGTTTGTGAAAGGGCGGCAGACATCTCAGACCGAAAACCGTTGAACAGCCACCCTATAAAAAAATTATTGTGAAATGTCAAAAAATGGTATATACTAATAATGTTTAGCCCTATGCATCCAATTTGTAAAAGGCAACGAGATTACACACAGAAAGGACGAGATTATTTTGATTAAAGGAAATCAAAAACTGTTAAATCTTTTTCGAATATTAATCGATACAGCTATCATGGTCTTTTCCTTTGTGGCTGCCTATCATTTACGTTTTGATACCGAACACAGTATTCTGATACGCTGGGGTATGGAACGCCCGCGGGGGTTATATGGCACGTTAGAGGACTATTTGCAAATCCTGTTCATGCTAATTCCCTGCTATTTGGCATCCTACTATTTTTTTCATCTCTACGACCCTAAACGTGTAAAAAGCCGTAAATACGAAATTTTTAATATGCTGAAAGCAAATATTGTCGGAATCTTATATTGTGCCGCTTTTCTGTTTTTTATTCACAACGGAAAATGGGCTCGTTTGTTTATTGTCATTTTCGTCACTCTGAATTTTATGATGGAAGTAACTTTCCGTTTCGCAACGACTACTATTCTTCGCAAAATCCGTAAAAAGGGCTTAAATCAAAAACACATTCTTCTCATTGGATACAGCCGGGCGGCAGAGAGTTACATCGACCGCCTGCTCGCTCACCCTGAATGGGGCTTTTCGATTCACGGTATTTTGGACAACCATAAGCCATTTGGGCACGCATACCGTAATGTTCCCGTTATTGGCCGCATTGACGAATTAGAAAAAATGCTGCCGGAAAACGATTACGATGAAATCGCCATCACGTTAGGTATTAACCACTACGATTCTCTGGAACAAATCGTTGCCATTACCGAAAAATCCGGTGTGCACACGAAATTTATTCCGGACTACAATAACATCATCCCTACCCGCCCTTACACCGAAGATTTGGACGGGCTGCCAGTCATCCATGTACGCAAAGTTCCGTTGTCCAATTCTTTTAACCGCTTTTTGAAACGGACGTTTGACATTTTCGGCTCTCTGCTCTTAATCATTTTGTTTTCGATTCCTATGGCAATTGTGGCCGCTATTATTAAAGCGACATCACCGGGGCCGCTTATTTTTAAGCAGGAACGAGTAGGACTTCACAACCGCCCGTTTAAAATGTTTAAATTCCGCTCAATGGAAGTTCAGGATGACTCAAAAGAAAAACAGGCGTGGACAGTACAGAATGACCCGCGTGTAACTCCTATCGGTAAGTTTATCCGCAAGACAAGTCTGGACGAACTTCCTCAATTCTTTAATGTACTAAAAGGGGATATGAGTCTGGTCGGCCCAAGACCGGAGCGACCATTCTTTGTAGAGAAATTCAAGGAAGAAATTCCCCGTTACATGATTAAGCATCAAGTTCGTCCGGGCATAACCGGATGGGCACAGGTCAATGGCTACCGCGGCGATACTTCCATCCGTATGCGCATTGACTGTGATTTGTATTATATTGAAAACTGGACGTTTGGTCTGGACATTAAAATATTGTTCCTGACAATCTTTAAGGGATTCGTGAATAAAAATGCATACTAACTGAGCTTATTTTTCAACCTAATCCTGCCAGAACCGGCGCAGGGATTCTTTCATTTGCTGCACATTAACGACTTCACAGTCCTCCCACTCTCTCGGAAACAGTTCCCGGTACTGCCGCTGCATAAAACGCTCATCCAGCAGCAGGACAGCTCCCTTATCTTCCGCCGTGCGGATAACCCGTCCTCCCGCCTGAAAGACTTTATTTACTGCGGGATAGAGATACGCATAATCAAAGCCTCTGCCTTTCGTCGTCTCAAAATACTCTTTGAATAATTCCCGCTCATGGCATACCATGGGAAGTCCGGTGCCTACAATGACAGCGCCGATAAGACAATCCTCCCGCAAATCAATTCCCTCACTGAAAATCCCTCCCATCACACAGCAGCCAATGACGCTGTCTGTCGACTTCTCCTCAAAGGCCTGTAAAAACTCTTCTCTCTCCCATTCTCTCATATCACTGTTTTGCAAAAGTAAACGCTGCCCGTCCCTCTCTTCCATGCGCTCCGTCACCTGTTCCATAAAGGCATACGAAGGAAAAAAGATAAGATAATTCCCCTCTTTGGCCGTAATGAAACTATCAATATATCCGGCAATTTTTTCATACTCTTCCGGTCCACGCCGTGTATATTTGCTTGTCGCATCGCGCGCAATCAGTACTTTTCGCTGCTCTTTGCGGAAAGAAGATTCGGCATAAACAGCCATGTCCTCCGCATTCCCCCCCAATTGTTCCTTATAGTACCGAATCGGTAACAACGTCGCAGAAAATAGAATCGTACTCCTGACACGTTCCATTACCTCTCCAAGACAACGCGACGCATCCATACATTGCAGCTTGACACGAAAATTTCTGTCCGCATCATAATCAGAATAAATCCTGTATTTTTCATCCATATTTTCCATGACTGCCAGAAAATGCCTGACGTTAAAATAGAAAGAAAGCATTGTATCCCGCTCCGGCAGTACGGGATACTCCTTGGCAAAAAGTTCATAATCACCAACCACGCGGAGAAGCTGAAACTCCAGCATCCCCGTTTCCTCTATCACTTCAAACTCATCACACTCGCGTTTCCAAGTGAGCATACATTGATTTACCGCCTCTAACGATTTCACGAACTTACGCAGAAGATATTGTACTTCCGGACGCTTTTCATGCCGCTGTACTGCTTTCAGGATACGCTTTACCTCTAAAAAATCCTCTTTCACCAGACGGGCGCTGTACATCTCTCTTCCCCGCTCCACAAGGTTATGAGCCTCGTCGACAAGGAGAATCATATCGCCCTTTTTCTCATTCGAAAAGAAACGCCGCAAATAGACATTCGGGTCAAAAACATAATTGTAATCACAAATGACGGCGTCGGCAAACAGGGCGGCGTCCAGCCCCATTTCAAACGGACATACCCGATGTTTTTCGGCATAAAAGAGAATAATCTCTCTCGTCAGCTTCTCCTCTTTTACGAGCATTTCATAGACGGCTTCATTAACTCTGTCATAATGACCTCCGGCCCGCTCGCAATCACCTGCATTACACACAATTTTATCATGAATACATATCTTTTCCTTGGCGGTAATCGTAATTGGCTTGATTTTCAAATTCTGCCCGCTCAGAAGAGCAAAACATTCTTCCGCCACCGTACGCGTAATCGTCTTGGCGGTCAGATAGAAAAGGCGGTCGCTAAGTTCCTCCCCCATCGCTTTCAGGGCTGGAAAGATAGTCGTAATTGTCTTTCCCACTCCTGTTGGCGCCTCGATAAATAACTTCTTCTGATTGGCAATCGTATGATATGTCATGGCTGCCAGTTCTTTCTGATGAGGACGGTAAGGAAACGGAAACGAGAGCTCCCGTATGGATTCATTTCTCTTTTTCTTCCAATCATATTCATAGACGGCCCACTTCTCATATCTGTCCATCAAATCCTGAAACCAGCTCACGATAACCTCACGCGAATATGTCTCCGTGAAACGGACAATCTGCTCCGTCTCTAAATGACAATACGTTACCTGCACATCAATTTGGGGCAGGTCTTCTTTCTCGGCTGTCATGTAAGCATAACACATCGCCTGCGCCTTATGTACGGCTACCGGCTCCTCTAAATCGTTTACATTGAGCCAGACTCCCTTAATCTCATCTATCAGGACGTGGTCTTTGTCCCGCAAAATGCCGTCTGCACGTCCCTCTACTTTGAGAAAAAAAGATTCATTATATTCCTTACTGTCGATTTTTTGCAACGTAAAAAGGGAGACTTCCGACTCATAGCCAAGTCCCATGCTTTTTTGTATTTTACGATGTATTTTATTGCCAAGACGCATGGATTCCGTATCTCTTGCGCCGGAACCGACAGACGTTATATCCCCCTGCCGATACATAAATTCTACTAAATTGCGTACCGATATCTTGACGGTGTTTTTCTCTTCGCTCATAATTAAAGTATAAAACACGAAAAAATTTCTTGCAACACTTTCTGTAACAGATTTATCTAATAAACAGAATAGAAAATTTTAATGGGAAAAGGAGGTTCGATATGACCAACGACGAATGGATTCTGGTCGGACAGGCAAAGCAGGGAGATGCGCACGCTTTTGCCCGTTTATATGAGCGGTACTATCACGATTTATATCGTTTTGCCTACTGTTATATGCAACAGGCCGAAGCGGCGGAAGACGCTGTTATGAACAGTATCGAAAAGGCTTATGTCCGGCTGGGCGATTTAAGGAAAAACAGTTCTTTTAAGAGCTGGCTCTATCAGATTACGGCCAATGAATGCCGGGCACAACTGCGCAAAATGCCTGTCTATATGGAAGATGCCACCCCGCCGGAACCCCGATACGAAGAAAGCGGCTACAGTACCCCCGAAATACGGGAACTGTTATCCCATCTGTCAGAAATAGAACGGCTGGTTATCACACTGTCCGTATTCAGCGGCTACAACAGCAGTGAAATTGCCGCTCTCCTACATAAGCGTCCGGGCAGCATACGCTCCATCAAGAGCCGTGCACTGTCCAGTCTGCGCACACAGGTCGAGCAGAGCAAAAACAGAAAGGAGGTTTCCCTACATGAATGAACATGAATTGGAACAATATATAAAAAAACAGGCGGAAAATATTCCTACGCCGCCGGAGTTATCACCCGAAGCCGTGGAAAAACGATTATCCGGTATGCCCCAAAAAAACAAGAAACCCTTGCGCCCCCGCAGCGGTCTGGTGGCTGCGGCTGCTTGTATGCTTCTTTTATTAGTCGGGGGAATCACTGCCAAACAATTGCTTATCACCTCCCCGCCCAAGAAGACGGTGAAACCGGAAACAATAGCAGAGAATCCGGCGCCGGAGGAAATACCGCAAGACATTTCCGGCTATGAGAACGCCTACGAAGTCCTGCAGGAATACAGAGAAATACAAGAACAGGAAACCGATATGGTTTTCGAAGAAAATGCATCTGCGGCTGACGCAGACAGAACGAGAGACACAGAAAAAGAGGCGTTTTCACCGGATAAACAGTATAAAGCTTCCAGCGGCAGCGGCTCCTCTGACTACTCGGATACCGATGTTCAGGTAGAGGGTGTCATGGAGGGTGACATTGTAAAAACGGACGGCCGCTATATTTACACATTACAGAAGGAGAGTGTGGGAAGCTCCGTCACAATTTACAGCGTCAATGGGAAAGAGGTCGCGAAAGTTTCTGATATAGATATGGAAAACTGCAATGTAAACGAGATGTATGTAGAAAAGAACCGGCTCATCGTGATTTCCTCCCTGTGGGAAGAGAATAACAGGAGATATGAAGATAAGGATATTTATTATCCGTCATCGGGAACAACGCAAATCAGCATATATGACATTGAAAATCCGGCTTATCCGGAAAAACTTCTCTCACAGAAACAAAGCGGTAATTTTAAGACTTCGCGGATATCCGGAGGTTACTTGTATACCTTTAGCCAATATAGCGTAAATACAGCTAAATTGGAGGAAGATACTCCGGAAACGTATATTCCGCTCATCAACGACACATGCATAAAAAGTGAGAATGTACGCTGCATTTCCAATGACGCCAGTTGCCGCTATATGGTTATGACGTCCCTTCCTCTGGACGGCACATCTGGATTCAGTGATTCGATTTGCGCACTCGGAGGGGCCGATGTATACTATGTAAGCAACGAAAATATTTACTGCACGAACCGTGCAAACAGCAGTGGAAGCTTCGGTAGAATCTTCGACGAATCTTTTACCAATATCTCCAAGTACTCTTATGATAATGGCTCTTTTCGCTTTGTTGCCAAACGGAAAGTCCGCGGTATCATAAAGGATTCCTACTATATGCACGAATATAAGGGAAACTTGTGTTACGTCTATACCCGTACCCACTCAAACGGAAAGACGTCCAATGGTATTGTGACATTAAATGCTCATTTGAAAAAGCTGGGCGAATTGGATAAATTAGGCAAAAATGAACGTATTTATTCTTCTTATTACATGGACAATATCGCCTACTTTGTCACCTATCGGGAAACTGACCCTGTCTTCGCCGTGGATTTAAGCGATGCCTCCAACCTGAAACTTCTGTCCGAGTTAAAAATCCCCGGTTTTTCTTCCTATCTGCACTCGTTCGGAGACGGACTGCTGTTAGGGATTGGACAGGAGGAATCGAATGAGGATAACGATTGGGAAATGTGTGCGAAACTTTCCATCTTTTCGATTCAAGATAACCACGACATTCAGGAAATTTGCAAAAAACTGCTCCGTTCCGACTCCAAAAGAGAGCTTTTTTCCTCAACAATCGCCGCCGATAACCACAAAGCAGTCTTTGTCGACGAAGAACGTAAACTTTTCGGTTTTGGAATCCAATATGATACTTATACACAATCAAAACTGGACAGCCGCTATGAAGTATACAGCTATGCCGGCAATAAATTGCAAAAAATACTTTCCCAGAAAAATGTCTTTTCCTATAGCGATGTCAGAGGAATAAGAATTGGCGAATATTTCTATGTCGTTGAGCCGGAACAGGGGATTACGGTTTATTCCATGCCCGAAGCCGGCCAGACAAAACCGATGCAAAAAGTAAATTAGGTTGCATTTCCCGCCAAAACGTGATACAGTTGTCCTATCTTTGAAAAGGGAGGATTTAATTAACATGGCTGATATTGATTATAGCGAATTAGAAGAATTGACTTTAAATATGGAAGACGAAAACGGCGTCGTAACAGAATGTGAACTGCAATTTGTCTTTGAGTATGAGGACAAAGATTATGGCGCATTTTGCGAAGTCGACAGCGATACCGGCGAATTCTATTTCTTTGTCATGAATGGTAAAACCAATTGGAAAGGCGAGCCGGAATTGGAAATTGAACCCGTGGAAGACGAAGAACTTCTGGAACAGCTTGTTGTTGTTCTGCAGCAGATTATTGATGAAGAAATGAATGAGGATGATGAGGACGACGAACCGGAATTAGAAGACGATGAAGATGATAGCGTATGGGATGAATTTATCCACAAAAAACTGGAAGAGTAATACAAATCTCTATTTTCAGCGCAACACAATTATATGAATGTAAAAGCACCCGTTACACACCAGTATGTTTCAAAACAGATGTGTAACGGGTACTTTTTACACTCTATAAATTTTCCTCTTTTTCCCCGTCCGGCTTCTCCTTTTTATCACAGTTACCACAATCTCCGTGACAGCCAAAACACATAGTGGAATCTTTTTTATGTGCGACATATGTGAGAATAAAAATGGTCGCAACAACAATGAGTACCAAAATCAGTATACTTACCCAATTCAAGGCTGCCGCCTCCCTTTCCCTCTTTTATTCTGGTTTCATCGCATTCAGGACTGCAAAATATGACGGTTTCGCCGCATAATCGCCGCCAAACAGCGCCGGATAGCTTGCTTCTCCCTTAAAATCCGTAAGCCATGTATCCGCGTCTGTCAAGCCCCAGAACGTAACGCCCGTAATATTTATCTTTTGGTTCCTCTTACAATCAGTCAGCATCCGAAACAGCATTTCATATTTATCGGCTAGCTTCTTCTGTGTGGCAACAGCGGTATTCGGCGTATGGATATCCAGTTCCGTCAACTGTATCTCAATCTTTCCCGGGTCAATCTGATTATATTTCTGAATCGCCACTTTCACCGTGGCAAGCGTAGGATAGTCCAAAAGGTAGTGAGACTGCATTCCCATCCCGTCACAAATCCCCGCCTCGTACAGATTTTTCAGCACATGATACAATTTATCCCGTTTGTCCGTATTATATTCATTATAATCATTCAAAAACAGCTTCACATCTTTATCGGCATACCGTCTTGCAAAGGTAAACGCATCGGTAATATAACTCTCGTCGCCATATACGCGATACCAATTCGACTTCGTGCGGTAGTCCCCTTCATCCGTCACGACCTCGTTTGCCACATCCCATGCATATACCAAACCTGGATAATGAGTCTGACAATAGGTGAGTACTTTCTTGATATAACTCTCCATACGCAGGCGCATTACGTCTTTCGTCACATATTCCTGATTCACATCATACCCTTTATGGAAAAACCACTCCGGCGTCTGATTGTGCCATATCAGCGTATGTCCGCGAAGCTTTAGTCCGTTGTCAGAAGCCAGACGTAACACCTGCTCCAGATTCGCCTCATTGATAAGGACATCTGTATCCTTTCCTTTTTCCACATTGTCAGAACTAAGTAATACATGCGGTTTCATTTGGTTTTCCATCGTAATCGAATTAAATTGCTCGGAAATCAGTTCCTTTGCCTTGGCATAAGCGCCGGCGCCCTCCATCTGCCACGTATTAGCGGCGACGCCAATTTTGAAATCTGCCTTATAAGTATCCTTTAACGTGTTTTTTAATGTTGGAGCTTTCACTGCTACTTTCACCTTTACTTTCTTTCCACTATATGTTGTTGCCCTAATCGTTGCCTTTCCCACATACTGACCGGTAACAACTCCGTTTTTTACTGTTACAACATCATTATTGGACGACTTCCACGTAGCCTTGTCATTAGAGCTTCGGGGAGTCATTTTTGCGAACAACCGCACCGAATCATACTTGTTCAGCGTAAGGCTTTTTACCCTCTTGCCGTTCTTATTCGTCAGCAAAACGGATTTGGCGCCTTTTACAACCGTTACTTTACACTTGAGACGCTTAGTTCTGCCCTTTCTTTTTACTTTGGCGGTAACTACCGTCTTCCCTTTTTTATAACCTCTTACTTTGCCGGAAGAAGATACGCGCGCCACTTTCTTCTTTGAGGAAGACCAGTATACGCGGGCACTCCCCTTTTCTTTTACTTTCAACTGAACGTTCTTCCCGATGGCAATTGTCACCTTTTTCTTATTCAGCTTTCCTTTCACGGAAGCTGCACTCCGATTCCCACCCGCTGCCACTGATATGACCATCGCATACATCAGTACGCATGCTATCGCTCTCTTCACTACTTTCGTTCCTTTCTATTTGTCCTTTGCCTTTTTTTGTAATTCCGGCGCCATTTCGTAAAGAAACCTCGAGGGCTCCATCTTTTTGTTAAAGCGCTCTTTTACAAAAGAAATATGTAAATGTCTCTTCGCTCTCGTCATCGCAACGTAGAGCATCCGGCGTTCCTCTTCTACCTCGCCCGCCTGTATGGATTTGGAATAAGGGCTGACCCCCTCATTCACCGTGGGAATAAAAACTACCTGAAATTCCAACCCCTTGGAGCCATGCATTGTCAGCAGGTTTATCGCGTCTTTTTCCTTTTGCTCCTTCTGCTGCTCCCTCTGCATCTCATCAAGCATCTCACCATAATTATCGACAAAAGAAAGCCATTCGGCCAGACTTTCTTTCTCTTTTGCCGTTTCCTGTATCTCATCCAACACTTCAAACCAATCCTGAACATCCGCGTTCCGCTCTTTCGCATATTGCGTAAGAAACTCATCATAACCGATACCCTTACGGATATAATGCAGAGCCGAATAGGGCGACAGGCTCTTCAGGGTAAACAGTTGCGTCTCAAACTCTTCAAGACGCTCCAACATCCATAATTGTTTCTTTCTGATATAATACGAGCGCAATGCTTCAAAGGATACTTCCGGTTTCTCAAAAGCCGCCCTGCTGAGATATCTTACCGGACGGTTACATATCTTGAGGAATTTTGCCCGACTGTAGTTCCCCAGAGCAATTTTCACATAACAGAGCAAATCTCCCGCCAGCCACGTATCAAAAATGTTCGGTACTCTTTCTTTCATGATAAAAGGCAGTCCGTGCTCCATAAGTTTTCCGGCAACCGTGCGCATCTGCGTATTCGTGCGGAACAACACCGCCATATCCTTATAAGCGATTCCTTGCTGCCGATATCCCTCCAACTGCCTGACAATCTCGTCGGCTTCGGTCGTCAGATTCTTATCCCGTCGGATACGGACGCCCTCTTTCTTACCGGTATGCGCCGTTAAATCTTTTTTATAGCGCTTTTTATTGTGGCGGATTAACTTTCCCGCCGCTTTCAAAATCTGGCTGGAACAGCGGTAATTCACACCGAGCAAAATCTGTTCCGCCGCCGGAAATTGCTTGGGAAACGAGAGCATAATATCCGGTTTGGCCCCGCGGAAACCATAAATCGACTGGTCATCATCCCCCACAACGAATAAATTGTTCTCCGGTTTTGCAAGCATAAGTATGTTCTCGTATTGGAGCTGGTTAATATCCTGAAATTCATCAATAAGTATGTATTGGAATTGCTGCTGCCAGCGGAGCAGAATATCATTGCGCGCTTTCAGAAGCTGATAAGTATATACTATCATATCATCAAAATCGAGACAACGGTGTCTTTGTAATCTCTGCTGATACCCCTGATAGAGTCCGCGGAAAATCTGTTCCGGACAGTGGATGGAGTAGTAACAATGAATATCAATACCATTCCCTTTTACCTTACTGATTTCTCTCTCTATCTCTTCCAGAAATGTTTTGGTATCCTCCACCTCATAATTTATGTCGCGCAGCGCTTCTTCCAGAAAGCGCATCTTAAGCGCCGGCGTGACAATATCCTTTCCTTCATAGTGATAAGCCGCCCGCAGAATACGAAAAAAAATAGAATGAAATGTGCCAAACTGTACGGGCAGATGTTTCCCGCCCATCATCTCATCAAAACGCTGCTGCATCTCCAGCGCCGCCATTTTGGAAAAGGTGACGACGAGTATTTTATGTGCAGGCACTCTGTAGTCTTCAATCAGTGTCTTAATGCGATTTGTAATTACATATGTCTTGCCGACACCGGGGCCCGCCAGAACCATGGCCGGCCCCTCGTGATGGCAAATTGCCTTATACTGCTCCTCATTGTGCGTCATTCAATAACTCGATTCCCTTTCTAATGCGCCGCAAAGATTCCTCCTTGCCGAGTATTTCCATAATCTCATAGGCACCTCCCGGCGTCATCTGCTTTCCGGAAACAGCCGTCCGCAACGGCCAGAGAGCCAAACCGTTTTTGCACTCCCGTTCGGCCACATAGGCTTTGACAACAGCTTCCAGCGTTCCGTGGTTAAATTCTTCCAGCTCTTCCAGACGCGGCAGTAAATCAAGCAATACTTCCTTTGAATTTTCGGTATTCGTCTTCATCTTCTTGTGCGTATACATACTTACCTCATATGTCGGTAAGTCCTCAAAGAAATCAATCTTTTCCGCAATATCCGGAAACACTTCAATACGTGTCTTCACAAGGTCAGCAATCGCCTTGATATCAATATCTTTCGTAATTACTTTTTTTATTTCCGGCAATGCATACTCATAGTATTTCTCATCTTCCATCGCCTTAATATACTCGCCGTTCATCCAGCGCAGCTTCACAAGGTCAAATACTGCCGGTGATTTATTGATGCGGGTATAGTCAAAAACTTCCTCCAGTTCTTTTAAGGAGAATATTTCCCTGTCTTCGGCAGGACTCCAGCCAAGCAGGGCAACATAATTTACAACGGCCTCCGGCAAAAAGCCCAATTCCATTAAATCCTCAAAAGAGGACGCACCGCCTCGCTTTGCCAGCTTTTTATGATTTTCATCCGTAATAATCGGACAGTGGACATACTCGGGAATCTCCCATCCAAACGCCTGATAGAGACGGTTGTATTTTGGCGCCGAAGATAAATATTCATTGCCGCGTACAACATGGGTAATCCCCATCAGATGGTCGTCAATTACGTTAGCAAAATTATAGGTCGGATATCCGTCGGATTTAATCAGAACCATATCGTCCAAGTCTTCATTTGGCGCGGTAATATCGCCATAAATAACATCGTGGAACGTCGTCTCGCCCTCAGTCGGATTGTTCTGGCGGATAACATAAGGAATGCCCGCCTTGAGTTTCTCTTCGATTTCTTCTTTCCCCAACCGAAGACAATGTTTATCGTATTTGGCAGCTTTTTCTCCCTTTTTCTCTGCCTCGTCGTGAAGTTCCTGCAATCTCTCTTTTGTGCAGAAACAGTAATATGCCTCTCCTTTTTCCACCAACTGCTTGGCATATTCCAGATAGATGCCCGACTTCACGCGCTCGCTCTGCACATAAGGCCCGAAGCCGCCGTCCTTATCCGGCCCCTCATCATGGTGCAGTCCGGCCTGTTCCATCGTCTTATATATCAGCTCAAGGGCTCCCTCAACAAAACGCTTCTGGTCAGTATCCTCAATACGAAGAAGGAAATCCCCTCCCGCATGTTTGGCAATCAGGTACTCATACAACGCTGTCCGCAAATTGCCGACATGCATCTTCCCCGTCGGACTCGGGGCATACCGTGTTCGAATTTTCTCACTCATAACTTTACCTCTCGTTTTCATCCTATTTCATCGTATCCAAATACGCTTTCACACATGCTACCGTATCTTCCATGCTGCCTAAATCACTGCGAATAGCCATGTCATAATTTAACACGTTATCCCAGCGCTCGCCGGAATGATACTTGTAATAATTGGCTCTGCTCTTGTCCTTTTTCATTACCGTCTCCGCCGCCTTGTTCTTTGATATACCCTCAACTTCAATGGCTCTCTTTATGCGGAAATCCAAAGACGCATGAACAAACAGATTCACAACGTTTTCCCGCTCTTTTAAAATATAATCAGCACACCTGCCGACAATCACGCACGGCCCCTCTTCCGCCACACTGCGAATCACTTTCGACTGCGCCAGAAAAATGCGGTCGTCCAGCGACAGACCAGAAAAACCAATATCCTGATTCGAATAGACATTCATCCCCATGGCAATAGAATAGAGCAGGCTGTTACTTGCTTTGTCTTCGGCACGCGCAAAGGCAGCTTCCGCAAATCCGGTATCTTTCGCTGCTCTGGAAATAATTTCATTATCATAGAATGGCAGTGAATAAGCATCCGCCAGTCTTTTTCCTATTTCACGCCCCCCGCTTCCGTACTGCCTTGTAATTGTAATCACTCGATTCATAAAATCCCTCATTTCTGCAAGATAAAATGCCCTTTACCTTTGCTTTCCTGCTACATAACCTGACGATGGCGGGCATTTCATATTTTCTTTCATTATACTGATTTTTCTCCCGTTTCGCAAGCACTGTGACGAGAAATTATTTCTTAAAATAGGAATCGATTCCGTTTGCAATTCCTTTCACCATCTTCTTTTGATAAGAGGAAGATGCCATCTTCCTGTCCTCGCCCGGATTGCTCATAAAGCCCATTTCAACAATCGTAACCGGAACTTTACACCAGTTAATTCCCGTCATCGTATCCGTATACATAACGCCGCGGTTTTTCGCTCCCGTCGCTTTACAAAAAGCGGACAGAACTTTTTTTGACAGCGACTGGCTCGCCTTGCGGTTCTTCTTTGTCAGATATTTATTTTTACTCGTAGGTGCAATCGTTAAAGCTCCTTTTACACTGGAACTTCCCGCGCTGTTTGCATGAATACGAATAAAGGCGTCCGCTTTTTTCGCATTTGCTATCTTCGCCCTGTCCACATTTGACAGCTTCACGTTATTTTTTGTGCGCACCATAATTACTTTATATCCCCGTTCCACCAGCTTTTTCTTCAGCTTCTTTGCCACTTGAAGATTCAGCTTATATTCCGGCAGATGGGTAGCACATCCGCTTGTTCCTCCCGTAACCTTGGCTTTCCTTGTCTTTGACCCCGGCCCATTTGGCTCCGTAGCGCTCATTGCGCGTGTCTGATGTCCGGCATCAATCACAATGACTTTCTGCTTCTTTTCCTTTTTTTCCGGCGCCGTCTGTGTTGTCTGCGCTGTTTCCGCCTTTCCCGTTGTCACACAAAAGCTCCCTGTAAATACTGCCATAGCAAGCGCCAGTAAAATGATTCGTCTCGTTCTCATAAAGTACCTCCCCGTATTTATAATCGCATAATGGAAAAAAGACATCATCGGAGGATGACGTCTTTTTCATGCGGAGTATGGGACTTGAACCCACACGCCCTACGAGCACATGATCCTTAGTCATGCCTGTCTGCCAATTCCAGCAACTCCGCATATTATTCACTGACAGAAAAACTATCAGCGAATAATATGATATCAAATAAACCAGTAATTGTCAACTGATTTTTAGGGCAATCGCTTAATAATTTGTCTCAACTCATTTGTGTTATTGCAGCGGGTATCGTGCTGTACCTTGTCCTGTATCCACTCCCAATGAAAAATATTAATACTTCGTCATAAACCAAGTCAGCATTTCACTATTTCTTTCATATATCTTTTTATACTGTGAATGCGGCAGTGGACACGGTACATTCCCCGTTTCTATCGTTATGCTCGGTATGTTTTTCTCATATACAAGCCAATCCGCAAACCCGCCTGCCATAGCTGTACTGGAAGACTTCGGCATCATGCGGTAGCGGTTCATGGAGTTTACCTTGGAAGCCAGACGATATAATTGCTGATGGAGCGAACCGCCAACGTTAAAATCCCAATAGATGATACTTCCCGTAGAATGCAGGTTAATAACCGCCTTTGGCTTAACTTTCTCAACGAAATTCATCAGGGCCTTTGTCTCTTTTTCGCTGGCCGCCTTTTTCCCTGAATAGAAAACCCAGTCTGCTTTTTTTGTCTTTTTGCTCTTGCGGAATCCGGCAGGGAAATTGTTATTCAGATTTACCCCTCTGGCATTGTTTTTCCATCTGCTGAAATGCCCGATTTTTTTTACTTTCTTTTGCAGTTTCTCATTTCGTACAGCCTGATATCCATACTGGGAAATTGATACTCCGTCCGGATTATTCATGGGAACGATATAGACGCAGACATTGCGGAAACGTTCCCGATATTCGCTGTAATTGCGGAGTATTTGCTCCGTATGACGCATTACTAACTGCGTATTGAGCCATTCCCTCGCGTGAATGGCGGCGTCAATAACCAGTTTCCTAGGGGCATTTGCCTTTCCGATGCGCAGACACCATATATCGCGCTTATCATATGTTTTCCCCATCGAGTGGTAACTGATTTTTCCTGAATACTTGTGTGCGAGACTTCGCATATCGCCCGTTAAATCATTGTAATCATAGAGTACATCTTTATCGCTTACAATCCACGGTTCTTCCCGGACTACAATTTTAATCCGGACTTCGTTTTTATCCGAACCTCTCACTTTCACAGTCACATAGGTCGTTCCCTTTTTTCTGGCAGTTACCTTTCCTTTCGCGTCGACACCCGCCACCTTCCGGTTGGCGACCGTAAAGCGGAGATTCTTCTTTGCATAATCAAAAGACAATGTCTTTGTTGCCTTTTCATAAAGTCGAAGCCGCTTGGGCGTTTTACTGGAAACTTTCTTCTGAAAATAGATGTAAATATACTGTTCCTCTCCTGTCAGCTTTGATTTTGCCAGAAGAAGCGCAGCTACATTCTTCCCCCGCTCCCTGTGGTGGCATCTTACCTTACCGGAAGCAGATACCGTTACATACTTTTTTCTTACTTCTTTTTTGCTGCCGCCCCCATACACCGTATAGGTACTGGCGTGTGACATCTTAAGTTGAACCGTGTCCGTCGTATAAGAATGCAGTTGATACACTTTTCTGCCGGATACTTTGCGATAACGTATCCCCTGCTGCCCTCCCTTTTTGTACTTTGCCTTTGGACTCTGCAACACATATTTGGCCGTCGGTGTCGGCTCTGGTGTAGGTATCGGCGTCGGTTCCGGTTCTGGCACCGGCTCGATTGTCGGCTCAACCGTCGGTTCCTCGGACACATTCTCATCTTCCGCAGGACGCGGCGTTTCCCACGTATTCGCCAAGGCCTCTCTGGCGCTAAGGAAACCGTCCGGTTTTCCCGCAGATAAAGCAGCCAAAAGAATAAGCCCTGTTATGTACGCGCTGTTCTTACGTTTCCCCCTATTTCGCTCTCCCACTTTTTCTCCCTTCTTTCCCATTATAATTTTTTAAAGAGGCATCCGTTTAAAGATACCTCTTTATTATATTAAAAATATATGATATTTTTATGACTTATGCCAATTTACTTTTAGCAACTTCTACCAAAGAAGCAAATCCCTCCGGGTCGCTGATTGCCATCTCTGACAACATCTTACGGTTTACGTTCACCTCAGCAAGCTTCAAACCATACATGAATTTGCTATAGGAGAGACCGTTCATACGTGCAGCAGCATTGATACGGGCAATCCAGAGCTGTCTGAACTGTCTTTTTCTCTGCTTTCTACCTTTATAAGACTCCTCCAAAGCACGCATAACTGATTGTTTTGCAACACGATACTGCTTGCTTCTTGCACCTCTGTATCCCTTTGCCAGTTTCAATACTCTTTTATGTTTTTTCTTTGCGTTCATTCCGCCTTTAATTCTAGCCATTTGTCATTTCCCTCCTTTGCGCCATTAGCTGTATGGCATTATTTTTTTCATTGTCTTAACGTTCGTATCATCTACCAGAGTAGCTTTTCTGAGATTTCTTTTTCTCTTTGTCGTCTTCTTTGTCAGAATGTGGCTCTTGTTCGCCTTATTTCTTTTCAACTTACCGGTGCCGGTAACTTTAAAGCGCTTTGCAGCAGCTTTTTTTGTTTTCATTTTCTGATTTGCCATGATTATATTCCTCCGTTATTATTTTGTGGCTGATAAAATCATTACCATACTTCTTCCTTCCATTTTGGCAGGTTTGTCGATGACAGCAACTTCCTCCAACTGTCCAAAGAAAGAATCCAAAATCTCGCGTCCGACATCTTTATGCGCCATCTCACGGCCCCGAAAACGCAGAGAAACTTTAACTTTGGCTCCCTTTTGCAAAAATTTCTTCGCCTGATTGACTTTTGTGTTTAAGTCATTGGTGTCGATATTTGGAGAAAGACGAATCTCTTTTGTGTCAATGGTTTTTTGTTTCTTCTTTGCTTCTTTTACTTTACGAGCCTGCTCATAACGATATTTTCCATAATCAATAATTTTGCAAACCGGCGGTTTAGCCGTTGGTGCAATTTTTACTAAATCAAGTCCCGCATCTTTCGCTTTGAAATATGCTTCCTTTGCGGACATGATACCTAACTGTTCTCCGTCCGGTCCAACTAAACGGACTTCCTTGTCACGAATTTGCTCGTTAATCATTAAATCGCCTATTGTTCTTACCTCCTAAATGAAAAAAAGAATAGCTGTTTTTAAAAGCCAGCTATCCACATAAAAATCTTCCACTATAAAATATTGTATATTTTAAAAGGTCTGAACCATTACCGTGTGATAGCAGACGCTATACGGCAAGGTGAGAGTGGATAACTCTGCTTTTTGTACCTTTGCTACTATACCACAGAAAAAAATGCGTGTCAAGTAGCCGTTACAATATTTTTTCCATTCCCATTTTTTGTATTTTCAGCCCCATCTTTTTGTAAAATTTTATGGCATTGTCATTACCTGTCCAAACATTAAGCGTCACATTGTAATATCCGTTTTTCTTTGCATAATCTAAAACATATTCATATAGCAGGGTGCCAACATGCGCATTGCGGGCGGTTTCATCGACACATAAATCATCAATATAAAGGGTCTTTATATCTGTCAAATTATGACTGCCGATGTGCTGTTGGTGCACGCAGAAAGCATACCCCAAAATATTTCCATCTCTTTCCGCAACAAAAACAGGTTTGCTGTCGTCCGCAAGAATCACTCTTAACTCATCGTCATCATACTTTTTCGCCCCCGCTTTAAATAAATCAGGGCGGGCGTCACTGTGCACCTTTTGAACCTCATAAAGTAATTTATTAATCGCGCTTATATCAGATTCTGTCGCGCGCCGTATATTTATTTTTTCCATATACCCTCCTGTACAATAAAATTGAATCATCTCTTATGACCGCATATATAATACTATGATAACATTTAAAAAAACTTGAAAATCAGTTTCAATCATGTTATAGTATTTATGAGGAAAGCACCCACTCCAAAGTGGATGCCAACTGAAACCGGCTTATTTACCCCTCAATGAGAGGCGCCTTTCCCTGTTTGCAGACAGGGAAAGGCATTATTTTTTTCTCTTACTTTTCCTATCAAGAAAGGTAAGAAACGCAACAACCAAGCTGCCAAAGGCCACCAACAATGTTAGTGTTCCTATGAAAACCGAGATAATCTCAAATGCTGTCATATGCGTCACCCCCTCTCCTATGTATTCCGGAAACCGGATGCCATCGGCTCAGGAGGCTGTCACCCTGTCGCAGGTGCTTTCACACTGATTGTATCACAGCAAAAATTTCATGTAAAGAACTCTTTAACCCCCAAACTCGCAACAAACAGAAATAAAAAAGAATTGCGGAGCATGGGTTACAAGTGTGTCGGTATGAGATATGCGTACTTTGCATATCCATACCGACACACTTGTATAGCGTAAACGCCCATGCGGACAAACTTTTTATTCCCGCCTTTTATTTTTTCAGATTAGCGAATATAAAAATACGCCTCTTCATTAGCTACAATCCGGTAATCCCACCGAAAATCTCCGAGCGTTCCTTTCTCGTCTCCCTCTTTTATCAATTCATTGACAACAGAGGCAACCTGAGCGGAATCATCACACATGCGGCTCAACAACTTGCTGAATCCGGCCTGATATTCCTTTTGCAAAAAGCTCCCTGCCTCCCAGCCTTTCCAATTATAGCGTGCGGCAGCCATCTCCAATATTTTACCGTCTTTCAGAAAAGCTTGTACTGATAAATCATCTCCATATAATTGCATGGCGTCTACGGCGCCGCCATTACAGACAAAATTCTCTATAAAAAGGTTGCTCTCCACACAAGTGTCAAACAAGTCAAAATAGCGCTCCGGCCCAAACGCCAGTATACCGGGAACCTTGATTTCGATAGAATAGTAAACATCATCGTCCTCCTCCAATGGCTCAGTAACAAACAACTGACAGCCATTTTGAATCATCGTCACATTATCCGGGGAGTAATGATTCACACAGTCGAAGCCAAGCTGCGCCAGTCTCTTACAGTTCTCCGTCCACGTTTCCTTATCCTGCATTTCCAGCAAAATATCGAGACCGGTAATTTTTTCTTCTTTTGCATTCCACCCCAGCGCCTGATGCTGCGCCCACATATTGGCAGAAGCAGTTCCACCCATTTCTAAACAACTTACCGAAATTGATGTTTTGTCATTCTTACAGCTCTCTTTAATGCGGTTTTCCATATCCACAAGCTTTCTTATATTCTCTTGGCGATAAGACCACGTTCCACTATCGTGCTGATGCAGTTTCTCCTGCGCCTCCATAACTTCCTGCTCGCTATCCAGCCGCTCTATTTTATCCATCGCCACCTGCTGCATAACGAGCCCCTCCTGCCCGCACCCTGTGAGCATAAACGCCGCCAGCAAACATAATATCCCTATTTTTCTTACCATCGTCTGTCTCCTCCTATTGATTTAAACGCTTTCCAATTTTCTGAATAATTGCTGCCAGCGCAACACATATTACGGCATGCATAAGAGCCACAAAAATTATATTGTTGTTTACTCCAACACAAAAGGCAACGAAAAGAGCGAGCGGAAAGGCAAAACAAAAGGCTGCTCCGGCGCCGATTACGATGCGAATCCAGCGAATCGGTATAAGCATACCAAACTTCGCGCCATCCTGCTTATCGTTGATAATATAAGCGCCCGCCATAAAACTAATTGATACAAGAAGTAATACAAGCAGTACAGCGCCTGTGTTGCCATAATCAACACAATTTATCACCTCGTCATTCTGTAGTAGAAATTCCTGTTTGTAAAATCCGCTTCCAACGAAAGAACCGCAGATTTGCTTTAGCGTATACATCCACATATGTTCATCGACACAAGAATTATAGAACTCTTCGAAAAACGAATAAACATAGAAAGCAGACATATACAAAAGATAAACCGGTGCTACAATAATTCCGAGCGAAATCAGACTCGCCATAATTCCCTTTGTTACCACACTGTGAAGCAGAGTAAAAACAGAATATGCCGCCATAATCACAAGCCACAATAACAAAAGACTCCTCAATGTATGGAACCATGTGTCGTTTCCATATATAACCGGATATTCCGGATAGACCAGATTGTATTTTATTAACAACTCAAAATACATACTGCGCAGGACAAATACGCCAGCCCCGAACACAGCTGTCACAGTTGTCAAAATACCGGCTCCGACAATATATTTAGTGACAAAACGTTCCCTCTGTGTGAACGGCAGCGACACAATATATTCTCTCTGGTTCCTGTTATGATAGTCGGTGAATTGAAAAATTGTCATAAACGCCAGCGCTGCCAACGCTACCGGTACTAAAAAAGATAATCTGTCTACAAGAATTTTGCTAAAGGAAATGTAATTCCTGTTACTAAAAGCAACATTCATCTCCCCATAAACATCAGGAATCCACGACTGGTATTCTGCATTGAGAACAAGCAATGCAAAAAAAGCACAGGAGAGACCGGCAACTAAAAACCACTTCATCCCCGCAAATTCATATTGATATAACGCCTTTTTTCTATTCATTCCCGTTCACCCCCCCCCCGCTCTCTTTCTTTCTGGTGCATATAAATAAAACTTTCTTCCAAGCCCACCGGCATTTCCTCTACCAGAGTTGCCCCTAACGCTCTCATCTGTTCGGCAAATGTATCATCTCCATGTTCCAGCACAACTGTGTATACACTTCCCACATTAGACATATGGCAGATATCCGCACGGTTGTACAATTCACTTGGAGCTCCTGAAGTAAATACAAGCTGATATTTCACCGTCTGCCCTGTCACATCCTCAAGAGTATCCTCAATCTGAACTCTGCCCTGATTAATTATCGTGACGGTGTCACAAATCTTCTCCAATTCACTGAGGTGATGGGACGATATGAGTACGGTCATATCATTATTTTCTACCGCACACACAAGCGAATCCAACAATTCTTTCTTTGCTATAACATCCAATCCCGCCGTCGGTTCATCCAATATCATAACTTTCGGATGTCTCGCCATATTTAGTACAAAACTGGCTTTCATCTGCTGACCTTTCGACATCTGGCTCACCTTTTTATTCTTATCGACAAAAAAAATCTGACAGAGACGATGAAAGTCTTCCATTGAAAAATCAGAGTAGATATCCCGATAAAATTGCGCCAGCTTCTTCATGCGGTAGTTGCGGAACATCTGATTTGTATCTGCCACATAGCCGATGTCCGACTTGACGGAAATGCTGTTATAGACATCTTTTCCATCTATCAGAACCTCACCCTTATCGGCGGGAAAAATTCCGGTAAGACATTTTATAATCGTCGTCTTTCCAGAACCATTGTGCCCTATCAGACCGTGAATGGTTCCTTTGTTCACTTTCATATGGATATCCTGCACGGCATAGCCGCTCTGTTCTCCATATCCCTTAAAAAGTCCTCTGACATCAATCATTTCGCATTCTCCCTCCCTTGCAAATCAATAAATATTTCCTCAATTAGCTGCAGGATTTTATTTTTATCCCACCCCTGATAGATAAGCTCCATACATTGCGCTTTCATTTCCTCTTTCACTTTTCGAATCACTCCCTCGTCTTCTTTAAACTCCACTTCACCGGAAATAAAAGTTCCCTTACCTCTTATTGTTTCGATGACATGTCCCCTCTCCAATTCACGATAAGCCTTTGCCACAGTTCCCGGCGT
This sequence comes from uncultured Eubacterium sp., assembly GCA_910589595.1. Taxonomy (GTDB): domain Bacteria; phylum Bacillota; class Clostridia; order Lachnospirales; family Lachnospiraceae; genus Eubacterium_F. The sequence goes on from CAJUTM010000023.1 coordinate 45,717, forward strand.
AACCCCTAACTGTATCGCCAGCTTCCGCACTGACGGAATGGCGTCTCCCGTTTTCAAATAACCCTGCAAAGTCAAAAACTTTACCTGCACGATAATCTGCTCATAGATTGGCTGACTGCTTCGAAAATCTAAATGTATCATTTCATCCCTCCCTTCTCACGCCTTTTGTATCAAGTGTACCTCTTTATATGATACAGTTGATACACTTAGTATATGCCAGCTTCATCTATTTGTCAACTGATATTTATAAAAATTAAGATAATCGCTTACTCATTTGTCACTTTCAGGGCAGCGGGTATCATGCGGTATCTCATCCGGTATCCACTCCCAACGAAAAATACATTGTTTCTTTTGTTTACAGAAATCTTCGCCGCCCCTCGCAAAACTCGCTGTCTGCAATGTCGTTTTTTCCTGACTTTTGCAGCATTGACCGCTCGCCGGTTCTTATGCACCACCTTTTGTTACTAATTACTGCGGGTGGCACCAAAGGTGCCGATTCGTGGAAGAAAGATGCCATAAACAAATATATTTGTTCTTAGCATCTTTCTTCCACGAACAGATGCTTCGCATCTGCCCGCAGTAGGCTCACAATGGTTCTGGTGGTGCATTTGCACCGCTGCGTAGCGGTCTAGTGCAAACGGGCTGTCAAAAGTCAGGAAAAAACGACAGCAGACATCTCAGACAATTGCTCGGGCGGCGCTCTGTAAACGAAAGAAACAATAATTTTTCGGGGAGTGATACAAGGACAACGATACCGCATGATACCCGCGCAGTGCACAAATTCGGAAAAACAAACGATTAAGCGATTGCCCTAACAGAAAAGCGGCGACTGAAAACCGCTCCGCAAAGAACCAATGTTCTCTCTCCGCACAGGGCAGTCTTTCCTATAAAAATTCGGGTGTCAAAAACCCTTTTTTATTAAGGAACTGGCTACATACACAAAAAACAATCAGGTGAGCAGCATTATGCACGATGGAGCTGAGACTCAGGAAATCGTGGAAGCCTTTGCTGAACACGATTTCCACGTTTGAGGCTCAGTGAAATGGTTCGTGCATCCAGCTGCGAAGATGTTGTTTTTTGTATATATTGCCAATGCACTAAGAAAGAAAATGTGACACCCAAATTTCCTATAAGATAAAAAATACTATCCGATAGCAACCGGATAGTATTTTCTATTTTTTTATTTTATTGCGGTTTTCTATTTGCTAAACCGACTCACAATCTCCTGAATGGATTCTGCATTCTGGCGATTCTCTTTTACTACTTTTACAAGTACTTCTGCTTCCTGATTCGTCTGTTCGTCTTTCTTGACAATATCCTGAACACCCATTTCATTTTCACTGGAAGAAATCTGAACCGTGTCAAGCTGACTGCGCATCTTTTCAATCGACTCGGCAAAAATGCGGGATGCTTCCTGTATTTCTGCCATTATGTCCTGCACATTTTCTACCGACACATTTGATTCATTGGCATAAGAAGACAACGCCTTTAACTGTTTTCCTACATCTTCCGTCATAAAGCCGACGATATTCTGGAAACATCTCTGAATCCGTTCAATATACGAATTTGTCTCGGCGCATATATTCTGAATCTGCGTAGCCGCTTCTGAAGAATTGGAAGCCAGATTACCAATCTCCTCCGCAACGACGGCAAATCCGCGTCCGGCCTCTCCCGCACGGGCAGCTTCGATAGAAGCATTCAGGGAAAGCAAATTCGTCTGATTGGTAATGTCAATAATCTGCGCAACCATATCGTTAATTCGGGTCAGCGAATTTAACTCTTTCATTGCCTCTTCAATTTCCATGCGGTTCTCATTCATCTTCTCATCGGTTACACGGAGGGAAGTATTCGCCAAATCTTTCATTTCCAGCGAAATGTCCATCAGTGAGCGGCTTCTCTTGTCACCCTGCTCGACTTTGTCTTTCACCTGCGTTACCAAATCAGAAATATGTGCAATCTCCCGATTGGCAACATCAATCGCGCCATTGGTCGTAATAATACTTGCCGCCAGCTCTTCTGTCGTCGCTGCATTGTCATCAACGCTGTTCAGCAGAGACATCGACACATCATTCATCGTGCCCGAAGCTACATTCAGGGAAGAAGTACAATCCGACAGCGTGGAGACAATATTCTGGAATGCACTGTAAAGGAAATCCAGCGCCGTTGCTATGTGACCCACTTCGCTCTTATGTCCGGCATAAGGAGCCAACTGTCCTGACTGCGCCAAGTTCAAATGACTCAACTGCACAATTGATTCTTCTACCAGTTTCAATGGTTTTGTATTCTTTCTCACGACAAGCCATGCCAGAACGGAAATAAAGATAAACGCTCCAATACAAATCAATCCGAGAATGAGCATGTTCTCGTTTGCCGTCTTGTAAATCTCGCTTGCGGAGTCGCTCATCACAACCGCCCAACCGCGGTCTTTAACCGCCTGATATACGGCAACATGCTTACTGCCATTCTCCGCCTTATATTCCATTGTGCCATCCGTAACCTTTACATTCTTACTCAACTGGTCAATAATGGATAAATAAGTAGCTTCTTTGATTTCAGTAGCCATTTTCTTTTCATCCTTATTGAAGATGTGAGTTTTCGTCTCCGTATTAATCATGGCAAATTCGGCATTCTCCAAGCCGTCTACTTTCAACTCATCGAGCAGAACTTTCAGACCCTCTGCAAAAGGCCCGCCGCCCACATAACCGATAATCGTCGAACCATCCGTATCATAAACCGGACAATACATTGATAAAATCAGCTTTTTCGAAGCCGGAGAAACGATAATTCCCGTATTATAAATATCTTTTGCCTCTTTCATCGAATTTTGTAGCGCCTTTAAGGCATCCCCTTTTCGGGTAGTAATGCCGACTACTTTAGGATTACTATGCGCCAACACGTATGTATCCTCCCAACGGGATGTATACACGCCCTCCCACTGGGTCAGCTTCTTGAAATAACTCTCCGTATACTGCTGCGCCCGCTGCTGAATCGCCTTATCCTTTGGGTTTTTCAACAAATCTGCAATGATTGGAGCCTGACTGTACGAAATCAAAATGGTCTCCGAATCCCTGACGTACTGGTCAACAATTCTCTCCCTTGCCTCCAGTGACGTCTTCATATTGTTCATTGCTGTCTTTTTCATTGCCGTAGTCATGTTGTAGTTGGCAACAAGGAACAATCCGGCAATACAGATTGCAGTAACAGCGGATACGGCAATCGTTATGAGCGTACTCATTTTTTTGTTTTTGAACATTTGGAACACCCTCCTTTTATTTTTTGGTATATATAGGCGTTTGCGAAACGCCAGAACCCGCATAAATACGGGGTTCTTTTTGTTACAA